>JAXDGF010000381.1:0-10255 GCA_034665165.1 Solirubrobacteraceae bacterium | reverse complement strand
GGCGACGGTGCCGCAGCACAGGACGGGGGTGACGCAGCGGATGCCGGCCCGGGCGGGTGGGGCGGGCGGCGTGGCTGGGGTGGCGGGAGCGGTGAGCCCCAAGCGCGCGGCCGCTGCCCCTGGTCATGAGCGCCGGCGCGCGATCGTGGTCGGTGCGATCGTGGCCGGGATCCTCGTGATCGCGCTCGTGGCCCTCGCTTCGGGCGGAAGCTCGCCCCGTCCGGCGGCCCGCGCGCGTCACGTCGGCACGGCATCGACCGCTACGGCCGCCGGGACCACTTCGACTCCGACCACCGCTCGGTCGACCCCGACCGCCGCTGCCTCGACCCCGACCACGGCTGCCCCGACCCCGACCACGGCTGCCTCGACCCCGAGCGGACCGCCGCCGAGCGTCTCCGCGGCCGCGGACGCGCTCAACGCCCTCCTGACCCAGGACGTCACCTCGGGAGCGATCAACCCGAAGGCCGCGCAGCAGATCGCCGCCGGCCTGACCGACATCGTCCATTCATGGGATTCGGGCAACCAGGCGGATGCGCAGAACAAGCTCGCCCGGCTCACGCAGCAGACGACCAAGCTCGAGCAGAAGGGAGCCGTCATCCCGGCTGCCGTGGCGCCACTGAATCACGCCCTCGCGAACCTGGGTGCCGCGATCGCCAGCGCCTCGCCTCCACAGGCCCCGGCTCAGCCCGCCCCCGCGGGCGGGGACAACCCGGGCCACGGCGGACCACCCCCTGGACAGGCCAAGAAGGGTGGCGGCGGTGACTGACGGGACGGCTCCGTGAGCGCCCCCGTGAGCGGCCCGACGGACGGTCTGGCGCGCGTCGCGGCGGAGCTTGCGTCCGCTTCTCCCACCGCGGGGGCGGGCGTCGTCGCCGGTGGCGTGGCCGCGCTCGCGGCGGGGCTGTGCGAGGCGGTCTCGCGCGCGTCGATCGAGTCCTGGACCGAGGCCCGTGGGGCGGCCGTCCAGAGTGCCGAGCTCCGCCGCCGGGCCGTCGCCGCCTCGGCCGAGAACGGGGCCGCCTATGCGGCCGCGCGCGCCGCGCTCGCGGGTATGCCCGACGGAACCGGTCGCGACGCCGCGCTCCGGGCCGCTCTCGTGCGCGCCGCCGACGCGCCGCTGTCGATCGCCGCCATCGCCGCGGACTGCGCCACGCTCGCCGCCGTGATCGCCCATGGATGCGAGGCCGCGCTCCGGGCCGACGCCGCCGCCGCGGCCGAGCTCGCGGCCGCCACGGCCCGGTCGGCGGCCGGACTCGTCGAGATCAACCTCGCCCTCCTCGCCGGCGACGAGCGGCGCGAGCGGGCGCGCGATGCGGCGCGGACGGCGGACGCGCAGCGGGCGCGCGCCCGGGCGGCGCTCGACGGCTGAGCGGGCTCAGCCTGCCGCGAGGCGTTCGCGCAGCGCGGTTACGAGCGGCCCGCGAGGCGTTCACGCAACGCGGTTACGAGCGGCCGAGACGCGGGCACGCCGAGGTCGGCGAGGGTCCGCTCGGGGTCGAGCACGAACGCTTCACGGGCTTGCTGGCGCGTCACGAGCTGCTCGATCTCGTCGAGCTCACGCAGCGTCGAAGGCAGCATCGCGGCGGCATCGATCCACGCCTGTGGCGGCGCGGCTGTCATGCGCAAGCCTTCAACGAGCTCGAGCTCGGGGGTGAGGAGGTCGTCCATACGGTCATAAGACGGGAGCGGGCGGGGTTATCTTCCATCGAGGCGGAAAACAGTGCGGGCCACCTGTCCGCTGTCACGGGTCGCCCGGCCGGATGGATAGGTGGGCATCGCGTGACGCTGGCCGCCGGGATATGTCGGGCGCGGCGGCCCCGGGCATACGATGCCAATGCATTCTGGGAGTCCGTGGCCGCGTCATCGGTGATGTGGCGCAAGCGCCAGAGTGTGGCCATACGAACCTGGAGACACGATGCGCGGATGCCCCTCCGCGCCAGCGTGCGCGAGCCGCTGGCCGATGAAGGTGACGATGTTGGCGGTTGTGACCGCCCTGGTGATGGGTGCGTGGACGAGTGCTGCGTCCGCGCTCAACTATGTCTACGACGGCAACGGCGATCATTGGGGAGTGGAGGACGTTGCGATCCCGGGGCTCGACACGGGCAGCATCCACGACACCGGCGGCCGGGCGCTGATGGGCTTCGGCGGGATCCGTATGCAGGTGGACGGTGCCCCCACAACGCCGCTGCTGAACGGTGTCCTGCTGCGGGGCTTCGCGCTTACCTTCGACGGGGTGGACTCGTTCACCTCGCGTCAGGCGGTGGAGCTCGGCGGGGTGGCCGTCACGCGCGCCCTGTCGATCAACAAGGCGGGCAACTACGCCCGCTTCTATGACACGTTCACCAACACGACCGCTTCGCCGATCGCCATCGACGTCGAGTTCGGTGGCCAGGCCGGCTACCACACCGGGCCCAATCAGAGCTCGGTGGTCGCGACCTCGAGCAGCGACGCAGCGCCGTCGCCGGCCGACGCGTGGGTGGAGGTGGCCTCGCCCACGGCCGCGACGGGCAACCCGTCGCAGAACGGCCCGTCGGCCGTCGTCTTGGGGACGCCGACGAGCTCCGGCGCACCCTTCGCCGGCGCTCTCACCACCACCGGCGACTTCCTGGAGCAGCCGTTCTCGAAGCCGCTGCAGACCACCGGCGACGAGGCCAACGAGTACGGGTACATCAACCACCTCGTGCTGGCGGCGGGTCAGACGAAGGCGCTCGCGCACTTCGTCGTGATCGGACTGTCCGAGGTCAACCCGGTGAGCATCGGGGCGACGGTTCCGGCGGCCGGATCGCAGGTGACCGCCGTGGCGAACCAGGCCAGCTCCCTCGCCGTCACGCCCGACTTCGCGGGATTGACGACCGGTCAGCTCTGCTCGCTGGCGAACTGGAGCGCCGGCGCGATCACGGCCGGCGTGCCAAGCTACTCGGCATCGCAGTGCGCCAGCCCGGTGATCGTCAACCTACCCCCGCCGGTCCCGTCGCCGGCGCCGAGGACGACCAGCTCCCCTTACAACGTCGTCGGGAAGTCAATCCTTCAGGAGCTCGCCGACATGAAGCACGGCGTCACCGACTCCCGGCAGATCGTCCGCGCCTACCTGGACCGGATCGCAGCCTACGACCAGGGGCCGCTCGGCTTCCACTCGATCATCTCGCTCAATCCGGACGCGATGGCCGAGGCTGCTGCCGCTGATCAGGCCCGCGGCAAGGGTCACAAGCTGCCGTTGCTCGGGATTCCCGTCGTGATCAAGGACATCTACGACACGGCGCAGCTGCCGACCACGGGTGGCAGCCTCGTCTTCTACAACTACCAGCCTGAGCAGGACTCGTTCCTGGTCGCCCGGCTGCGCGCAGCAGGCGCGATCATCCTGGGCAAGTCCAGTCTCGCCGAGTTCGCCACTGACGGCTACTTCAGTCCGAGCGCCTACGGGCAGGTGTGGAACGCGTTCGATCCCTCCAAGAGCTCGATCGGATCCAGTGGTGGCTCGGCGGTGGCGGTCGCGCTGAGCTTCGCTGCCGCCGCGCTAGGCACGCAGACGGGCGACTCGCTGTGGGGCCCGTCGAGCGCGGCCAGCCTGGTCTCGCTGCGCGGTACTGATGGTCTCACCAGTACCCAGGGTGTGATGCCGCTGACCTACATCCAGGACTATGCCGGCGCGTTTACACGAAGCGTCGAGGATCAGGCGCTGGTGTTGAACGCGATCGCGATGAGCAACCCCGACGACCCGACGCAGGAGCTCGAGGGCAGTGGCTGGGACAACCAACGACCGGCTGACTGGTCCTCGTACCTCAACTCCGCGGCGCTCAAGGGAAAGGTGATCGGCTACTACGCAAACGCGTTCAAGGATCCGTTCCAGACCACCGGGACGAGTGACGCGATGATGTCGGAGTTCAAGTACTTCCAGGCGGCCGGCGCCACCGTCAAGCAGATACCCGATCCGCCGGGACCGCCGTCGCTGCCCCGCACCGGCGACTTCAACTACGAGGGTTGGCTGAAGTGGATCCAGAACCATCCCAACAGCCCATACAGCGACCCTGGTGCAATCATCAACAATCAGCTCCGCCTGCCGCTGTTCCGCGCCGCCAGCCCGATCTATACCGGCACCGGCCCGACCTCCGATTCGCAGAACCAGGCGTTCGTCACCTACCGCCAGGCGTATCAGGCCTCGCTCAAGAGCTGGATGTCGGCCAACGGCGTGGACGCGGTGGTGTTCCCCGGTGAGCTCTCGGACATCCACCTCAACGACTCGATCCAACCGAGCTTCGGCCGGCTTGATCCGCAGGCCTCGAACGCCGGCGTGCCGACGGTGATCTTCCCGGCCGGCGAGAATCCCGACGGCCAGCCGGACAACCTGCAGCTCGAGGGGCCCGACTACTCCGATCCGAAGCTGCTCGGCATGGCGTATGCGTTCGAGCAGCAGGCCCGAGGTTACGAGTCGAGCCCGTTCGCGCCCGCGCTCAAGTACGTCCCCGACACCTCGTCCGAGCCGGTCGTGTCGCCGCACGCGATGCCCAAGACGACGTCCAAAACGCCCGGACTCGATTCCAACCCGAACACCGACCTCAACCCCCACCCGCCGCTGGTGATCCCACCCCCGACGTAACCGATCACCGTCACGACAGCCGGGCACGCTTAGATAGCTAACCCTTAGAGATCAACTGGTTGTGGTAGGCTGGCGTCATGTCACCACGCCCGCTTCGCCCTCCGGTTGGCCTGCACCTCACTCGTGCTGCCCGCGTGGTGAGTCGGGCCTTCGACGAGGCTCTCGCCGAGGCCGGCGGCTCGCTGCCGATGTGGCTCGTGCTGCTGAACCTGAAGACCCGGCAGGTCGCCAACCAGCGCGAGCTGGCCGCGGCAGTCGGCGTGCGCGAGGCGACCCTGACCCACCACCTCAACGCGATGGAGGCCGACGGCCTCCTCACTCGCCGGCGCGACGAGGCGAACCGCCGCATCCACGTCGTCGAGCTCACCGAAGCGGGGGAGGCGGGCTTCCTGCGCCTGCGGGACGCGGCCGTCGCCTTCGATCGGCAGCTACGGCGGGGCATCGCGCCCGAGGACATCGACGTACTGGAGGGGATCCTCGACCGCCTCGTCGCGAACGCCGGGGCGCAGGAGCAGGGGTCGCAGGGCGAAGGGGCACCCCCGTGGGCCGGACTGATCGAGAGCAAGCCGTGACGGCCGGGTCGCGCTCCAGCGCTGCCGATCGTCGCGGTGGGGCGCCATCGACCTCTCTATTGCGCGAGCGTACGCGCTTGTGACGCCCCTTCGTCGAAGAACCGGAACGATCCGATCTCGTGGAGCTCGGTGAACACGGGTTGCTCCTCGCAGCGGTCGGAGATGCCGCGCGCGAACTCCTTGAATACAGGTAACTGCCCGAGGGCGTTCGTCCCGTCGTCGCGCTCGTTGACGTGGAGGTGAACGAAGCTGACACCGTCGTCGAGCTTGAAGGTTGCGTACCGGAAGCCTGCCGGTTCGCTCCGGTTGAGCTCGGCGTAGACGGCGCGGACGAGCTCCTCGTTCTCCTCGACGCGGTCGGGCTTGACCTTGTAGCGGATCATGACTGGGGCCATGGGGCTGCCTCTCTTTGCTGTTGGGGTTGTCAACGCTGTCAGTCGGCGGTGGCCATGGCGGGCCGCGGCTCTCGGATGGTGGTGCGTGCCACGGCGCTCGCGAGCTCATCCCGGCGGATGAGCAGGAAGATGACGGGTACGGCCAGGAGGGCAAGGCCGCCGAGCACCCAGAAGGCCGACTGGAATCCACCCGTCAGCGCCGCGTGCGGGGAGCTGCCCGTGTGCAGGAGCGTCCGGTAGTGACTCGCCGCGACGCTCGAGGCGATCGCGATGCCGATCGCCCCCCCGAGCTGCTGGGTCGTGTTCAGCAAGCCCGACGCGAGCCCCGCCTCGCGCTCGGCGACTCCGGCCAGAGCCGCGATCGAGACGGGTATGAAGGCGAACGCGGTCCCCATCCCGGTGACGAAGAACGGGCCGAGGAGATTGTGGAAGAAGTGTCCGTCCGTCGGTACCTGGGTGGCCCACAGGATCCCGCCGCCGATCATGGTCATGCCGATCACCATCACCATCTTGGCCGACCCCCGGGTTACCAGCAGCTGCGACAGACCCGCGAAGGCAACCGAGGTGACCGAGGCGGCGAGCCACGCGAGGCCGGTCTGCAGCGCCGAATAGCCGAGCACCTGCTGCATGTAGAGGGTGCCCACGAAGATGAAGGCGAAGAAGCTGGCGCCGAGGAGCAGGCTGGCGGCGTTGGCACCGGCGAGCGTCTTCAGGCGGAAGATGCCCAGCGGCAGAAGTGGCGCTTGCACCCGCGTTTCCCCGACCAGGAAGGCGGCGAGGAGGACGGCGGAAACGGCGAGGAGGACGAGCGTCCTTGTCGCGCCCCAGCCGATCTGCGGGGCCTGCGAGATCGCGTCGACGAGGACGACGAGGCCGGCAGTCCCAGTCACCGCGCCGAAGAGATCAAAGCGGCGCCGCGCCCCGCCGAGACGGCTCTCGGGGACGATGCGAGGCGCGAGCAGGAGCGCGATCGCTCCGATCGGGACGTTGAGGACGAAGATGTACTCCCAGCCGGCGTAGCGGGTGAGCAGGCCGCCGGCGATGAGCCCGACGGTCGCGCCGCTGGCGCCAATGCCGCCCCAGATCCCGAGGGCCTTGTTGCGTTCCGCACCCTCCTCGAACATGTTCATCACGATTGAGAGGGCAGCGGGCAGGACGATGGCCGCGCCGAGGCCCTGCAGCGCGCGGGTGGCGATGAGGACGGAACTGCTGGTGGCCAGCGCGCACGCGAGCGAGGCGACGCTGAAGAGGGCGAGACCCGCCATCAGGATGCGGCGGCGGCCGAGCAGGTCCGCCGCGCGTCCGCCGAGGAGGAGGAAGCCCCCGAACGCAAGCGCATACGCAGTCACCACCCACTGCAGGTTCGTCTCTGAGAAGTGGAGCTTGCGGCCGATGGTCGGGAGCGCGACGTTGACGATGGTGAGGTCGACGATGGTCATGAAGTAGGCGACGGCCAGCAGCGCGAACGCGCGCCAGCGATTGACATGGGGTGAGGACGTCATGAGGCCTCCAGGGTTCTGGTAGTCGAGTGCAATGGCGCGGCTGGAGCCGCTAGGGGGAAAGTCCGCTGGGGGCTTCCGCGGGGAAGCCGAAGCGGGGCAGGAGCGCGGGGTCGGGGAAGGCGTCGATTCCGACGATCCGCTCGCCCACGACCTCGAGGACGAGGATTCCGTGGGGAACGAGTCCGCCGCCGGCCCCGCGGCGCTGCATGACGACGGCGGGGCGCCCGTTGGCCCACGTCGGCGTCAGCCTGATGTTGGCGAGATCGCCGAAGGCGGCGACCTCGCGCAGGAAGGTCACGATCGCCGGTGCGCCCTCGAGGGCGCGCTGCGGGGGCATGCGCATGATCGCGTCCTCGCGCAGCAGAGCGACGAGCCCGTCGACGTCGTCATGCGCGAACGCGTCGACGTAGCGGCCGAGGAGCTCACGCTCGTTCTTCGCCGCGGGCGCGGGCTCGGGCGCCGGGAGGTGAAGCTCGAGCGTGGCCCGGGCCCGCTGCAGGGCGCTGTTGACGGCCGCCACCGTCGATTCCAGCATGTCGGCGACCTCGGGCGAGGTCCAGCCCAGCACGTCGCGGAGGATGAGCACCGCGCGCTGGCGGCCGGGGAGCTCCTGGATCGCTCTCAGGAGCGCGAGCTCGACGCCCTCCCGGATCGCGTAGCGCGCGGCCGGGTCGTAGGTGGGCGAGGACACGCCATCGAGCGGGGAGCCGGGAAACGGCTCCACGGGCTCCGGGCGGCGCGGTCGCCGCTCGAGCTCATCGAGGCACGCGTTGGTCGCGATCCGGTAGAGCCAGGTCTGAATCGACGCGCGGGGCTCGAAGCGCTCGAGCGCCCGCCACGCGCGCAGGAAGGTCTCCTGGACGACGTCCTCGGCGTCGTGCGGCGAACCGAGCATCCGGTAGCAATGGACCTCAAGCGCCCGGTGGAAGGGATCCACCAGGCGCCGGAAGGCCCGTTCAACACCGGCCTGGGCGGCGGCGAGCAGGAGGCGCTGCTCCCGGATGGCTGAGAGTTCGGTGTTCATCGCTCTTCACTACGTCAAACGGTCGCGGTGAGCCAAACTCATCGGTGCGGGGGCGCGAGATCAGATCGGCGAGCTCGGCGGCGCTGTAGGTGACGGCGAAGGGCGACCCGTCCGGCTCGAGCGCGAGGCCGTTCTCGAGCGGCCCGGCGTCGACGGGATCGAACCCGAGCCGGTCGATGAGCCGCATCACGGTGCGGACCGCCGCCGGGTCATCGCCGGCCGCCCCGATGGCGATGCGATCGGCCGCCCCGCGGGGACGGCGGTGTTCTTCGACCTCGTGGTAGCCGAGTTGGTTGAGGCTCTTGACGACGCGCGCCGACGGGAAGCGCTCCTGCACGACCACGCTCGTGCCCTCGGCCGCGCCGGCGAGCTCGTCGTCGAGGCCGTCGACGGGCTCCCAGTAGTTCATGACGTCGATGAGGATCTTGCCGTCGAAGAGGTCGCGCGGGAGCTCGCGAAACCGGTGCGTCGGAACGGCGAGCACGATGATGTTCGCGTCGCGCACGGCCTCCTCGGTGGTGACGGCGCGGGCGCCGGGGGCGAGCACGTCGACGGTCAGGGCAATGTCATCGACGGGTCCGGACCCGGAGATGGCGACGTCATACCCGGCCGCGACCGCGCTGCGGGCGATGGCGGTGCCGAGCTTGCCGGCGCCGACGATGCCGAGGCGCAGGTCGTCGAGGTCGGGGGAGGCCACGGCCTCGCCCTCTGCGTCCGTAGCCCGGTCGCTTGCGGCCCGGTTGTCCGCGCGTGCGATCGCTTCGACGGTCATCCGGTTAGGCCCTCGCCACCGCTTCGACCTGGTCGGTGTCCGCGGCGAGCAGCTCGCGCACGCGGGGGATCACCTCGCGCCCGTAGAGCTCGATCGTGGACAGGCGCTGCTCGTGCGGGACCCGTCCGACGGCGTAGGCGAGATCGAACCGGCTCAGCTCGAGCGTGCGGGCGACGTCGGCGATCTTGTTGGCGACCGTCTCGGGAGAGCCGACGTACATCGAGCCGTGTGTGACCTCGGACTGGAACTGCTCGTAGGTGGGGCGCCGCCATCCGCGCTCGCGTGCCGCCCACTCGAACTGCTCCTTCCAGTACGGCCACTGGATGTCGATCGCTTCCTCGTCGGTCTCGGCCACGAACCCGAGCGAATGGAGGCCGATCGGTAGCGCCGGCTGCCCGTACTGCTCGAGCGCCCGCTTGTACAGGTCGACGTGGGCGGCGAAGCGCTTGGGATTGCCGCCGATGACCGCGAGCATCAGGGGTAGGCCGAAGCGGGCGGCGCGGATCACGGACTGGGGGCTGCCGCCGACGCCCACCCACGTCGGGATGTGTCCCTCGGCGATCGGGGGGCTGACGACCTGGTCGGTGAGGGGCGAGCGGAAGCGGCCCGACCACGTGACGGGCTGTTGGCGGAGCAGGCTGGTTAGCAGGTCGAGCTTCTCCTCGAAGAGCTCCTCGTAGTCCGCGAGGTCGTAGCCGAACAGCGGGAATGATTCCGTCAGCGAGCCCCGGCCCACGACCAGCTGCGCCCGGCCGCCCGACACCGCGTCGAGGGTCGCGAAGTCGGTGTACACGCGCACCGGGTCCTGGGTGCTGAGAACGGTGACAGAGGTGCCGAGCCGGATCCGTTCGGTCCGGCTGGCGATGGCCGCCAGGATCACGTGTCCGGCCGAATCCATGAACTCGGGGCGGTAGTGCTCACCGATGTTGAAGGACTCGATCCCAACGGAGTCGGCGAGGACCGCCTCCTCGACGGTGTTGCGGATGACCTGATCGCCCGGGACCGGCTGCCCAGACTCGTCGACGTTCAGGGGAAGGAAGGTGTCGAGGCCAAATTCGAATTCGCGCGCCGGCATCTTGGGTCAGGGCTCCTTGCGGGTAGTGGCTATTGAGGACACAAAGATTGAGGGCACAAGCATATCACGCCGACGGGTCACCCAACGCCCGGACCCCCCGCCCCCTGCTACCACGATGGTCTCGCACCACGTCCCGTCGCCGCGCCACCGGAAGCCGGAGCGGCGGCGGCCCCAGCCCCGTGATGCGTTTTCATCGTATGTCGATGAATTCGCAGCACGCCCCCCCCGCAGCGCCCGCCTGCCCCAACCCGCCCGCGGGCCACATTCTGCGACGGGCGGGCCACATTCTGCGACAGCCTGACAGAGGTACGTAAAACGCAC
>JAXDGF010000380.1:0-11167 GCA_034665165.1 Solirubrobacteraceae bacterium | reverse complement strand
GCCGCGCGCGTTGCGATCGACCGATTATGGGCGGTGCCCGGCCCCGGCGGGCGGCCGTGCCCGTCGCGCGGGGCGCGGGGCGTGTGGCGCGGGGGGCGCGGGGCGCGGGGCGCGGGGCGTGGGGGCGGGGGGCGGGGGGCGGGGAGCGGGGAGCGTAGGATGATTAGTCCGGCGGATCGCCCACTCGGTCGGGGCCGTATGCCCGAACCGGGCCACGCGCCGGTTCTCGTAGCCGGCGGCCAGTCCCGGTGGCCGGGAGTGTCAACGCCACCCAGGCTCAGACACGAACCCTGGGACGTAGGTAGTCAGTGGTGATCTATGACCGGGCAGGCGCGGGCGGGCCTCAGAGCCCGCCCGTCCGCCTGGTTTCGCGAGCCCTTCGCGAACTGCTGCGGGTTAGTCTCGATATCCGCGACCAAGTCGCATCAGTTCGCGCCCCCCGGCGACCCGCCTCCCGGAGACCCACCCCCCGGCGACCCACCCCCCGGGCGACCGGGCCCCCAACTATTTGCGCGCTCAACTGTTTGCTAGGATGTGTCCATGGAACTCGGAGTTGCGACCTTCGCCGATCTGGCCGCCGGGATCTCGCCCGAGCAGCGCATGCGCGACCTGCTCGAGGAGGTCGAGCTCGCCGACCAACTCGGTCTTGACGTGTTCGCGCTCGGCGAGCATCACCGCCCGGACTTCCTTGTCTCTGCGCCGGCCGTGGTCCTCGGCGCCGCCGCGGCACGGACGGAGCGCATCCGCCTCTCGAGCGCGGTCACGGTGCTGAGCTCCGACGATCCCGTCCGCGTGTTTCAGCAGTTCGCCGAGGTCGACCTCCTGTCGGGAGGTCGGGCGGAGATCATGGCCGGTCGCGGCTCGTTCGTCGAGTCCTTCCCGCTCTTCGGCTACGACCTCGACGACTACGACGAGCTCTACGCCGAGAAGCTCGAGCTGTTGCTCAAGATCCGAGATGAGACCCGGGTCACGTGGTCTGGACGCCACCGTGCCCCCCTGAACGACGCCGGTGTGTGGCCGCGCCCGGTTCAGGACCGGCTGCCCATCTGGGTTGCCGTCGGGGGGACGCCGCAGTCCGTGGTACGGGCCGCGGTCCTCGGACTCCCGCTCACGATCGCGATCATCGGCGGTCAGCCCGAGCGCTTTTACGAGCTCGTCGAGCTCTATCGCGAGGCGGCGGAGCGATCGGGTCAGGACCCAGCCGGGCTTGCGGTGGGCATCAACACCCATGCCTTCATTGCTGAGACGTCAGAGCAGGCCGACGCCGCCTTTGCCGCGCCGTACCTCGCGATGATGAACCGCATCGGCCGCGAGCGTGGCTGGCCGCCGTCGGGCCGCGAGGCCTACGAGGCCCTGCGCTCCCCGCGGGGCGCGCTCGCCGTAGGTTCGCCGGAGCAGGTGGCCGAGAAGCTACTCTTCGAACACGAGCTCTTCGGACATCAGCGCTACATCGCTCAGATGAGCGTCGGCGCCGTGACGCACCCCGACGTGCTCCGTTCGATGGAGCTGTTCGGGACCGAGGTCGCGCCGGTGGTGCGCGCCGAGGTCGCGCGACGCGAGGCCGGGGCGAGCGTTACGCCCAAAGTGGTCGAGCTCGCCGAATAGCCGGCCGAGCCACCGAGGGGCGAAGCGCGATGAACGGATACTTCGACGACAGTTCGATGCTGCGGCAGATCCACCGGGAACGCGCGCTCGCGCTCTCGGGCCCGCGCGCTCTCCTCATGCAGGCCGCCCACCCGCTCGCGGTGTCGGGCCTGCTCGCGCACACGAGCGCGCTCGACGATCCGTACGAGCGCCTCGCGCGCACGGCACGGACGCTCGGCACGATCGGCTTCGGCTCGCGAGCCGAAGCCGACGAGGTGACGCGGCGGGTGCGTGCCATGCACCGGAGGGTGCGAGGGCGCCTCGCCGAAGGGGTCGGCCCTTACCCGGCCGGTACGCCGTATCGCGCCGACGATCCCGAGCTGCTCCTCTGGGTCCTGTTCACGCTCGTCGATTCGTCCCTTGTCGTCTACCGCATGTACGTGCGCTCGCTCTCGCGGGACGCCGAGGCCGAGTACTGGGACGACTACAAGGTCATTGGCCGGCTCTTCGGGCTGCGCGATCGCGACCTGCCGGACACCCTGGACGACCTCGACGCGTACCGGACGCGAATGCTCGGTGGCGACGAGCTGTTCGTCACCGACTGGGCGCGCCGCCAAGCGAAGCGGATCGTCCTCGACCCGCCGCTGCCCTGGAAGGCACGGCCGCTCCTGGAGACCGTCAACTTCGTGACCATCGCGCTCCTTCCGGACGAGATCCGCCGCCAGTACGGCTTCTCGCCCGTGCCTCCGGCGATCGTGCGCAAGGCGCTCGTCGCCGGCGGCGCCGAGTACGTCAAACGCGCCGTGCTACCGCTGCTGCCGCCGCGTCTGCGCCTGGTCCCAGGGCGGGCGTGAACCGGCCCGCGCACGCGGGGCCGGTCGCTGGCCTGACCCTCAGCCTCGACCTCACCCTCAGCGATAGATGAAGCTGATGCCCGGGTTGGTCGCCATGGCCCGTGCCGTCCGCGCGTCGAAGTGACGCGAGGTGATCCGCCCGAGCACGGGAGCGTGCATCTCGGTGATGGTGAAGGATCCGTCCCGCGCCACGGCGCTCACGTAGGCGACGTGGCCGAGCGAGGTGGCGCCGTAGGCCCTGGCCTGGAACACGAGCACGGCACCGGCGTGAGGGGTCTTGCCGACCGTGAGCCCGGCGCGCCGGGCGTTCCGGGGCCAGTCCATCGCATCCCAGTTCACGTTCAGGGCACCGCTGCCGGCGACCAGATAGCGGGTGTAGGCCGAGATGTCGACGCGCTTGATGATGTCCGGGCGTCGCGCCGCTACGTACGAGGTGCACTCGCCCGCGGAGCTGCCGGTGTGAAAGCCGGAGAGGATCGAGCCTGAGTTGCTCGCCCACCAGATTTGGGCCGCACGCCTCACCGAGCTCGCCTCGGGGCGGGAGGTGGCGTTCGCATATTGGAGCACGCGCACGCCGCGAGCGAGGGAGAGGGATCCGGCCTGCCGGTGTCCGTGGACCGTGAGCACCGCGCCGATCTGGCTCGACCCGCAGGTGGCCACCAGGCGCCAGGTCGCGCTGCGCGCGCCGCCGGGGACCTGCCAGATCCAGGTGACCTTGCGGCCTGTCGGCCTGACCTGGCTGATGAGGTGCGGTGCCCGGCCGGGGGCGTAGGCCACGAGCCTGCACTCGCCGGCGGCGCCGGCGAAGGCGATTGTCATCGAGGCGCTGTCGCCGGCGTGGACGGAGCCGGCGCGGGCCGGGGGCTGCGAGCGGGCGGCGGAGGGCAACCACGCGAGGGCTCCGCACGCCAGCGTTGTGGCGAGGAGTGGTATGCGGCCGAGCACCTCGCAGGCATCGACTGCGGGCGCAAAAACTTAGGAAACTGGCTATCAACTGGACAAAAGGTCTATTTTGGGCCGCGACCGCGCGCGAGTGCCGCCGCGGGCCCGCGCGATTCCCGCCGCGAGCGCGGGCGATTCTCACCGCGAGCGCGGGCCGAATAGGCCCGCCCGCCCGCGCGCCGCGCCCGCGCGCCGCGCCCGCGCGCCCGCCGGTGCGTCAGCCCTTGAGACGAAGCGCGGACACGGCCTCTTGCGTCTCCGCGAGGTCGTGCACGCTGGCCTTGCGCGAGGTGAACGCCTCGAGCAGATATGCGAGCCGAGGCGTCTGGGCCGCTGCCACCAGGACCCTGATGAGGACGTGATGGCGGTTGCGCGCGTAGGCGACGATGCTCCGGGCGGGAAGTCCGCCGAGCTTGGCCCCGGGCGCGTGCTTGACCGTGACCGGTCCGTACGCCCCGTACGTCTTGCGGACGGCGGCAAGGGCTCTTCGCAGCAGGGGTGGCTTGCGTCCTGGCGTGACGAGCTGGGCGCCGATGACCACTATCGCGTTCCGGTCCCGGCTCGCGAGCTGGACGAAGCCGGTACCGCGTACGGCGGTCCAGTCACGTGGGAGAGCCCCGGTGACGCCGATGGCGCGGTTCGTGTACGTGTTCACCAGCGCTGGAAGGCGGGCGGGCGGCGGAGGCCGCTTCGCGCCGCCACCGGAGGTGGCGATGATTGCCACGACCACGATTACCGTGGCCGTGGCAACCGCCCCGACCGCAAACCCTGTCCGACCTGTTAGGGGCGAACGCGTCAGCGGTCGAACTCGATCAGTGGGTGCGGCGGGCCAGCATGACGCGGGTACCCAGGCCGGCGCCGAGGAGGAGCAGGCCAACCAGGACGGCAGCGACCACGTCCTCACCGGTGAACGGCAGTTGTGCCTTCGCAGCGGCGGTCGTGGTGCCGGTCGTGCCGGTGGTTCCCGTCGTCCCGGTGGTGCCGGTCGTTCCGGTAGTACCCGTCGTGCCCGTCGTGCCGGTGGTACCCGTCGTACCGGTGGTTCCAGTCGAACTGGTCGTTCCGGTAGTACCCGTCGTGCCCGTCGTGCCGGTCGTACCCGTCGTACCGGTGGTTCCAGTCGAACTGGTGGTTCCGGTCGTCCCGGTGGTCCCCGTCGTGCCGGTGGTGCCAGTTGTGCCGGTCGTGCCGGTGGTTCCCGTCGTCCCGGTCGTGCCGGTCGTGCCGGTGGTCGTACCGGTCGTGCCGGTGGTCGTACCGGTCGTGCCGGTCGTACCAGGCGCCGCGGCTGCGCTCTCCGAGGCGCCCGATGTGAGCTGCACGACGCTGGAGGCGCCCGGCAGGCTCAGGACGAAGACGTCCAGCGCCTCGCGGACGTTGTACGGGATCGTCGTCTGGCCACCGTTGGTGTCGTCGGCGTTGCAGACGACCGGCAGCAGGAGCGGGATGCCGGTATCCGTGTTCGGCGTTCCGGCGCCGCAGCCGGCCGCGCCCGGGAGGGGGAGGTTGATCGGCGTGGTGCCCAGGTTGAGCACCGTCGAGGTCCCGACAGGGGCCGTCGAGGTGCCGCCGCTGTTGCACGTCTTCGTGTCCGAAGTCGACTGCACGGCCTGGGCCACGAGCGTGCCAATCACCACGTTGGCGACGTTCGAGTCGCCGTGCGCGGTCTGGCAGGCGGCGGTGGCGCTGATGTTGCCGTCAGAGGTAGCGACGTCGGCGCCGATCGCGGGCACGCCGGCAGCATTGACCCCGACGTGGACGCCGGCCGCCTCGAAGAAGTTCGTCGAGCCGGTCGCCGTCGTGGTGGAGTTGGCGGTCACCGCGTTGACGCAGACGAGGTGGCCCGTCGCCGTGCACAGCGGGTCCAGGATGCCGGTCTGGACGGCGTTCAGGGGGCCGGTCTGGCTCTGGCCCGGGGTGGTGTCGACGCCTGCGATGTCGTTACCGGCCAGGGCGAGGATCGTGATGTGGCCGTGGTAGGTGCCGTCAGAGCGTTGCTCGCCGACCGAGCGCCCGACGACGATCGTCTCCGGTCCTCCAGTCGGGGACGAGGCGTACGGCCGCGAATTCGACGGACCGAGATAGACGGAGGCGACCGTTCCCTCGCCGTGAGGATTGGCGCCGTGCAGCGGCGGCTGGTACTGGCCGCTGGCCGCGGCCGTCACGTCAGGCGTGACGGAGGGAACCGACGAAGAGGAAACAGAGCTCGAGCTCGAGGTCGAGGTCGCGGGTGCGACGGCAGAACGCCCAGGAAGCGCCGACCCGTCGCCAGCCGAGGAGAGCCCCGGAATCGCAAACACCATCGCCAAGGCAAGCACAACCCCCGCGCCAATAACAGCTTTCAACTGTCGCCGCATCTTCTCTCCCTGTCGCCGCTGCCAATGCGCGCAGACGCGGTTCTACGCCAGCGCGTGATTCTCCCGAAGATGGAACACTACCGCAGATGGGCCGCGAGGCCAATCAGTTGTCAGATTCCGATCATCGTGCACTATGAGTTGCGGCGCGCGACCACCGCATGGTCGCGCCCTGTGATCGCGGGGTCGGCTGCGATTCGGTCGGCCGAGGAACACCGCCTCCGCGGCAATAGGACCTCGGGGACCCTGTCCAGGCCGGCGCCGATCTCGCTCGATGCCGCCCCGTAATCAGTCTCACAACCCCGGCAGGGGACAGCGGCTGAGCCTTCAGCAGCGCTTCGAGGAGTCCGCCGTCGGCCGCGGGATCTTGAGCACGCTGATCGTGATCTCGCTCATCGCCATCGTGGCGATCAACCTTCCGCAGTCCGAGCTGCGCCGTGAGCTGCTCCGGCCCGGACAGCCGTACCTGAACGCAACCGGCCTCGATCAGAACTGGGCCCTGTTCGCGCCGGATCCCCGGCGCGTCGTGATCGACGTCGCTGCCGTGGTGACGTTCACGAACGGCAAGCCCGCCCTGTGGCGCTTCCCGCACGACGGCGCCCTGATCGGGACATACCGCGACTATCGCTGGCGCAAGTGGGAGGAGAACCTGATCGCCCCGGCCAACTCGCTGCTGTGGCGGCCCGCGGCGTTGTGGGCGGCCTCGAGCGCGACCGGTCCCGGCGAGACTCCCAAGAGCGTAACCCTGATCGAGCGTTACGCCGCGCTCGAACCTCCGGGCGTCACGCCGAGCACCGGGACCGTTCAGCAGCGCGTGGTCTACACGCTGCGCTTCAACGCGAACGGGGGGCGCAGGTGATGGTGGAGGAGGAGCGCGGGGGTTCGGCGTGGGAGCGCTTCTGGTTCCGGGCCGAGCCGACGTCGTCGCTGGCCGTGCTGCGAATCGTCTTCGGGCTCCTCGCGCTCGCGTGGACGATCTCGCTCGCGCCAGACCTGGATGCCTTCTTCAGCCGCTCGGGCCTGTTGCCCGCCCAACCGTCGTCGGCGGGCGTGTGGGGGGTGCTGGCGGTATTCCACAGCAACCTCGCCGTCCAGATCCTGTTCGCCGTCCTGCTGTGCGCGTGCATCGCCCTCATCGTCGGCTACCAAACCCGGATCGCCGCGCTCCTGGTCTTCATCGGGATCGTGTCCTTCGAGCGCCGCAACCCCTACGTCTTCAACACGGGCGACGGGCTGATGCGACTGCTCGCCTTCTACCTCATGCTCGCGCCGGCGGGGGCCGCTCTGTCCGTCGACCGCTGGCACCGCGGCGACAACATCTGGGAGTTTCCCCGGCGCTCGATCTGGCCCCTGCGGCTCATGCAGATCCAGCTGACCGTGCTCTACCTGTTCGGATTGTGGGTAAAGGTTCAGGGCACGACCTGGAACAACGGCACCGCGGTCTCCTACTCGATGCGCATCTCCGATCTCAGCCGCTTCCCGCTGCCCGGTTTTCTCACCCATTCGATGCTGATGGCCAACGTGATGACCTACGGTACCCTCGCGCTCGAGCTGAGCCTCGCGATCCTGGTCTGGAGCAGACGCTGGCGGCCATGGGTTCTGCTGGCCGGCGTGTGCCTCCATCTCGGGATCGAATACTCGATCCGGGTCGGCTTCTTCAGCTTGGCGATCTTGACCCTCTATCTCTCCTTCCTCGACCCCGAGTGGGCGCAGGTGCGCCTGCTCGCGGCGCGTAACGTCCTCGTGCAAAAGAGGACGCCGCACGTTCAGCGCCGGCGAACGGCACAGCCCGCAGCGGAGCGTTGATGTCTGCGCGCTCCTCGCTTTCTCGCGTGCTGGTGCTGATCGGCGCCACGGTCACCACGCTGATCACGGTGTGCACCTTCGTGGCCGTCCCGGGGCGCGCGGCCACCCTCGTCCGCACGTCCATCGTCGCGCCCCCGGGGGTCGATCCCAACGGCCCCAGTGGCGAGCCGAGCATCGGCGGCAACGGCCGTTTCATCGCCTTCGCCTCCGTCGCCTCGAACTTCGGGCCCTTCGTCGGCGCCCGTCGCCTCTCCCACGTGTACCTGTTCGATTTCTCCACTGGAAAGGCGACACTGATCTCGCAGGGCATGAACGGTGCGCCGGCCGATGGTGGTTCGGTCACGCCCTCCGTGAGCGCAGACGGGAGCGTCGTCGCTTTCGCTTCCACCGCCACCAACCTCGTCACGGGCACCAGCCGCCGCCGGAGCGACGTCTTCGTGAAAACGGGTACCGGTGCCGTTCGCCTCGTGAGCGTCGGTTTCGCCGGCGGCCAGCCCGACGCCGACTCCAACCAGCCGGCGGTCTCGGCCAACGGACGCTACGTCGCGTTCACTTCCGCCGCCGACGACCTGGTGCCTGGAGACAGCGACGCGTCATCGGACGTCTTCGTCGCCGACCTCCAGACGGGCACCGTCCAACGCGTCAGCATCACCTCGCGCGGCACCCAGGCCAACGGGTCCTCCTACAACCCGTCAATCAGCGCCGACGGCCACCTGGTGAGCTTCACCTCGGACGCCGGCAACCTGGTCCGCGGTGATCACAATCACGTGTCCGACGTCTTCGTCCGCAACCTGACCACCGGCCAGACCACACGTGTGAGCGTCTCCAGCTCTGGGCGTGAGCAGAACGCCGCCGTGCCCCTCCCCTTCACCGAGTTCGCCGACCTGAGCGGCGACGGCCACTACGTGGTCTTCGATTCCAACGCCACCAACTTGAACAAGGGAGCGACCTCGGGTCACACCAACGTCTTCCGCCATAGCCTGGTATCAGGCCACACCTGGCTCGTGTCGGAGAGCTCGCTCTTGAAGCCGGGCGACAACGACAGCTTTGCCCCTGCGACCTCGGGCGGTGGTGAGGTCACCGTGTTCGAGTCCTTCGCCGACAACCTCGCCTCCCCCTGGGTGCCGAGCGAGAACATCTTCGCTCAGGATTTCGCGAGCGGCACCGCGCTGACCCTCGACGTCGCCCCGGACGGGACCGCGCGCGCCCCCGAGCTCGACGCCCAGCTCCTGCAGCAGCCCGCGATTTCCGCCGACGGATCGACGGTCGCGTTCGTGTCCGGGGCCAACAACCTGGTGCAGGGGACCAACAACGGCACCGACAATCTCTACGTGCGCGTGATAACCCCACCGACCACGAGCGTGGTGCAGGCGCCTGCGCCGACCACGAGCGACCGCCGGCCCACGGTCCAGTTCAGCGGCAGCAACCCCCTGGCCACGATCGGACTGTGCAAGCTCGATAGGAGGCGGCTCGCGTGCCCGGTCGGCCGCCCGTTCCGGCTGCCCAAGCTTGCCCGCGGACCTCACGTCCTGACCGTGTACGCCGCCGACCCGGGGACGCTGTATGACCCGAGCGGCGTGACGGTCAGGTTCACCGAAAGCTAAGCGCTAACGTCAGAACCCTAGGGGCGTCCGATCCGCTTGCAGCCGGCCGGACGGAGGTCAGGGGCTGTACAGCGACGTCGTGGCCAGCGGCTTGCCGACATAGGTCTGGCCACCGATGAGGAGCGCCTTCCCGTTGGGCAGAGTGATGGCCGCCTCCCGGTAGGCGGGCGCCAGCGCACCGGCCGAAGTCCAGCGGTTGCGGGCGGAGTCGTCGAGCTCGGTGTCGGCCCGCGCCCCGTGGTCGTTGATCCCGCCGGCGACGAGCACCCGACCGCTCGCCAGCAAGACCGTGGCGGCGAAGGCGCGCGGCTTCGGGAGCCGGGCGGCGGCGGACCACCGGTTGCGGGCCGGGTTGTAGATCTCGGCCCGGGCGGTAAAACCGGGCTCGCGGTCCCCGCCTCCGACCACGAGCACGCGCCCGTTCTTCAGCAACGTGGCGGTCTGGTTCGCGAGCGGGTAGGGCAGGCTTCCTGCCGACGTCCAGCGGTTGCTCGCTGGGTCGTACAGGGTCGCGCCCGAGAGGAGCTTGATGTTCCCGCTCCCGAAGCGCTGCTCGCCGCCGACGACGAGCACCTTCCCGTCGGGCAGGAGCGTCGCCGTCTGGTGATAGCGCGCAGTGGTCATGCTCGCCGCGGCAGTCCACGCGTTCGTGGTCGGGTCGTAGATCTCCGCGCTTTTCAGCGCCGGCCCGAAGTTATTCAGGCCCCCGGCGACGAGGACCCGGCCGTCTTGGAGCAGCGTCGCCGTGTGGTTGTCCCGCCCCGTGGCGAGCTGGCCCGCGGCCACCCAGGTGTCGGTGGCCGGTAGGTAGCGCTCGGCCGAAGCTACATAGCCGACCGTCAGGTTGGAGCCACCGGCGATGAGGACCGATCCATCTCCCAGCAACGTGGCGGTGTGCGCGAACCTGGGGGAGAAGAAGGGGGCGACCACCGACCAGCGACCTTGGCTGGGGTCGTATATCTCCGTACTGGCGAGCATTGTGTGCTGAAACCCGCCGGTGATGAGGACGCGACCGTCGGGGAGCAGCGCGGCTGCGGCCAGGAAGCGCGCCTGGTGCAGCTTTCCGCTCGCCCGCCAGTGGCCCGCCGCGAGCGCGGTCGCCACGGCCGCGAGCGCGAGCAGGCACGCCGTCGCGACCACCCGGCGGGCGTGGCGCCCGCACCGCCGATCGCGCCGCGGGGCGGTCATCGCGCGAGCTCGAAGGGCAGGATCGTCCGCAGGGGGACGGCGTAGTAGTGGCTGATGTTCCCGGCTCGATCGATCGCCCGCACGCGTATGACATAGCTTCCAGCCGGGATCCTCACCTTTGACCCCATGTGGAAGCTCCACTTGCCGCGCGCGTGGGGCACGGTGAAGAAATGCGGGCTCGAGCAGCCGGCGAGGACGAGCCACGAACTCCCGTCGTACCAGACGCACCTGCCGCCGGTCTTGAAATGCTGGGCCGAGGAGACGAGCTGGATCGCGAGCTGGACCTTGGCCACAGTTCCGGCGTCGGTGGCCGAGCCCGCGAAGCGTATTCCCGCGGACCGCAACCGGACGCGTTGACCCGGGCTCGGGCGGTCGATGCGGACGAGGGGAGGAACGCCGTCGGCGACGTGGATCGTCACCGACGAGGAGACGGCCGACTGGCCTCCGACGTCGACGACCCCGACGAGGGCGTGATAGGTCCCCGGCTTGCGGTACGCGTGCATGGCCTCGGGCTGGGAGCCGTACTCGACGGCACCATCGCCGTATGCGAACCCGTACACGGTGATGTCGCCGCTCGTGGCCTGGGCCTGGAAGAGCACGCCGTGGAACTGCGTCGTGCCGGCAGGAGAGACCTTCAGTGTCACGGCCAGCGTCCCCCCGGTGACGACCGGGGGCGGGGCCTGCGTGGAGACCGTGGTCGCGGCCGGGGCTTGCGTGCTCAGTCCCACCGCGGCGGACGCCAACGCCAGAGCGGTCGCGGTGAACAGGCTGATCCGCACTGACGCAATCTTACGATGGCGCGGCCATCTCGGCCGCAGGTCAGCCGGTGGCCTCC
>JAXDGF010000379.1:0-4829 GCA_034665165.1 Solirubrobacteraceae bacterium | reverse complement strand
GACTTGGCTCCTCCTCCGACATTTCTTCAGTCCCTGCTCGAGCCCGAGCGAGACGCCCTCCTCCAGACCGGGCGCGTTAGGCGCTGGGAGCCGACCGAGATGCTCGTTCGCCGGGGCGACCTCGCCGACAGCGCGATCTTGCTCCGCGCCGGTCTGGTCAAGATCCACACCAGCGTCGAGGGCGCCGAGGTCCTCCTCGGTCTCTCAGGCCCGGGGGACCTGCTCGGCGAGGCGACCGCGGCCGCGGCCTTCCGCGACGCCTACCGTTCGGCCTCGGCCACCGCGCTCCAGTCCGTCGACGGCGTCGTCATCCCCGTCGCGAGCCTGCGGTCCTTCCTCGCCGCTCACCCCCGCGCCACCCTGGCCCTGCTCGACCTCGCGCTCACGCGCCTCTACATCGCCGATGCCCGGCGCATGGAGTTCGCGACCTCCGAGAGCCTCGCGCGAGTGGCCGGCCGGCTCGTCGAACTCGCCGAGCGCTTCGGCGTCAGGCGCGAAGGTGACTCCATCGACGTCGCCCTTCCGATCACCCAGGAGGAGCTCGCCTCGTGGAGCGCGTCCTCACGGGAGTCGACGGCAAGAGCGCTGCGGACCCTCCGCGGCCTGAATCTGATCGAGACCTCGCGGCGCGGCCTGACCGTCCTCGACCTCGAGGGTCTGCGCTCACACTCCTCGCGGCTCTGAGGGCGCGAGCCGCCTCGGGCCGGCTCGGTCGGGCCGGCTCGGTCGGGCCGGCTCGGGGCAGCCTAGCGCTCCTCCCCGCGGCCGACCGGCCGCGGCCTTGCGAGGTTGACGTCACTGTGCCAAGGTCACGATCGATGAGCATCCGCCTCCGGGACGTCTTCGCTCGCGAGTTGGGCGACCTCCGCTACGAGCCGATCGAGAAACGGATCCGAGGGATCCTCGGAGGAGAGCCGGTGGTCGACAGCTCGCGCGCGGTCCTGGTGTGGGAGCCAGGCCGCATCGTCCCCAGTTACGCCATTCCCCTCGCGGACGTCGACGGCACCGTTACCGCCTCTGCCGTGCGCGCGCCCACGGACGCGTCGGAGATCGATGCGCCAGCACTCGGTGACCGCCGGGTTCTGACACCCGCGGTTCCCTTCTCGGTACACACGACCGAGGGCTCGCCGTTAACGATCCGTCCGCGCGATGGCGAGTCCGAGGCCGTGGCCTTCCGGCCTGCTGACAAGGCGCTGAGCGAGTACGCGATCCTTGACTTCGAGGCGTTTGACGCCTGGTACGAGGAGGACGAGCGCAACATCGGCCATCCCCGAGATCCCTTCCACCGGATCGAGATCGTGCATAGCTCGCGTGATGTACGGGTCGAGGTCGACGGCGACGTGGTCGCCGAGTCCTCGGAGCCGTACCTTCTGTTCGAGCCGCCGTTACCGGTGCGCTATTACCTGCCGCGCGAGGACGTCCGAACCGACGTGCTTGTACCGAGCGCGAAGACCACCGTGTGCGCCTACAAGGGGCAGGCGTCCTACTGGTCGCTGGAGGGCGATGACGACATCGTCTGGAGCTACCCAGAGCCAATGCGCGAGGCCCGAGAGATCACGGGGAGGTTGGCCTTCTTCAACGAGCGAGTCGACCTGGTCGTCGACGGTGCGCCGCTGCCGCGGCCCGTCACGCCCTGGTCGCCGCGCTGAGCCGCGACGGTGGCGCGAGGCGCGGCGGGCACCGACGCGATCCGCGCTCTCCTGCGCGGCGAGGTGCAGGGCGCAGACTTCCGTGACGCAATCGTCGTCAAGGCGGGTGAGCTCGGAGTCAAGGGCTGGGTACGCGACGGCGAGGCGGGCACCCTGCGCGTCCACGCCGAGGGCGAGGAGCGGGCAGTCCGCGAGTTCGCGGCGTTCCTGCATGAAGGCGCGTCACTCGCTCGCGTCGACGAGGTGGAGATCGAGCACGTCGCGCCGGAAGGCCACGAGCAGTTCGCCGTTCGCGGTGTGAGCGCCGGAGTCTTCGTCGTTCAGGAGCACTCGGCTAGCACTCACCACTTCGATCTCCGCCTCGAGGTCGACGGCGTGATGCGCTCGTGGGCAGTTCCCAAGGGCCCCTCGCTCGATCCCGCGATCAAGCGCTTCGCCGCCGAGGTCCCCGACCACACCCTCGAGCACAACGCCTTCGAGGGCAAGCGCGGCACCAGTGCCGTGATCGTGTGGGATCGGGGCAGCTACGAGCAGGGCGGCCGCGTTCCCTGGCCCGAGGCCCTCATCCGCGGCCACGCCGTGTTCGTCCTCCACGGCGAGAAGCTGAACGGCGGCTTCGCCCTCCAGCGCACCCGACCCGGCCCCAAGCCCGGGTGGCTCCTGGTCAAGCGGCGCGACGACGACGCGCGCCCCGGCTCGGACATCGTCGCCGAGCAGCCGCACTCAGTGGTGAGCGGCCGGACGCTGGAGGAGACGTTGGGCTGACGTTGGGATCCCCACCCCGGGTAGGTTTGTGGTCATGGCTGAAACGTTGATCTGGATATCGGGCGCTTCGAGTGGCATCGGCAAGGCGCTCGCCGCCACGATCCCCTGGGAGGAGGCCCGCCTCATTGACATCAGCCGGCGCCCACCCTCGGCCGGGGAGCACCTCGAGGCCGATCTCGCTGACCCTCGGTCGTGGGAGAGGGTCGGTCAATCCTTCGCGCACGAGCTTCGGGGTTGGTCGGGCGAGCGGGTTGTGTTCGTGCACGCCGCGGGCGTCGTGGGGCCCATCGGTTTCGCCGGTGAGGTGGATACCGCGTCCTATTCCCGAAGTGTCATCCTCAACAGTGCCGCTCCGCAGGTCCTCGGGCACATGTTCCTGGCCGCCGCCAGACGTCTAGATATCCGGCGCCAGCTGGTCATGCTCACGTCTGGTGCGGCCACCAGCGTCTATCCGGGTTGGTCAGCGTATGGGGCGGGCAAGGCGGCCGTCGACCAGTGGGTACGCGACGTCGGCGCCGAGCAAGACCTGCGTGGTGGCGTCGAAGTGATCGCCGTGGCGCCGGGCACGGTCGACACCGAGATGCAGGAGCAGATCCGCCGGACCGACGACAGCAATTTCCCCCGGCGGGAGAAGTTCGTCGATCTCTACCGGGCGCGCGAACTTGCAGATCCGGACCGAGTGGCGCGGGACATCTGGACGCTGCTCGATCGCGACCTCGAGAGCGGGGCAGTGGTCGATCTGCGAAAGCTGACGCCGCGAGACAACAGCACCTGAGCGCCGGAACGCGCCGTTCGCGCGGTCGCGCTCGAACGCCTCGAGGGCGAGCTGCTGATATCGATGCCACCTGGGCCTCAGCC
Organism: Solirubrobacteraceae bacterium; assembly: GCA_034665165.1. GTDB lineage: Bacteria > Actinomycetota > Thermoleophilia > Solirubrobacterales > Solirubrobacteraceae > Palsa-465. The sequence continues at coordinate 1,557 of JAXDGF010000379.1, read as the reverse complement.
CGCCGGCGAATTCTAGGTTGGGTTGCCGGCGGCGAGTTCCTCGGCGCGCTGCTTCAGGGCGGTGTTGAGCCCGTCGTGATGGCGCTGGATGGCGCTTCCCATGATCAGGCGGAACAGCGGGAACAGCGCTCCGCGGACGTTCTCCACGTGCGTGAAGCTCACAGCCCCGCCATCCGCCTCGTCGATCAGAAACTCGCGGTCGCCCGCGAACAGCCAGTCGGCTCCTGCGTTCCCGTGCCAGGTGAGGCGGCGCTGCGGCGCCACCTCGAGGAGCCGCGCCTTGACCTTTGGCGACGGCCGCCCGGGCATCGCCAAGGTGATCGACACGGTGCTGCCGACGCGGAGGTCTCCCGCGATCGACGGCAGCGACGGATTCCATTCGGGGTATCGCTCGAAGTCCGCGAGGACGGCCCAGACCACCGAGCTCGGGGCGTTGATCGGGAACGTCGTTCGGTACACGGCCATGCCGACCACAATAACCCGGCTATGCGGACGGTGGTGTTGCGGCTGCGGCGAACAACAGAGCGCCGCGAATCGGGGGTTTTCGCGGAGGAGGAATAGGTGAGGTCCCGGCGGCCTATCATCCTGCTGCATGGAGATCGGACGGGCCGGGGCGCCATCTGCGGAAGGGCAGGGGCCGTCGGGACGGTCGGAGCCCGCGCTCAGCTGGGATGACCTTGTGCTCCCGCCGCGCGAACGGGACGTCCTCCGGGCAGCTGTCGCGGAGGCGCAGGCGCGACGCAAAGCGGGGGCAGAGGCCGGGAACGAGCGCGGCGGCGAGCACAGCCAAGGACTCACGCTCGTGCTCACGGGCGGCGAAGGCACCGGCAAGACGATGGCTACCCGGCTGCTCGCGGCCGATCTCGGCGCCGAGATCGTTGAGCTGAATCTCGCCGTCGTCTCCGAACTCGACCGCGACCGGGCCTTGGAGCTGATCCGCCGCGCATTCGCCGACGCGAAGAGCTCGAACGCGGTGCTGCTGGTCGACCGGGTTGAGAACGTGATCGCGACCTCCTTGCGCGCCTCAACCGTAAGCGAGCGCCCGCCTTCCGTCGAGCTCTCAGAGCTTGTGCGGGCGAGCAAGAGCCACGCAGGTGTAGTCGTGTTCGCCTCCAGGGCCTCGACGAAGCTCGAGCCTTCGCTCGGTGACGGCGTCGACTTCTTGGTCGAGATCCCCGTTCAGTGGACGGATGATCAGAAACAGATCTGGCGCCGGCAGCTTCGACGGCACCCGGAGGTGACGGACGCCGACCTCGACTACCTGGCGGCCTCTTTCTCGCTCTCCGGAGCGGAGATCCAGAAGATCAGCGCCGCCGCGGTGGCGGACGCAGCTGCGAAGGGCGTTCCCCTGAAGATGGTCCATGTGGGTCGGATGCTGGAGCTGGAGTATCGGAACCGACGTTTCGTGAGCCAGCGGACGCGCGAGGCACTCGACCGGCTCACGGGGCGAGGAGTCGGCGCGCGGAGCGACGCACCGGCGGCCAAACCCCGCTCCACTCGCGCCGCTGCTGCCGGTACCGCGGCGAAAACCTCGCCTGTGCTCCCACGCGCGGAATC
>JAXDGF010000378.1:0-3442 GCA_034665165.1 Solirubrobacteraceae bacterium | reverse complement strand
TTACGAGTGAAGTGCTCTACCAGCTGAGCTACGTCGGCGAACGGGCGTCGAGTCTAGCGTCGCTTCACGGTCTGATCGAGCAAGGCGGTGCGGCGCCGCTGGGCGTGCCATTCCTCGGACAGGATCGCCCAGCGCTCGTGGTCGCGCCAGCGGCCGCTGATCTTCAGGTAGCGCGGCGAGAAGCCCTCGCGACGGAAGCCGGCGGCGCGGGCCAGGGCCAGTGAGGCCTCGTTGCCGGGCTGGATGTTGGCCTCCAGGCGGTGGAGGCCCAGAACCACAAACGCATGCCGCAAGGCATGGTCGATCCCCTCGCGCATGTAACCCTGGCCGGCGAAGCGCTCGGCGACCGCGTAGCCCAGATAGGCGCTCTGGAGCGGGCCGTGTGTGATCTGGGAGATGTTGAAGAAGCCGACGATCGCGGCGTCCTCGCACCGGCGCACGAGCAGCGGTTCGTAGTCGGGCTTACGAGCATCGGCGAGGTAGGCATCGAAGCGCGCGTCGTCCACGGGCACGGCCGCCCACGGCCGATGGAACCCGCGGCTGGCGCGCATGAGAGCGAGGAACTCCTCGCGATCCGCCTCGACGGGCGGGCTGAGTCGCACGCACGGGGTCACGGGCGCTACGTCTCCGCGGACAGGACGCGTTCGAGGCGATAGCCGAGCGCCTCGCACGCGAGCTCCGACGACACGTTGAACTGGAGTCGCTCCCGCGTGTTCTCCACGAGCTCCACCGCCTCGCGGAGGCGATCCGGCGAGGGGCCGGCATCGGCCGCGAGCTCGTCGGCGCGGTCGACGTTGTGGACGAGGTCGGCTGCACCCCAGGCGAGGCACATGAGGTCGCGGTACCAGAGGGCGATCAGCGCGAGGGCAAGGTCGAGCGCCGCCGTCTCGGCGCGACGACGCATGCGCCGGCTGCGCTCGGCGAACTCGGTCTCGATGCGCTTGCGTTCCTTGCGGGGAGACAGTTCGAGCTCGCTGCCGAGACGCGCCTCGATCTCGCTCGCGGCCGACTCACCCCGAGCGCGCACCGCGCCGAGGACGTCGGTCCACGGTCGACCCGTTGCGATCTCGCCCGCGATCGCCGCACGGGCGACGCGCTCGGCGCCGATGCGCAGGGCCGCACCCTCCCCGGCGGCGAGCGAGGACGCTTTCTCCCCGTCCCCGAGCGCGAGGCGCGCGCAAGCGGCCGCGGAGTCGGACTTGACTCCCTTCTCCTCGAGGCGGGCGGCGATCTCGGCGACCGAAGGAGCTTCGAAGCGGACGAGCTGGCACCGGGACACAATCGTCGGCAGCACCTCCGCGATCCGGTCGGTAAGGAGGATGAGGTGAACGAAGGATGCCGGCTCCTCGAGCGTCTTCAGCATGCGGTTGGCCCCCTCGTCGTTGAGGGTGTCCGCTCGCTCGATCACGAACACGCGACACGCGGACTCGAACGGGGTCTTGCTGGCGGCGCCGACTACGGGTCCGTCGATGTCGGCGACGAGCATCTCGTGGGCGCCGCTTGGCCTGACCCAGGTGAGATCGGGATGAGCCCCCGAGCGCGCCCGCGCCCGAGCGCTTTCGGGATCGGACGAGCCCGCCGCGAGCAGCTCGGCTGCGAGTGCGCGAGCCGCGGCGCGCTTGCCGGCTCCTGCGGGACCGTGGAAGAGGTAGGCGTGCGACGCCCGGCCGCCCGGCGCGAGGGCGGGGCCGACCACGGCGCGGGCATGGGGATGGCGATCGAGCTCGGCGAGCATGGCATCGATGCTAGTGCCTGGCGCCGCTGGTGCAGGGGCTTCAGCCGGCGGCTATCGTCGCGCCTCGTGCCGGGACGGCTGATCACGATAGAAGGCATCGATGGAGCGGGGAAGACGACCCTCGCGGCCGCGCTCAAGGACGCCCTGCAGACCCGGGGCCACGACGTCCGGCTGCTCCGCGAGCCGGGCGGCGTCGAGGTCTCCGAGCGCGTGCGCGAGCTCGTCAAGGATCCCGCCGTCCACATCGGCGCACGCGCTGAGGCGCTGCTGTACGCCGCGGCGCGGGCCCAGCTCGTCGAGGAAGCCCTGCGACCCCTGCTCGACGGCGGCGCCTGGGTCGTGCTCGACCGGTTCGTGGACTCGTCGCTTGCCTATCAGGGCGCCGGGCGCGATCTCGGCATCGAGCCGGTACGGGCCATCAACCGCTTCGCGACCGGAGACCTCGACCCGGACCGGACATTGCTGCTCCGGATCGACCCGGCCCTCGCGCGTGAGCGCTCGCGCGCCAGACTGGAAGGCCTCGATCGGCTCGAGGGCGAACCGGACGACTTCTTCGAGCGGATCGACAACGCCTACCGAGAGCTGGCAGCCGCGGACCCGGCCCGCATCCGCGTCATCGACGCGACAGCAGCGCCGGAGTCGGTGCTCGCGAGCGCGCTCGCCGCCCTCGACGGACTGACCTAGCCTTCGTATCCGTGGGGGTGAGACGAGGAGAAGGCCCAGGCGTCGGCGAGCATGTGCGCCAGGTCGGGTTTGCGTGGGACCCAGTGGAGCTCGCGCTTGATCCGCTCGCTCGCCGACACTAGCTGCGGGGGGTCGCCCGGGCGCCGGGGGGCCTCGCGCGTGGGCACCGGGCGCCCCGTAACTTGCTCGGCCGCGGCGATGACCTCGCGCACGGAGAAGCCGCTGCCGTTACCGAGATTGAAGATCCGATGCTCGCTCTCGCGCGTGCCATCGAGCGCGAGCAGATGGGCCGCGGCGAGGTCGTCGATGTGGATGTAGTCCCTGATCGCGGTCCCGTCCGGGGTCGGATAGTCGGTCCCGTAGACCTCGACGAAGGGCAGTAGCCCCTGCGCCGCGCGCAGGACGTTGGGGATCAGGTGCGTCTCAGGCTCGTGGTCCTCGCCGAGCCCGTGGCTGGCGCCGGCGACATTGAAGTAGCGAAGGCTCACGGCGCCGAGGCCGTGAGCGGCGCTTTCGTCGCTGATCATCCGATCGACGGCCAGCTTGGAGGCGCCGTACGACGTTGTCGGGCGCGTGGGGGCGGTTTCGGCAATCGGCACCTCGTCGGGCTGTCCGTAGACGGCGCACGTGGAGGAGAAGACGAGGCGGGAGACCTCGGCGGCACGCATGGCGTCCAGGAGATTGAGCGTCCCCACGACGTTCGTGCGGTAATACCGCTCTGGGTGGGACACCGATTCGCTCACGAGAGCGAGGGCCGCGAAGTGCATCACGCCGTCGAACCCCTCGCTGACGGCCTCGGCCACCGCTCCCTCATCTCGCAGGTCAACCTCGACCAGTCGGGTGCCCTCGGGCACCGCTGCACGATGACCGCGCTCGAGGTTGTCCAGGACGACGACGTCGTGCCCTGCCCCGACCAGGTGCGCGGCCACGGTCGAGCCGATGTAGCCGGCTCCGCCGGTGACCAGGAGCTTCACGACCGCCCCCCGACCTCGTTTGTGACCGAAGGCCTGACGCACCCGTCAG
>JAXDGF010000377.1:0-5400 GCA_034665165.1 Solirubrobacteraceae bacterium | reverse complement strand
CCAGCCGATTCCGCGGCCACTTGCGTAGCGGCCTCGGGTGACGCGGCAGCCTCCGAGGCTGCCGCTCCCCCCTGGCGATCGTGATTCTTCGCGCCACTCATTACTTGCCCTCGTCCACAACCTCGGCGTCGACCACGTCCTCCTCGGTCTCGGCGGTAGCGCCATTGCTCGAGGCAGAGCCGTCGGTGGAGGCGGCTGCCTCCTCCTGGGCCCGCTGGTACATGGCCTCGGAGACCTTGTGGAAGGACGACTGCAGCGCCTCGGTCTTGGCGTTGATGTCAGCGGCATCCTCGGTGCTCAGCACCTCGCGGACGTCCTTGATCGCGGCCTCGATCTCCTCCTTGGAGGTCGCGTCGACCTGGTCGCCCAGATCCTTGAGCTGACGCTCGGCCTGGTAGGCGGCGTTCTCGGCGTTGTTGCGCGCCTCGGCGAGCTCACGCAGCCGCTTGTCGTCGTCCGCGTGCGTCTCGGCGTCGGACACCATCCGCTTGATCTCGTCGTCGGAGAGCCCAGAGCCCGCCCTGATCTCGATCTTCTGCTCCTTGCCCGTGCCGAGGTCCTTGGCCGACACGCTCAGGATTCCGTTGGCATCGATGTCGAAGGCGACCTCGATCTGCGGGATCCCGCGGGGGGCGGGTGGGATGCCGGTGAGCTGGAACTTGCCGAGTGACTTGTTGTACGTGGCCATCTCGCGCTCGCCCTGGAGCACGTGGATCTCCACGCTCGGCTGGTTGTCCTCCGCGGTGGAGAAGATCTCCGACTTGCGGGTGGGGATGGTCGTGTTCCGCTCGATGAGCTTCGTCATCACGCCGCCCTTGGTCTCGATTCCGAGCGTCAGAGGGGTGACGTCGAGCAGGAGGACGTCCTTGACGTCGCCGGCCAGGACGCCCGCCTGAATGGCGGCGCCGACGGCGACGACCTCATCCGGGTTGACGCCGCGATGCGGCTCCTTGCCGGTGAGCTCCTTGACCTTGTCCTGCACGGCGGGCATGCGAGTCATGCCGCCCACCATGACGACGTGGTCGATGTTGGCCGCGCCCTTGTCCTTGGCGTCATCGAGGGCCTGGCGGACCGGGACGATGGTGCGGTCGAGGAGCTTCGACGTCAGCTCGTTGAGCTTCGCCCGCGAGAGGCGGGTGTCGAGGTGCTTCGGTCCGCTCGAGTCGGCGGTGATGAAGGGCAGGTTGATCTGCGTCTCCTGAGTGGTGGAGAGCTCGATCTTGGCCTTCTCGGCGGCCTCGTACAGGCGCTGGAGGGCCATGGCGTCGACGCTCAGGTCGATGCCCTGCGACTTCTTGAACTCCGCCACGAGCCAGTCGACGACGGCCTTGTCGAAGTTGTCGCCGCCCAGGTGGTTGTCGCCCGCAGTCGCCTTGACCTCGAACACGCCGTCGCCGATCTCGAGCACGGACACGTCGAAGGTGCCGCCGCCGAGGTCGAAGACGAGGATGGTCTGGTCAGACTCCTTGTCGAGCCCGTAAGCGAGCGAGGCCGCGGTCGGCTCGTTGATGATCCGCTTGACGTCGAGACCGGCGATCTTGCCCGCGTCCTTGGTCGCCTGGCGCTGATCGTCGTTGAAATAAGCGGGGACGGTGATGACCGCGCTGTCGACTGACTCGCCGAGATAAGCCTCAGCGTCCGCCTTCAGCTTCTGAAGGATCATCGCGCTGATCTCCGGCGGGGAGTACTGCTTGCCTCCCGCCTCGACGCGCGCGTCGCCACCCGGACCCGACACGACCTTATAAGGAACGATCGACTCCTCCTCGCGCACCTCGGCCTCCTTGCGGCCCATGAAACGCTTGATGGAGAAGACGGTGTTGGTCGGGTTGGTGACCGCCTGGCGCTTGGCGACGGTGCCGACAAGGCGCTCGCCGCTCGAGGTGAACGCGACTACGGACGGCGTGGTACGACCACCCTCCGCATTCTCGATCACCGTCGGTTCGCCGCCTTCGAGCACAGCCATGCACGAGTTCGTCGTTCCGAGGTCGATTCCGATGGTCTTTGCCATTGTCTAGTTGCTCCTGTCTACCTAGCTTCTTCGGTGAAAATCTTAGTGAAGTTATAGCAGATTTCGGGTGTGGGCCGGGGTGGTTGGGGGCTTCGCGGCGTGCGTCGGTGGGGGTTTCGGGGCGGCGGGTGGGGCTGGGCCGGGGGCCGGGACGCTGGGCGGGTGGGCGGGATTGGGGGGGCGGGACGGATTGGCGGGGCGGCGGGGCGAGGCCGGACGCGGGGTGTGCTGCAAAACCCTTGACATACGATCAAAACGCAGCGAGGGTCGCCGCCGGGGCGGGGGCGCGCGGCCGGGGCGGGGCGGTTCGTGCGGGGTGTGCTGCAAATGCATCGACATTCGATGAAAACAGTGAAGATGTGGTTCGGCGTCGCCTGGGGTCCTGACCTTCTTTGAAAACTGACCCCGTTGGGTGTCTTCGCTGCGACTTGTCGGGCCTTGGGTTGGCGCCGCTGATCGCCCAGATATGGGCGGTCGGGTCGGGCGGCGTGACTTCATAGGAACCTGATCAAGATGCCTCGTCACTGTTCTGTCCGCCCTTCCCGACCGGGCCGCCCTCGAGGACAAGAGAGGACGGCATGCACAGGATGACGCAGGAGGACAGGCTGGTCATTGGCGGGGTCGATGCGCACGCGGACGCTCATCACGTCGCGGCGCTCGATGAGCGCGGGGCGCTGCTCGGCGTGGAGAGCTTCCCGACCACGACGCCCGGCTATCGGGGGTTGCTGGAGTGGCTGAGCGGCTGGGGAGCGATCGACGTGGTCGCGGTCGAGTCGACGGGGTCGTATGCGGCCGCGCTCGTGCGGTATCTGCGCGACCATGACATTCGTGTGGTTGAGGTCAACCAGCCGCACCCGCACACGCGCCGTCGGGTCGGTAAGAGCGATCCGATCGATGCGGAGATGGCCGCCAGGCTGTTCTTGGCGGGCAAGGCCAACGTCGTCCCGAAGCGGACTGACGGGATCGTCGAGTCGATCCGGGTTCTGCGCGTCGCGCGCAGCGGCGCGGTGAAGTCCCGCACCGCGGCGCTGGCGCAGTTACGCGATCTGATCCTCACCGCCCCGCAAGAGCTCCGCGATCAGCTCGCGTGCCGAAGGACCCTCCAGGGCAAGGCGACCGTGTGCGCGCGATTGCGCCCGTCCGGGCAGCACCCCAGCTCCTCCCCCTCCCAAGCCACGAAGTTCGCATTGCGCCAGGTCGCGCAAAGGATCGACGCTCTCGATCGGGAGATCACGACCCTCGATCGCGAGCTCGAGGCGCTCGTCGGGGCCGCGGCGCCGCGCACCATCGAGCTCCTCGGCATCTCGACCGGTAACGCCGGCCAGCTGCTCGTGACCGCCGGGGAGAACATCGATCGCCTGCACGGCGAGAGCTCCTTCGCCGCGCTGTGCGGCGCCAGCCCGATCCCCGCCTCCTCCGGCAAAACCGTCCGCCACCGCCTCAACCCGGGCGGCGACCGCCAAGCCAACCGCGCGCTGCACCTGATCACGGTGTGCCGCCTACGGCACTGCCCACGCACCCGCGCCTACGCACAACGACGCGCCGCCGAAGGGAAAACCAAGCGCGAAATCATGCGCTGCCTGAAGCGGTACATCGCCCGCGAGGTCTACAACACCCTCCGCGCCGACCTCGCCGACACCACCCCACAACCACCCCGCCACACCACCACCATCATGTGCGGCAACCCCACCCACGGAATCACACGCAAACGCACTTGACATCTATAGGAACGTCGCAGCACGGGGTCGCCGCCGGCAGCACGGGTCGCTGCCGGGTAGGGTTTTCCCAAGCCAGCCAGACAAACAAGCCGCCACCCAACCAGCCGATCAAGCCGCAACCCCGGGCGAAGCAGCGAACCCGATCACCGACACCCGAGTTTTGCGACACGCTCAGTCGGGCTCTCTTTAGTGAAGAGCGCGAAGACCCAAACCGTTACACGCAACAATCTGCACAAACGCGAGCCCGCCGGACTCGCCCGCAAGGCTCCACGCGTTCCTAGCGCGCCTCCAGCCGGCACGTCTCCGCCATCTTGTCGAGCACGCTCTCGATCTCCGCAAACAGGTCCGCCTGCGGCGTCGCGAACGTGACTACCAGCCACCCGTGCTCAATCTCCAGCATGAACTGCGCCTCCGCCTCGACGCCGTGCCGGCGCGCGAGCCGGTGGATGGTGGCCCGGCCCGCGGGCACGAGGCCGCCAGCGCGGGCCCAGGAGGTCGAGCACGACGTCCTCGAGCGCCTCCCAGGCCGCCTCGGCGTCGGGGAAGCGATCGGCGGGGTCCTTGGCCAGCATCCGCCCGAGCCAAGCTTCAATCCTGGGCTCCCACGCAACTATCCCCAGCGAGTACAGGTCAGCCGCCGGCCCCACCTCGCGCCCGAGCGCCTGTTCGGGGGACATATAGGACGGGGTCCCGATCGTCGTCCCCACCGCCGTGACAACGGGCCGCGCGACGGCATCGGCATAGGCGCGCGCCACCCGAAATCGGCGATCTTGACCCGGCCGTCCGCGGTCGCGAGCAGGTTCTCGGGCTTGAGATCGCGGTGGACGATCGACCGGCTCTGACCTCGTAACGACCGACGCTCCTCATCGCTGACTTCTACCCCACACCAGGCAGGACGGCTCACCCGACATCCGTTACCGACCCCCAAAAGTCGCAAATTTGCGGGCACATTTTGGAATTTCGCAAGTCTCGCGTAGAATCACGGATCCCGTCGCGGAAATTGCTTCACGGCACGCGCGGGTGTCCAATCCCTCTTTCCTCCCCCAGATAAATGCCGATTGCTATCAAAGAATGGGCCGTCACCGTACGGGCTCTCGCCGAAGGCGAGCAGCTCCTCACCCTTCGCAAGGGCGGTATTCGCGAGCCCCAGAAGCACTTCAAACTTGAATACGAGAGGTTCTTCCTCTACCCCACGTTCGACCATCAGTGCTCGGATCTCGTTCGCGAGTCCCATCAGCCCGAGCTGACCCGTGCCCTCGAAGAGGGCGTGTGGAGCGATGGCGAGCCGCCGCCGCATGCCCTGCATCGCGACGGCGACATCCCCCAGCCCGATCGGGTACGCATTCGTGCCTGGGCCGAGGTCGCCGCTCACTACACGGTCAACGATCGCCGCGCCGACGACGCGCTGTCGCCGTTCTATGTATGGACGACCGACTACGCCGAGAAGCGCCTGGCATGGAAGCGGCGCCACCCGCTGCACGTGGTGCTGCTGCGCACGTACCGCATCCCGCGCCCGGTCACGGTCAAGGTTCGCGACGAGTACGGGGGCTGCCGGTCGTGGCTCGAGCTGACACGCGAGCTGCCCTTCGAGGGCACGCCCGTTCTGTCCGACGACGAGTTCGAGCGCGCTTCGGAAGAGATCGCCGCGATCGCGTCCGACCGCCAGCCCGTCCT
>JAXDGF010000376.1:0-2569 GCA_034665165.1 Solirubrobacteraceae bacterium | reverse complement strand
AATCTTGCCGAGGCCGCAGATCGCCTCGGCCGTGTACATGGCATCACCGTAGGACGCACGCGCGCCGCCGTCGAGTTGCTCGAGCAATCGACCGATCTGCAGGTGCGCGCTCTCGATCAGGAGCACGCGTGGCGGGCCGCCGAGCTGCGGGTGACCCACTACGACCGTACCCGGCGTCCGCTCTCGCTCGGGGACTGCTTGCTGCTCGCCGTCATCGGTCCGGAGGATCAGCTCGCTACTTCCGACCCCCACGTGCTGGCCACCGCCGGCGAAGAGGGCATCGCGTGGATCTGTCTTCCCGACTCGCAAGGTGAGCGCCACCAGCCTGCGTAGGTCGCGGCGGGCGCTCTACGGGCGACCGGTGGCGGAGTCGCGTCGGTGACGGCAGCTTTGTACCGCTAGGTGGTACAGTCCTGTACCTACTGGGCGGTACAAATCTCATCGGAAGCTAAATGGCCGACGCGCTGAATCCGTTCATCTGGGATCGACCGGTCGATGACCCGTCGAAGATCCTCGGGATGGACGTCTTCGCCCACCAGGTCGCCCTGACGCTCAAGGCGCAGACGAACGTCGCGCTCTTCGGCCCCCGCGACACCGGCAAGACCACGTTCACAAACCAGCTCGAGCTCGAGCTCGCCCGCTCTCACGGCGACGACGCGCCGCCCTTCGACGTGGTCAAGGTCAACCTCCAGCGCGTGGTGAGCATCCCGGGCTTCATCGGCTGCGTCCACGACGCCATGGTCCACCACCCGGTCAAGCGCCTGAAGCGCGCGGCCCAGCGCCAGATCGGCGCCCTCGAGAAGGAGATCGGCTTCGACATCAGGGTCATCAAGGGCACGGTCAAGAGCGCACCGGCCATCCCTGCCCAGGACGCCGAGACCCTGCACGCCCAGCTCTTGGCGCTGCGCTCGATGTCCGAGCACCTGGTCGTCATGTTCGACGAGTTCCAGCGTCTGCGCCACTGCCCCGGTGACCCCCTGGCGGTCATCCGCTCGGCTCTGATGAGCTCGGGCGCCAACCACGTATCCCTGCTCTTCACAGGGTCCATCCGCAACGCGCTCCAGATGATGCTCGAGAGCTCAGAGCAGCCCATCTTCGGCGAGGCGGCGCAGCTCCAGCTGCCGGCCATCAGCCGTGCTGACTTCCTCGAGTACCTCGACTACCAATTCGAGGCGACGCGGAAAACCCCCGACGAAGACGCGCTCGATTACCTCCTGAACGCCACCGGCGGGCACCCTCGGAGCACGCAGCGCCTGGCGTGGGAGTGCTGGGTCGACACCCCGCCCGGAGCGCGCCTCACCCTCGAGACCGTAATGCAAGCGCACGACCGCCTCGTCCAGGCCATCGAGAGCTCCGAGTTTGCCGCCGTCCTCAACCTCCTGATGGGAGGAGACGAAGGGGAGATCAACGAGGTCCGGGCGCTGCAGCTGCTGGCTGATCGGGGCGGCGACAACGTCACGAGCCGGCCCCAGACGACCCGCTACGGGTTCTCGAGCGCGTCGCGCGTGCGCCCCGCGCTCGAGCGCCTGCAACGGCGCGGGCTCATCGATCGTCGTGCCCGCACCTGGTACGTGGTGGATCCGCTGTTCGCCGAGTGGCTCCGGCGGGCGTCGCCGCTGGCGGATACGCGTCTATCGCCCGCGGAGGACGCCTGATTTGTACCGTCTGGCGGTACAGGTTTGTACCGCTAGGCGGTACGGAGCCGCGAGCGTACGCTCAGCCGGCGGTCGGCTCGTCGGTAAGCAGGACCGCGACTCCGGCGGCCGCGACGGCGAACGCCGTCGTCGTGACGAGGACGGTGGCCAGCTTCGGCAGCTGGCCGCTCCGGCCCGCGAGGATTCCGGCGACCGCGTCTCCGAGATCGCACGCGATCCCGACCTTCAGCCAGTGCCCCCGCGTGCCGGCGCTGCTGGTGGCGAGACCGTAGGCGAGGGCGGCATCACGCACGCCGAAGAGGCGCCCGAGATAGGGGGCCTGGGGGTTGGCGGCGGGATTGAGTCCGAAGAGCCGGCCCGTCAGCTTCGGGGCCACGTAGGCGCAGACCCCGATGGCGGCGCGCCCGCCGATGAGTCCTTGCACGATCTGCTCCATGGTGCGCGGAGCCTATCGCTCGCGCGGGGCGCGCGCTGCTATTACGAGCTCGCGGGTTCGCGCTCGTACGAGAACGTCGCCAGGAAGCGGTCGAGCTCGTCTGTCGGGCCGTCGATCGTCAGCTGGCCGGCCGCGAGCGCGGTGTGGGCGGGAAGGGCGCCGGAGAGGATCTCGGCGAGCGTCCGCGCGCTCGTGCTCAGCGTGAGGGTAGGCTCGTCCGCCGCAGGTCCGCGCCGGGTGTCGATCCAGCCGGGGTGGACGGCCACGGCGTAGGGCTCGCCATCGAGCTCGAGTTGGTAGGTGGGGCCGGGCTCGGCGTCGCCGGCGCTCGGCTCGGGCCCATGGAAGCTGGCGCGGAGCAGCAGGACGAGGGCGTCGGCGTTGACGTCCTCGTCCTCTGACGGGACGCCCATTTGCGCCACCCCGAGGCGGGCGAGGGACAGGACGACGGGGCCGAGCTGCCATCCGGCGTCGGTGA
>JAXDGF010000375.1:0-2684 GCA_034665165.1 Solirubrobacteraceae bacterium | reverse complement strand
CCCGTGAGCGCGCGAGCTTCTGCCGAGCGGTGGCGTCGAGCTCGACCTTGCGCAGCCGGACGGCATGGGGCGTGATCTCGACGCACTCGTCGGCGCGGAGGAACTCCAGCGCCTGGTCGAGTGAGAGCTCGCGCTTGGGGACGAGACGGACGAGCTCGTCGGCGTTCGACATGCGCATATTGGTGAGGTGCTTCTCCTTGGTGGCGTTGACGTCGAGGTCCTCGGCGCGCGAGTTCTCGCCGACGATCATCCCCTCGTAGACCCCATCGCCGGGCTCGACGAAGAGCGTGCCACGCTCCTGAAGGTTGAAGAGGGCGAACGCGGCCACGCTGCCGCGCCGGTCGGCGACGAGCGAGCCGGTGGGGCGGGTGCGGAGCTCGCCGTGCCAGGGCTCCCAGCGATCGAAGACGTGGTGCAGGAGCCCGGTTCCCCGGGTCTCGGTGAGGAACTCGGTGCGGAAGCCGATCAGGCCTCGCGCCGGCACCAGGTACTCCATGCGGACCCAGCCGGTGCCGTGGTTGACCATCTGCTCGAGGCGCCCCTTGCGCAGGGCCAAGAGCTGGGTGATGACGCCCACGTAGTCCTCGGGCGCGTCGACGCTCATGAGCTCGATCGGCTCCAGCAGCTTGCCGTCGACCTCGCGGGTGACGACCTGGGGCTTGCCCACCGTGAGCTCGAAGCCTTCGCGGCGCATGAGCTCGACGAGGATGGCGAGGGCGAGCTCGCCCCGGCCCTGGACCTCCCACACGTCGGGTCGCTCGGTCGGGTACACGCGTAGGGAGACGTTGCCCACGAGTTCGCGCTCGAGCCGCGCCTTGACCTGGCTCGCGGTCAGGCGATCGCCGTCCTGGCCCGCGAGGGGCGAGGTGTTGGTGCCGATAGTGACCGAGAGCGAGGGCTCATCGACGGTGATCAGTGGCAGCGGACGGGGGTCCTCGGCGTCGGCCAAGGTCTCGCCGATGGTGATTTCGGGAATCCCGGCCACGGCGATGATCTCGCCTGCCGCCGCCTCCTCGGCGTCGACGCGGTCGAGCGCCTCGGTCACGTAGAGCTCGGTCACCTTGACCCGTTCGATCTCGCCGTCGGTGCGGCACCAGGCGATCGTCTCGCCGCGACGGATGGCGCCGTTGCGTACGCGGCAGATGGCGATGCGCCCGACGTAGGGGGAGGCGTCGAGGTTGGTCACGTGCGCCTGCAGCGGCGCCTCGGGGTCGTACTCGGGGGCGGGCACGTGCTCGAGGAGGAGCTCGAGCAGGGGCTGGAGGTCCGTTCCCTCGACGCCCTGCTCGAGCGAGGCCCAGCCCGCCTTGGCGTTCGTATACACGATCGGGAAGTCGATCTGCGACTCGTCCGCGTCGAGGTCGAGGAAGAGCTCATAGACCTCGTCGACGACCTCGTCGATGCGGGCATCGGGGCGATCGACCTTGTTGATGACGAGAATCACCGGCAGCCGGGCCTCGAGCGCCTTGCGCAGCACGAAGCGCGTCTGGGGCAGCGGTCCCTCGCTGGCGTCGACGAGGAGGAGCACGCCGTCGACCATGGTCAGGCCGCGTTCCACCTCGCCCCCGAAGTCGGCGTGCCCCGGCGTGTCGACGATGTTCAGCTTCACCCCGCGGTAGTGGACCGACGTGTTCTTGGCCAGGATCGTGATCCCCTTCTCGCGCTCGAGGTCCATCGAGTCGAGAACCCGGTCGGCGACGTCCTGGTTGGCCCGGAAGGCCCCGGATTGCCACAGGAGCGCGTCGACGAGCGTCGTCTTGCCGTGGTCGACGTGGGCGACGATGGCGAGGTTGCGGATGTCGGTGCGGAAGGCCATGGCCTATTCAAGATAGAGGGCCGGGGCGAGATCGCCCTTCTCGGGTAATTACCCGATAGAGATCGGGTATCGGCCTGAGGCCAAAGATCGGGTCCTCTCCGACTGGTGAGCGCGACCCCGTCCCCCGATACTGCGGCCTGAGATTCGAACAGGCGCGCCGTCGCACGCTGGGACCGAAGTCGTGACGCCGGGGGCAAGTATGCGAACTCTCCTTCGATAACCCATATCGCCGGCGGCCCGGGGGCTGAGCCGGGGGAGGTCTAGAGCATGTTTTTCACACGACTGGCGTCGCTGGTGCGGCGCGCAACTATGAGCAGACGCCGAGCGTCGCTTCTCCTCGTCGCGGGGGCGTCGATCGTCGCCGTTGTGGCGTTTTCGATCGTCACCGCACTCGCGGCTCCGCTGGCGGGCAGCAGCTTTGATACTTCGAACGGCGACCTGACCAGTGCAACGTTCCACGACTGGAACCCGGCCACGACTGGAAATCTTGGGCCGCTTCAGCCGATTACCTGCCCGGCCACAGCCGGGGCGGGGACTCTTTGCGGGCTCGATCTCACGGCGAGCTCGTCGGACGACTCGTTCGCCCAGGGTCCCAAGGAGGACGACCTCGCACCGGCCGTCGGCACGGGTGGCATCCCGCCGAACAAGGATGACCTGTCGCGCTTCTACGTCAACCAGGAGAAGGTCGGCACTACCGACTATCTGTATCTGGCCTGGGAGCGGACGAACCTGCTCGGTTCTGCGCACATGGACTTCGAGTTCAACCAGAGCAAGACCGCCAGCGCCAACGGGGTGACCAAGGTCCGCACGGCCGGCGACATGTTGATCACCTTCGACTTCGGTGGCAGCGGCGTTCCCACGCTGAATC
>JAXDGF010000374.1:0-7982 GCA_034665165.1 Solirubrobacteraceae bacterium | reverse complement strand
GCGGTCGCCTCGTGTGCGGGCATGAGGTCGGCGCGCGAGATCTCGGCCACGTGCGGAGCGACGGTGCGCACGCCCTCGTCGGAATCGATCCGCTGGTAGGTGAGCGTCTTTAGGAACTTGGCGACGGAGAGCCCGCTCGTGTAACGGGCGGCGCCGCCGGTGGGGAGGGTGTGGTTTGTGCCGATCGCCTTGTCGGAGAACGCGACCGTGGCGCGGCTGCCGAGGAAGATCGAGCCGTAGTTGCGTAGACGCCCGTGGTACCAGGCGTCCTCGCGGGTGTGCACCTCGAGGTGCTCGGTCGCGACCTCGTCCGAAAGCGCGGCCGCATGATCCCGGTCGGCCGCGACCATGACCACGCCGTGGTCGGTCCAGGCCCTGCGCGGAGTCTCGCCGGCGCCGGCACCGAGCCGATCGAGCTGGTCGAGCTGGCGCCCCACCTCGTCGATCACGGCCCACCCGAGCGCTTCCGAGGTGGTGATGAGGACCGCGGGTGAGGTGGGACCGTGCTCGGCCTGGGCCAGGAGGTCGGCCGCGACAAGCTCGGGGTCGGCGGACTCGTCGGCGATCACCGCTACCTCCGAGGGGCCCGCGAGCAGATCGATGCCCACCCGGCCGAAGAGCTGGCGCTTGGCCTCGGCCACGAACGCGTTCCCGGGGCCGACGAGCATGTCGACAGGCTCGAAGGGGTCGTCGAGGAGCCCGAAGGCCATCGCGGCCAGGGCCTGCACCCCGCCGAGGGCGAAGATGCGGTCGGCACCCGAGGTCGCGATCGAGTGCAGAGTTGGGCCATGGGGCGCGCCCGTCCGCGCCGGCGAGCATGCGATCACGGTCTCGACCCCGGCAACCTTGGGCACGAGCACGGTCATGAAGGCGCACGCGAGCATGGGCACGCGTCCGCCCGGGCAGTAAGCGCCTACCGAGCTGACCGGAATCTGGCGCTGGCCGAGAACCACCCCGGGGAGCGTCTCGGTCTCGAAGTCGGTGAGCGTCGCGCGCTGAAGCTCGGCGAAATTGCGAACCTGGGCCTGGGCGAACTCGATGCTCTCCTTCAGGGCCTCGGGCAGGGATGCGCTCGCGGCGGCGATGTCAGCGGCCGTGACCTCGAAGCTGGGCGGATCCCAGCCATCGAGCTCACGCGAATAGGCGCGCACGACGTCGACTCCACCGCGCTCGATCGCGAGCAGCATCTCCGACACGCGCGCCACGACGGCGGGATCGGTTCCGGCCGCAGTGTTGACCGAAGGCGACTTTAGATAAACGGGCTCGTCCACACACCTCTGCCGATGTACGAGTTCTCCGCGCTCGTCGTGCGCAGAGGCGTGCGCATCAGTCCCGGCCCAATGGCGCTGGTGGAAGCTGGTCGACGACTGGACGCGAGCAGTTGCCGCTCAGCTCTGAGCTGCCGGTGATCGCGCCGTAGAGCTCGGGGCGGCGGTCGCCGAAGGCGTCGGCGTGATCGGTCAGGCGCTTGTCGAGCGAGAGCTCGAGATCGACGTCGGCGCTAACGAGACCGGGAGCCCGGGACTCGTCGGCGACCCACCCGTCGGCGCCGATGATGGTGGTGCCGCCCGTCCACTCCTGTCCGCGCTCGGTGCCGATCCGGTCCGCGCAGGCGACCGCCATGCGGTTGACGCGGGCCGTGGCCATGGCAATGAGCGCCTCGGGAGGGCGCTCACCTTCGGGGCGCGGGACCAGCGGCCAGTTGGTGGGCACGAGCAGGAGCTGGGTTCCGGTGAGCGCGACCGAACGGGTGAGCTCGGGAAACTCGAGGTCGTAGCAGATGACCACCGCGACGCGGCCGACGCGGGTGTCGAGCGCGGGCGGCGGCGCCGACCCCGGCGTGAAGACGAGCTTCTCCCGATCCCAGAGGTGGAGCTTGCGGTAGACCGCCCGCAAGCCGGTGGTGTCGAACAGGGCGGCGCTGTTGTAGATCCGGCCGTCCTCGCCGAGCTCGCAGAAGCCGGCGGCGAGGACGAGGGTCGCGCGCGCGGCCTCGTCGCCCCACTCACGCAGGATGTCGTGGCCGGGCCCGATGGCCACGGAGGCCGCCTCCTCCGGCGAAGAGAACATGTACCCCGAGGTGATGAGCTCGGGGAGGACGACGACCTCGGCGCCGCTGTCGGCCGCCTCGCGGATGCCGGCGAGGGCGATCTCCCGGTTGGCCGCGAGATCGCCGATGACCGGCGCCAGCTGCTGGCACGCGATCCGCGTCACGGCACCGATCCGGCGGCGAGGCCGGCGCGAACCCGGCCGGCTAGGCCGGGCGCCACCAGCACGACCAGCAGGCCCACGATCAGGTAGGCGGCCTCGATGTAGGGCAGACGCGCATAGGTGCCGACCTGACCGACGAAGACGTTGCGATAGATCGTGTAGCAGACGAAAGCGCCGCCGAGGGCCGGGATCGCGATCTGCCAGACGGGAACCTTGGGCTTGCCTTGGAAGAACAGGTAGTAGATAGCGCCCACGGTGGCCATGACGTAGGCGACAAGGATCAGCACGGTGCCGATCTGCAGCGCGTAGAAGGTGGCGTTGATGACCGAAGAGCCGGCGAGCTGCTGGCCGATGAGCGCCCCGGCGAAGATGAGGAGCACCACGACGAGCGCGGGACCCGGGGCGCCCTTGCCGGTCAGGCTCGCGAGGCCGGTGCGCTTGCCGGTGGCGTCGCGCGCCTCCGCGTACATGATCCGCGCCGCCCCGCTGGCCACGCCGAGCGAGATCGCGAACAGGGATATGGTGGCCATGAGGTTGAGGATGTCGGCGTACCACTTGCCGATGTACCCGTCGCCGAGGTCGGAGAAGGGAAGACCGGCGGCATAGGCCTTGGCGCCCGCGGCGGTGGCGCCGTAACCGAGCGACTGCGCGGCCGCGGTCAGGAGATAGAAGGCGCCGACGACGACCACCGCCGTCTTGATCGCCCGTGGGATCTGGGTCTTCGGGCTCGAGGTTTCCTCCCCGAGCGCGGCGGCGCCTTCGAAACCCGCGAAGGCCAGGAAGCCGTAGACCGCCGCCTTGGCGATCGTCCCGATCCCGCTCCCGTGGGGCAGCGAGAGGAAGTTGATGGTGAAGGTCTGACCGCCCGGCCCATGGCTGAAGATGACCTTCGCCAAGATGACGATGCTGAGGATGGTGACGAGGATGGCGCCGATGACCTCTGAGGTGAGCAGCGCTCTGGTGATGACGCGGATCTCGGTGAAAGCCAGGGCGGCAACGCCGACGAGCCCGACCAGGGCGATCCACCACCACTGGTGGGTGGAGAGGATGCCCGTGTCGTGGAGGAACTGTCCCCCGAACAGCCCCATCTCGATGGTCGAGCCGCAGCCGATGGCGGTGTAGGCGCCCATAAGTGCCCAGCCGGCGACGAATCCGGCGCGGGGGCCGAGGGTGACGCCAACGAGCGCGTACACGGAGCCGGTATGGGAGATGTGCTGCGAGAGCTTGACGAAGCAATAGGCGACGAGGGCGACGCCGACGACGGCGAACACGAACGACAGCGTCACCGCCCTACCGATGATGAGGGCTGCGCCCGTCCCGAGCAGAGCGATGGCCCCCACCGGTCCGATCAGACCGACGGAAAAGGCCGCCGCATCAATCAGACTGAGCTCGGTGCGCAGGCCCTCGCGAGGCGTTGTAGTGTCCATCCGAGGCGTAGTGTTGTCCATCGGGCGACGCTATACGTTCGGCGTGTTCATTGCCAGACCTTGATGGGCACCATCAGTTCAAAGCGCTGCTTGTAGCCGCGACTCACGGAACGGTTATGCCCTCTTGATGTCCATACTGGAACCTTGGAAGAGAACGCAAACGAGCGAAGCGAACGAAAGCGGGGCAGATGACGAATCAACGCCCACATAGCCCGAGACTCAACGGCTCGAACGGGGTCGTCCGGTCCCTCGGTACCGCCGGCGTGCGGCCGTCCCGGCGCCGCGAGGCCTGCACGCCGGATCGCAGCTATCCGCCGCACGCCTGGGACTGCCCGGTGGTGATGAAGCTCGATCCCGGGTCGGTGGCCTGGACGTGCGCGAGCTGCGGCTCGATCATGACGGTGCCGGTAGGGTCTCCGCGCCCGCCGGGGACTTCACGTCCGGCTGCTTGAGAAGCAGCGCCAGTTCGCGCACGAACTCGGTCTGGTTGTTCCAGTAGTCGTGGGCCTGGAGGCCGCCGCCTGAGCTGTTGTCGACGTTGTTGACCTCTTTGTCGCGGATCGTGACGTGGCGTGTCTTCCCGTCGGGATCGCGTGCCACCAGGAGCCCGCCCTCGGGGTCAGGCGGCGTCTTCCAGTCATCGCCGGGGCGCCAGGCCGCGGGCGGGTTCAGGGGGTCCGCGACGGGATCGTGCGCGTCGAAGAAGTTGTGCCATACCAGGCTCCCGCTGGCGTCAAGTGCGCTCGCGAGCTCGCCCACCCGCTCTCCCCAGGAGAACATGTCGACGTACTTACGGATCGGGCTGCCGGCGGTGACGAAATGATGAAAGAGCCCGGCGCGCTCGGCAGGCCACGACGAGAACGGCAGCCGGCCCAACACGTCCCAGCACAGCACCGTGCCCTGACTGTGAGCGTTGATGACGATCCCGGTGACGTCATCGCGCTTGAGCAGCATCATCAACGCGTCCTCGACGAAGCCGCGAACGCGCTCGCGCACGTCGTTGCGGGCGACGTAGGTGGCGACGTCGTCCTGGAGCGCCCGCAGCATTCCGAAGGCGCCCGGTGTCGCCGAAGCCGCCGGCGCAGGATCAGCCGCGCCCGGGTGTCGCCCGCGGTGGAACGCGTGCCCGAGGATGCCGTGGTGGACGTGAGCGAGGGCATCGTCAGTTCGCGGCGTCAGCGTCGAGCGGGCATCGACGGGTGCATGCTCGTGCATCGCCGCCCAGGCATCTGAGAGGAGCAGGCGCATCGCCCCGAGCGCGCTCGTGTAGTGGGCGTGCGAGATCGCCGCGCGCGCGAGCGACTCGACCGTGTCGCCCAAGCGGGGCTCAAGCGGCTCCGACCCGGAATAGACCAGGGCGACGTGCGCAATCTGGCCGTCGTTATGCACGAGCGGCTTGCCGAGCCGCGCGAGCCCGTCCGCGGGGGAGCCCTCCCACTCGCTCTGGACGTACACCGGCCCGCCGCTCTCCGTGCGTTCAGGATCCTCGCCGAGCCGGTCCCCGAGCTCCTGGCGCAGGTTCTCGTGTAGCGCATCGGCGTACCCCGGGTTGCCGTTCTTTGGCGGCTGCTGAAAGCCGATGCCGTGGACGGTTACCACACAGACTGACCCTTGCATGACTTCCCCTCTCGTCGCCTCGTCTGCGACGAGCCTGGTTGCGCCCCGCTGCCCGCCGCGGGCGCGATTGTGACGCCCTGGTCGCGGGAAATCAACCGGTGCCGCGGTGGAGCTACGCTCTGCCCGTGCGCCGCGGATGCTTGTTGATCGGCTTGATCCTGGCGTTGGGGGCATGCGGTGCGGCCAGCGGGCGGGTGCCGAGCTCGGGAATCGCGGGGCGCGTCGTGGCCGGACCGACATGCCCGGTCGAGCGGGTTCCTCCGCTACCGGGGTGCGCGTCTCGCGCGCTGAGCGCCTCTCTCGTCATCCGTCGCGTGTCGAGCACCGCTCCGGCCAGGCGCGTTCACTCCGGCGCCGACGGCCGCTTCCGAGTCCGGCTCGCGCCCGGAAGCTACGTCGTGCGGGCCCTGCCCACGGCCGGCTCGCCGTTTCCGCGTCCGCCGTCGGACACGACCGTGGTCGTCCACGCTCACCGCTTTGCGAGCGTCACGATCATGTACGACACGGGAATCCGCTGATGGAGCGCGACGTCGTCACCGTCGACGACATGCTGTCGGAGGCGCGCGCCTGCCTCGTGCGCCTGACCCCGGCCGAGGCGCTCGCCGCCGCCGACGCGGGCGCGAACCTCGTCGACATCCGCCCCGGCGAGCAGCGCGCGCGGGACGGGCGGATCCCGGGCGCCCACGTGATCCCGCGCAACGTGTTGGAGTGGCGTCTCGATCCCGCCTCCGAGCACCGCGATCCCGACGTGGCCCGCGCCGGCGCGCGCGTGATCGTCGTCTGTGACGAGGGCTATCAGTCGAGCCTGGCCGCGGCCACGCTACGCCGCTTCGGGCTCGACGCGACCGACATGATCGGCGGCGTGCAGTCGTGGCGCGCCGCCGGGCTGCCGCTCGAGCGCGACACCGGCGCGCCGACCGGTCGACTCTAATATCGGCCCGAATGCGCGACCTGGTGATCGTCCGACGAGGGGCGTACCACGACTCGGTCGCGCTGATGCTCGTCTCGCGCGTGGCCGCGGCCGAGCACGGGGTGCGCGACGCGTCGGTCGCGATGGCGACTCCGCTCAACCTCGAGCTCTTCGCCGCCCGCGGCTTCGATCTCGGCGACGCGGGCGAGCTGACGGTCAACGATCTCGTCATCGCCGTGCGGGCCGAGGACGACCAGGCCGGCGAGCGGGTGATGGCGGTCGTCGAGCGGGAGCTCTCCGCCGACGGGAGCCCTGCGCCCGAGGCGGACCGGCACGCGGCGCCCGTCTCGCTCCTGGCCGCGACCCGCCTCCGTCCCGAGCTGAGCGTGGCCCTCGTCTCGGTGCCCGGTCGTCATGTCGCCTACGAGGCCGCCGCGGCGCTCGAGGCGGGGCTCCACGTGTTCTGCTTCTCGAACGGCGTCGGGCTCGACGAGGAGGCGGTGCTCAAGCGCCGCGCGGGCGAGCGCGGGCTTCTGTTCATGGGTCCCGATTGCGGGACGGCCATCCTCGACGGCGTCGCCTTCGGCTTTGCCAACGCGGTACGACGCGGCCCGGTGGGCATCGTCGGCGCCTCCGGCACGGGAATTCAGGAGGTGTGCTGCCTGCTCGATCTCGGCGGGGTCGGGATCTCCCACGCGATCGGGGTCGGTGGCCGCGACCTCGACGAGCGGATCGGGGGCGCGATGCTCCGGCGGGGCCTCGAGCTCCTCGCGGCCGATCCCGCCACCGAGGTCATCGTCGCGATCGCGAAGCGGCCGGACCCAGGCGTGGCGAGCGCCGTGCTCGAGGACGCCGCCGCGGTAGGCAAGCCCGTGGTGGTGGCGTTCCTGGGGCTCGACGGGACGCCTGCGCCGGCGGCCGGCGTCACGTGCGCGGCCAGCCTCGAGGCGGCTGCCGCGCGGGCGGCCGAGCTCGCCGGCCGCACATTGCCTGCCCCGGACGACGGCGCCGCGCGTCCCGTCGCGCGTGGCGCGATCCGGGGCCTTTACAGTGGCGGGACCCTGTGCGCGGAGGCGATGACGATCGTTTCCGCGGTGGTGGGCCG
This sequence comes from Solirubrobacteraceae bacterium, assembly GCA_034665165.1. GTDB lineage: Bacteria > Actinomycetota > Thermoleophilia > Solirubrobacterales > Solirubrobacteraceae > Palsa-465. The sequence goes on along the minus strand of JAXDGF010000374.1, from coordinate 712 downwards.
GGTGATGTCGAACATCCCCTTGCGGGCGGAGTGGCGGCTCGCCGGCCTCGACGACGGCGACAGCCACGCCTTCTTCGATTTCGGTGCCGACGAGCTCACGGTGGGCCGGCCCCATCCGATGATCGACCCCACCCTGCGGCTGCAGCGCCTCGAGCTCGAGGCGCGCGACCCCGCGGTGGCGGTGATCCTGCTCGATCTCGTGCTCGGCTACGGCGCCCATCCCGACCCCGCCGCCGAGTTCGCGCCGGCCATCGCGCGGGCGTGCGCCGAACGTGAGGAGCTGACCGTCATCGTGTCGCTGTGCGGCACCGCCGGTGACCCCCAGGGGCTCGAGCGCCAGCGCGCCCGTCTGCTCGACGCGGGCGCGGTGGTGACCCGGGGCGCGGCCCGCGCCGCGCGGCTCGCGCTGCCTGCTGCCGCCGCGGCCGGGGCGACCGCCGCGGCCGACGCCGCCGCCGAGGCCGCCGCGGAGGCGCCCGATGTCCGCGTCTGAGCTCCTCGGCCGGCCCATCGCCGTCGCCAACGTCGGGGTGGGACTCCTGGCCGACGAGCTCGAGCGCCAGGGCGTGGCCGTCGAGCGCGTGGCGTGGCGCCCGCCCGCGCGCGGCAGCGAGGAATCGCTGGCCCGGCTCGCGCTCGACGCCGCCGCGAACGGAGCGGCGAACGAGGTGGCGGTCGCGCGCATCCAGGAGGCACGCCCGGTGCTCGTCGG
>JAXDGF010000373.1:0-11435 GCA_034665165.1 Solirubrobacteraceae bacterium | reverse complement strand
CCGGCGGTGCCGTAGCCGTAGACGCCCATCGTGCCCAGGTGCACGACGTGGGTGTCGAGCTCGGCTTCGACCAGCGCGGCAAGGAGGTTGTGGGTGGCGTTGACGTTGTTATTGACCGTGTAGCGCTTGTGCCACGAGCTCTTCATCGAGTAGGGAGCGGCGCGCTGCTCGGCGAAGTGGACCACGGCGTCGGGCTGGTAGTCGACGAGCAGACCCAGCAGCTCGGCGTAGTCCTTCGCGACGTCGAGGCGATGAAACGGGATCTCACGGTCAGTGAGCTCCCGCCAGGTCTCGAGGCGCATGCCGAGCGGCTTGATCGGGGTCAGCGACTCCGCCTCGAGCTCGACGTCGGCGTTGCGCCGCGCGAAGTTGTCCACGATGGCGACATCGTGACCGCACGCGGACAGATGCAGGGACGTGGGCCAGCCACAGAAGCCGTCTCCACCAAGAATCAGTATGCGCAAGGGAACTCCATCGGTCGATTAGCTTGAGGCTCAGCCAGGCTGGGGGCGCCGCGAACGCCCATTTGATCCCGCGATGGTACGGCCTCCCCGCGATGGTACGGCTTCGGAGCGGGCGACGGGCCTCGCCAGGCGGCGCATCGCGTGACCATTTTCGGGCACGGCAGCATATGTCATCCCGGTTTCTGGTGTCGCTCCGTTTCCCGTGGCGTTCCTAAGCGTGGCGCAGTTTCACTGGGGTCCCGACCCCTACCTCGCGCTCATGGCCGCCGGCGCGGCCACCGGGCACCACGACCCGTCGCGCCCGAAACTTTCCGGGAGCGGTCGCAGCGGGGGAATGGCGTCCGGCTGGACATCCTCAACGCACGTCCTGAGCAGGGCCGTTACGGCTGATAGGAGCCGCCGCGAGGGCGACGATCGCCTGGTCTCAGACGGGGGCCGGCGCGATAGTAAGCGCGACGGTGTGGAAGCGGTCCCGAAGCGTGAACGCAACCACCGCAACGGCAGGCTCGCTCGACGGTCCACGCGCGGCGCCGAGCAGCGTTGAAGGCGCCATCGTTTCCGCATACCGGAAACAATCGTGCCTTCAACGCCGGCGAGGCCGTCCCGCTGCCCATACGCCCGAAATCACCCAACACATCCGGTCATCGGACGCCCCTCGAGAAGAGCCGTACCAAACGTTTTTGCGACAGCCTCGACTATCCCAGCGAACTCATCACGACCTCGTCCCGGCCGAGCTCGCACGCTGCGCACCACGGTGAAGGAGTATCGGTGAGGTGGCGCACGCCGGAGCTCGGGCGCCGGCTGCGGGCGGGGGCCGCGATCTCAGCTGTGGCGGTGGCGGCGGTCGCGCCCTCCGCGATCAGGAGCACCCTCGTGGACCCGACCCCGCCGATGCCCTCGTTCCGGAGCCTGGCGCGCGAGAAGCTGAGGGCGCTCGTCTACTTCCTGTCGGAGCTTTAGTAGGCAGCGTGTGGCCGCTCAGGTCTCGAGCAGCGCCTGCGTGCGGTCGATCCACCACTGCTCGGAGAAGAGCGAGAAGGCCAATGTGCGCGAGTCGTGGTCGAGCCGCGTCGCCATCGTCGTGATCACGACGACCATGTCGTGGATCCAGTCGTCGCCGAACTCGTCGGCGCGCTCGGTGGCGATGCTGGCCATGGTCAGGCGGCGGCCGCGGCCGCCCTCCGGCACGGGCTCCCGGTGGGCGAGGACGGAGGCCAGCCACTCGAGACGGGCCTGGAGCTCGACGTGGCGCTCGAGCAGGCTGGCGTAGGGCGCGGCCCCGACGAGCACGTTGGCCCACTTCGCGATCACCTCGCTGTAGTGATCGCTGAGACGCTCGACGACGATCTGGAGCCGCTGACGGCGCGCGGGGTCGGCCAGAAGCTCCCGCGCCGCCCCGGACACGCGCGGCCGGTCGAACGCAACCTTGGCGCCCTCGAGGAGCGACTCCACCGCTCCGCTCTGCACCTCGGTGAGCCGTAGCACCTCGACCATGGTCGTCCACGTCAGGCGCGCGCTCTGCGTGAGGGCGAAGAGAACGCCCTGGGCGAGGAGGTTCCAGCGCCGGCGCTCGCGGCGTTCGATGATCTCGTTGATGACCGCGACCGAGATGACGACGACGAGCAGGCTGGCGGCCAGCGAGGTCAGCATGGCGTGCTTGGACCAGAACGAGCCGATGATGAAATCCGAGGCGATGGCCGCACCGAGGAGCGCCACCGCAACGGCGCCGATCACGACGGGACGACGCTCGGCGCGCCGCTCGGATCTCGTGGACGCCATCGGACGAGAGCCTACGGCGGGGCGCGGCGGGGATCGGGGCGCGGGCGGGCGGGCGGCGGGGCGGCTATCCGGCGGGGATCGGCGGAGGCCAGCCGTGACATCCTGCGCGTCATGCGCTCCCGAGCGATCCCGATGGCCACCGTCCTCGCCGCCCTGGCGAGTGGGATCGCCGGCTGCGGCAGCTCTCACCCGTCGCACTCGACGCGGTCAGTCACCACGCCCCCGAGCCCGCCGCAGGCGGCCCAGTTCCTTCATGGCGGCGTCCGCACGCTCGCGCAGGGAGCGCTTCCCAGTGGTCGGCGATTCTCGGTCTCCTCGCAGCATTACCGGTTCTCGGGGCACACCTACCTCAACCTGAGCGTCGCGACTCGTGGCGGAGGTGGCTCCGGCTTTACGCCGGCGCAGTCGCCCGGGCCGGTCGCCTTCAGTGACTTTGGGGAGTGCTCGCATCCTTCGGTCTTGCTCGTGTACGGCCTGCTCCGGGCCACCCGCGACGTGGTCACGCTGACGGCCCACGGCGCCAGCCGACCACTCGCACGTGCCTCGATCCCTGCCGGCGTGCACGCCGGCGGCGTGCTCGTCTACGGCGTAGCTATTACGCCGGCGAAGCTCATCGTCAAGTCCCCCGCCGGCCGGATCGTCAAGTCGGTGACCTTTCGCGGAGCGTCACGCTCGGTCTGCTCGAGCGGGTCGGGAACGTTCTCCACCATCCCGCTCGGGCGGTAGCGCGGTCAGCCGTCACGCCCGCCGCAGCTCGATCTTCCCCTCGCGCGCGCGCACCTCGAAGCGTGGCTGTGGAAACACCGCCGGCCCGCCGAGAACCTTGCCGGTGCACACGTCGAAACGCGAGGCATGCCAGGGGCAGATGACCGTGTCGCCGTCGCGCTCTCCTTCGGCAAGCGGCCCGCCGAAGTGGCTGCACTTGTTCCCGATCGCGCACAGCTCCCCGTTGACCGAGCGCGTGAGCAGAACGGCTTCACCCTCGACGTCGACGCGGCGGAGCTCGGCGCCCTGGAGCTCCGCCTCGTCTAGGACCGGCGTGTAGTCGCGGGGACCGCCCATCTCGGCGTTCGGGTCGACCCGCACGCCGCGGCCGTACGTGAGCTCGCCGCCGAGGTGGGCGGCCAGGCCCATGACGGTGAGCCCGAGGGCGGAGGTCAGCCGCCCGGCACCCCGGCGACCGGTCGCCCTGAGCCCGAGCGAGGCCAGGTTGAGCGACGTCCCCACGGCGTTCATCAGGCCATGGGCGACGGCGAGCCGGCGGGTGTCACCGAACAGATAGCGATAGTCCGCGAGCCCGGTCGTCGCCGCCGCGAGCGCGCCCGCGACGCTGATGACGAGGGCCCCGTCAGCCTGACGATCGATCGAGGGCGAACGCGTGACGGCGCCGATGGCGTCGAGCGCGAAGGCGGCCGTCGCCGCGCCGACGGGCACGTCGGTGGCCGCGGGATGAAGCGGAGCGCCGAGCCACACCCCGTCGAGGAAATCGGCGCCGTGACGGCCGGTCTTGGCCACCGCCTTACGGACGACGGGTTGCAGCCGGTTGCTCACGGCATCGAGCCAAGTCTGGGAGGCGGCAAAGCGCTCGACGAAGTCCAGGGTCATGGGTATCTCCTCAGTTCAGGGCGAGGCGGTGGTCGTGGTGGAGGCGGTGGTCCTGGTGGTTGCCTTAGGCCGGCGGGCGCGATCCGGGGGTGTGCTGCCTTTTCATCGAATGTTGGTCAAAACGCAGCACACCCCTCCGAGTTTCCCGCCGCCGCGGGCCGCGGGGGTGGCCCGGGGCCGGCGCGCCGGCTCGGCGTCTGGCGCGCCTACCCGCGGTCCGACGCGCTGCGGTGACGCCAGCCGTTTCCATATTCGGCGTCGTGGAGGCGGTGGAGCTGATGCGCGTAGTGATCGAGCAGATCGGCGGCCTCCTGGGCCTGGTGGTAATCCTTGCCGTGCTCGCGGGCGGGCGTCTTCTCTTCGGCGCGTTTGCGCACGACGTGCAGCTCCTCCCGGGCGTGCTCGACGATCTTCTCCAATGTCTGCTCGAGGTCCATGTCTCCCTTTCATCCGTCCACGCGTACCGGGTGATCGTAATCGCCTACGGAAGCGTGGTGGCGCCCTGGTGACGCAGGAGGATGACGAGCCGGTCCTCCACGCGCTGGGCGCCGGCCGTGGCCCACGCCCGCGCGACCGCCGCGGTATGCGCCTCGAGCGATGGGACCCAGCCGTCGACCGTGACGGTCCCCTCCGGGGTCGTGCGGATCTCGATCTCGCCGGCCGGCAATCCGGGCTTCCCGGCCGGCAATTCGGCTTTGTCGGCGTGGACGGCCATGGAACCGATCGTCGCTGCCGCGCGCCCGTGGCCCAATACCAGCGTATGCCCGCGGTCATAACGGCTCGTAACTGTCACGACGGCGGCTGCGGGGCCGCGCGCCAGTCACCGACATCGCGGCGCAGCCCGAAGTAGGCGATCGCCCCGGGCAGGGTGGGCAGCCAGTACGAGATCGTGCGGTAGCCGAGGACCGCGATGACGGCCAGGCTCCCGTCCACCCCGAAGGCGAGGAACGACCCGATCATCCCGCCCTCGACGCCGCCGATCCCGCCGGGGAGGGGGAGCGTGTTGCCGAGCGTGCCGACGTAGTACCCCATGACGAGGACCGCTCCCGGCGGCGAGTGGCCGAAGGCGCGGAACGACGCCCACAGGGCGCCGATGTCGAAGGCCCACCCCGCGAGCGCGCCCAGGAGCGAGGGGTCGCGGCGGCGCACCATCGCGAGAGCACCGACCATGCCCGCCCGGGCCGAGCGCGGGAACGCCGCGGCGCGTTCATACCAGCGCTTCATCCGGCCTTGCGAGCGCTCCGCGCGCGTGCGCAGGAAGCGCTCGACGGGCTCGTCGAGGAGAACGATGACGACCACGAGGACGATCACGCCGGTGCCGAACAGCGCCGGGATCAGGGTCAAGCCGATCGGGGCGTGACCGGCGAAGAGACCGAGCCAGAGGCCGAACCCGCCGATCGCGAGCGCCGCCATGTAGACGGCGTATTCGAGCAGCTCGTAACTCACCATCCCGGTCGCCACGTCCGCGGCCGCCAGCCCGGCCGCCCGGAGCGCCCACACCGTCAGGGCGACGCCGCCGGCGCCGGCGGTAGCGAGCACCTTGGTGGCCACCCCGCCCGCGAGCACGATCTCGGAGCTCGTACGCCACCCGATCCGGTTCCGGGAGCGCGAGAAGACGCCGCGGAAGAAGGCGATCCCGGCAGCGATACAGACCGCCTCGAGGGCGACGCCGAGGCCCAGCCACCACATGTCCCCGGTGCGCAGGCGCCGCAGCGTCGGCCCCAGCCCGGCGATCTGAGGGATGACGAAATAGACGAAGCCGGCCAGCACGGCGGCGCCAAGCGCCGTCATGGCCGCGCGCCGGTGGCGCTTCAGGAAGGCAACCACGATCCGCCAGACGACTCAGCTATGAGGGCTGTTCTTCGCGCCGGCGCGAGAGCCGGATGACCATGTCCGCCGCGAGCCCGGTCCACCCCGTCTGGTGCGAGGCGCCGAGGCCGTGGCCATCGTCGCCGTGGAAGTACTCGTGGAAGAACAACGCGTCGCCCCAGGTGCCGTCGGGGTCGGCCCGGTTCCCGAACACGGGCCGGCGGCCGCTCCCGTCCGCGAGGAAGATGTCGACCAGGCGCTGGGAGAGGTCGACGGTGATCTCGCGCAGGGTTCGCTGGTCGCCCGAGCCGCGAGGGAACTCGACGGTGAACCCGTCGCCGAAGCGGAGGGCAAAGCGCTCGAGGGCGCCGATCACGAGATAGTTGACCGGGAACCAGATCGGCCCGCGCCAGTTCGAGTTGCCGCCGAAGAGCGGCGTCGTCGACTCCGCCGGCTCGTAGTCGACGGTGGACACGACGTGCCCGTCCTGCCAGAACTCGAACGGGTGGTCACGGTAGATGGCGGAAAGCGCCCGCAGACCATGGCGGGAGAGGAACTCGCCTTCGTCGGCCAGTCGCTCGAGCATGCGCGGCAAGCGGTCGTCGCCCACGAGCGCGAGCATGGTCACCTCGTCGGTGTTTCTTGCGGGCTGGACGGCAGGCGCGTACTCGGGGCGAGCGGCGAGGAACTCCCGGACCCGGGCGTCGAACTCCGGCAGCTGGTCCGCCTCGTCGCCGTCCCCGAGCGCGACGGCGCACATGGGGATGAGCCCCGTCATCGACCGCACACGCACAGGCCAGGCGGCACCGTCGGCGAGCCGGCGCACCTGGTCGTAGTAGAAGCCGTCGGCCTCATCCCACAGCCCGCGGTCGTTGATCGCCTCGGCGATGAGCGCGTAATGCTCGAAGAACTTGATGGCGACGTCCTCGTAGGCCGGATCCTTCTTGGCCAGGACGATGGCGATCTCGAGCATGCTCAGGCAGTAGAGGGCCATCCAGCCCGTGCCGTCGGCCTGCTCGAGCACGAGTCCCTCCGCGAGCGGGGCTGAGCGATCGAACGGGCCGACGTTGTCCATCCCGAGAAAGCCGCCGCCGAAGAGGTGGTCGCCCCGCGGGTCCTTGACGTTGGCCCACCAGGTGAAGCCGAGCAGGAGCTTGTGGAAGACGCGCGCGAGCCAGTCGTGGTCGCGCGAGCCGTCGTTCTGGAATACGGCCAGGGCGGCGAGGGCGTGCACGGGGGGATTGACATCGCCGAAGTTCCACTCGTAGGCGGGCAGCTGGCCGTTCGGGTGCATGTACCACTCGCGAGTGATGAGCCGGAGCTGCTCCTTGGCGAACTCGGGATCGACGTGGCTCAGCGTGATGGTGTGGAAGGCGAGGTCCCAGGCCGCGAACCACGGGTACTCCCACTTGTCGGGCATGGAGATGATGTCGTGGTTGTAGAGGTGGCGCCAGCCGGCGTTGCGCCCGTTCAGACGCGCGGCCGGCGGCGGCGGCTCGCCCGGGTCGCCTTGGAGCCAGCGTTCGACGTCGTAGTTGTAGAACTGCTTGCTCCACAACATTCCGGCGAAGGCCTGGCGCATGACGAGGGCCTCGTCGGCGGTGGCCGCGGGAGCGAGCGAGCCGTAGAAGGCGTCGGCCTCGCGGGAGCGCGTGCCCATCGCCGTCGACCATGAGCGCTTCAGATCGCGGCTCTCGGGGGCCAGCCTGAGCCGGATCTCCGCGCTCTCACCGGCGGGGATGTCGACGAGGCGGTAGCGGAGCGCGGCCTTCGTGCCCGTCTGCTCTGGATTGACGGTCGCGGCTCCAGCGATCAGGTGGTCGTTGATGCCGTCCTTCGGATACGGCGAGCTGCCGGCGCCTCCGAGTCGGCGAGTGTTGGTCTCGTTCTCGCAGAAGAGCGGCTCTGCGCCTTCGGTGCCGACGAGGGTGATCGTCCCCAGTGTGTTGTGTTCGGCGTGCAGCGCGCCTTCGCGCTCGACGATCGAGGGCTTGGGCACGCTCTCGCCCCACGACCACCGGTTGCGGAACCACAGCGTGGGAAGCACGTCGAGCGTGGCCGGATCCGGGCCCGCGTTGCGAACCCGGACGCGCATGCAGATGTCGTCGGGCGCCGCCTTGGCGTAGTCGACGGTGACGTCCCAGTAGCGACTCTCGGCGAAGGCGCCCGTGTCGATGAGCTCGTACTCGGGCACGGTTCGGTCGCGGCGAGCGTTCTCGGCGATGAGGTCGGCGTAGGGAAACGCCGTCTGCGGGTACGCGTAGCGCCAGCGCATCCACGCATGGGTCGGGGTGCAGTCGAGGTACCACCAGTACTCCTTGGCGTCTTCGCCGTGGTTGCCCTCATGGCCGGTGAGGCCGAAGATGCGCTCCTTCAGGATCGCGTCTTGCCCGTTCCAGAAGGCGAAGGCGAGACACAGCAGCTGCTGGTCGTCGCAGATCCCGCCGAGGCCGTCCTCGCTCCATCGGTAGGCGCGCGAGCGCGCGTGATCGTGGGGAAACGACGACCACGCGTCGCCGTCGGCGCTGTAGTCCTCGCGCACGGTGCCCCACGCCCGCTCGGAGAGGTAGGGGCCCCATCGCCGCCACGCGGGGTCATCGCGCCGGCGCCGCTCGGGGTCTCGGGTGCTCACGGTGGCGAGCATAGGTCGCGTGGCGGTGGCGGATGAGACTGTCGTGCCTCCGGTAGCGGCTCTTCCAGGTGCGGACGCTCGAGCAGGAAGGCGACTGCGCCGATGACGAGGGGAACCAGGAGCCAGATCGCGTGGTAGATGAGCACCGCCGCGGTGGCGGTCGTCGCCCCCGCGCCGTAGAGGACGAGCGCGCCGACGAGACCGCCGTCCAGGGCGCCGATCCCACCTGGGATCGGGATCGCGTTGGCCATCGAGCCGACGAGGTAGCCGAGAACGATGGTCGCCGCCCCCGGAGGATGGCCGAACGCAAGGAAGCCGACCCAGAGGACCATGATGTCGAACGCGAGGTAGCCGACCGTTCCCACCAGCTTCCAGTCGCGTCCGAGTAGGAACCGCTCGGTGTCGACGACCGACTGCGCGAGGCCCTCGAACACGGCCTTGAGGCGGCCGTGCTTCCACTCGCGCTTCGCGATCGATGAGCGCACGAGGCGCGGCGACGCGATCGCGAGCAGCAGCACCGCCGTTCCGGCCGCGGCGGGCACCGCACCGAGAAGGAGGTGGTGCGGACCGGCGAGCACGCCCACGGCGAGGAGGAAGCCGAAGACCACGGCCGCGAGGACGCTGATCGCGCTGGTGAGCATGAAGAGCACGGCGGAACGCTCGGCGATCCGCCCCCACGGCGCCCCCTTCTCGTGCAGCATCCATCCGCCGAGCGCGGATCCGCCCGCGCCGCCGGCGGGAAACACGGTCTGGAAGCCCAGCTCCGACCACGCCACGAGGCTGGCGGTCCGCCGCGGCACGGCCGGGAACACCTGCTCGAAAGCAAGCACGTACCCGAGGCACGAACACAGCTCGAACGCGACCGCGAGCGCGACCCATCCCGGACTCACGTGCGTGAGCAGCCGCTCCACGCCGTGGAGACCGGGGACCGCGGCAAGGAGGCCCGCGGCGAGGACGACGAGCACGACGAGCGTGATCAGGTGGCCGAGCAGCTGGTGGAGGCTCGCGGGCTTGGCGCTCATTGATCAGGCCGCTTCACGCATCTTGCGCAGCGCGGCGCGCTCGATCTGGCGCACCCGCTCCGAGCTCACCCCGAGCGACCGGGCGATCTCGCGCAGCGGCTGTGCCGGGCCGTCGAAGCCGTAGCGGCCCCGGACGACGAGGTCTTCGCGGTCGCTCAGCTCGGCCCGCAGGCGCGGCACGTCGCTGGTCGCCATCGCATCGAGGACCTCTTCGTAGGCCTCGTGTGCCGTCGGATCGGCGAGCATGTCGGCGAAGCTCGATGAGTGGTCATCCCGCGACGAGATCGGCTCGTCGAGCCCTAGGGCCGGGCCCGTGGCCGCGCGCAGGCTCCACACGTCTTTCTCGTTCACCTGTGCGTCGCGGGCGAGCTCGGTCGCTGTCGCCTCGCGTCCGGACAGGCGCAGGCTCTCGTGACGAGCTCGGTCGATCCGCGCCTGGCGCCGGGCGGCCCGATCGGAGAGGACCACGGGGCCCCTCAGTTCGGACACAACCCCCTGCATCGCCCCCCGCACCCACCACGACGCATAGGTCCAGAAGCAGTTCTCGCGGCCCTCGTCGTAGCGCTGCAGCGCGGCGAGCAGACCGGCGATGCCCTCCTGCATGAGCTCCTCGTGCTGCACTCCCGTGACGCGTCGATACCTCCGCGCGTGGAAGCGGATCTGTGGGAGGAAGACCTCGATCAGCTCTTCCCGGGCCCGCCCGGGAGCCGCCTTGGCGGCCCGCACCAGCTCGCGCCCGTGGTCGTCGCTCTCGAGCATGCACGGGATCCTGAGCCGAGCGTCGCTCGGTCCCAATACGTCTCCGCGCGACGGCCAGAAGCGCTGGCGATAGCCGCACGGCGCGCCAGCGCCTTCCATATGCGGCGCGTCTCGCGGGCACGCCGCTCGCGTCTTGCGCCGCCGCGTAAGCCCACCTAGCTTCTCGTCCGTGGGCACGCCTCCGATGCCGAGGAACAAGATCGGCCAGAATAACGGCATGGCCGACCGGGGTAAGGATCTCCGCACTCCCACCGACACGGGCACGAAGGCGGTGCCACCGTCGCCGATGCCGCGCGACAAGGGCGGCTGGCAGGTCGCTCCCGCGCCCGATGGCCGCGGGACCCCGGACGAGCACAAGCCCCGCCCGCCGCAGCGCCTCCGCGGGTTCTGGATCTTCGTGGTCGTGCTCCTGGCAGTGAACTGGATCTCGGTCCTCGCCTTCCAGCCGCCGGGCCACGTGCGCGTGCAGGTGCCGTTCAGCCCCTTCTTCCTCAATGAGGTGCAGCAGGGTCAAGTCAAGTCGATCTCCTCCCAACCGAGCAACGCCGTCATCGGCACCTTCACGACCAAGGTCCGCTATCCGCCGACGGACAAGAAGGCCACGCCGACGACGCTGTTCTCGACCCAGATCCCCTCGTTCTGGGACCACACGCAGCTGAGCAACCTCCTGAAGGCGCAGGGCGTCCAGGTCAACGCGAAGCCGGCGCCGGGGACGTCGCTCCTGGCCGAGATCCTCCTCGGGTTCGGGCCGACGCTCCTCATCGTCGGCCTCTTCATCCTGCTCGCGCGGCGCGCGCAGGCCGGGGCCGGGGGCATGGGCGCGCTCGGCAACTTCGGTCGCTCGCAGGCGCGGCGGGTCGACCCCGAGAAGATCCGGGTCACCTTCGACGACGTGGCCGGGATCGACGAGGCCAAGGGCGAGCTCACTGAGATCGTCGACTTCCTGCGCGATCCCACGCCCTACGAGCGGCTCGGCGGGCGCATGCCCCATGGCGTCCTTCTCTCCGGCGCACCTGGGACGGGCAAGACGCTGCTCGCACGAGCCGTGGCGGGGGAGGCGCATGCCGCCTTCTTCTCGATTGCAGCCTCGGAGTTCATCGAGGCCATCGTCGGGGTCGGGGCCTCGCGCGTGCGCGACCTCTTCGCCAAGGCCAAGGAGGCGGCGCCCGCGATCATCTTCATCGACGAGCTCGACGCCATCGGGCGCTCGCGGGCCGGCTCGGTCGCGGTCACGGGCGCCAACGACGAGCGCGAGCAGACGCTCGACCAGATCCTGACCGAGATGGACGGGTTCGAGAGCACCGAGGCGGTCGTCGTCCTCGGGGCCACCAACCGACCCGAGGTCCTCGACCAAGCACTGCTGCG
>JAXDGF010000372.1:0-5969 GCA_034665165.1 Solirubrobacteraceae bacterium | reverse complement strand
GCTCATGCCGAAGCTTCCGCGCCGCGTGACGGAGATGCCTCGGATTCTCAATCGGCGTCCCATCATGCAGAGTCGCAAGGCTCTCGACCCCGAGATCAAACGCCGTCCGCCCAAACCCGGGAGCGAGCTCCGGGTCCGCTACCACGGGCGCGGCGCCGATGTCGCAGACGATGTGCGCGTACCAGCCATCAGCCTTTTTCACGAGCGCACAAGTCTTCGGAACCCCCTCAAGCGGCCGGTGCAAACGGACGCGGACTCTGCCGACGCCGGTGATCTTCAAGCGTCGCGCGTCCGCGTCGAGACTGACGCCGTTGCCCCACTCCTTGAGCACCGATCACCCTCCGATCTGCGCCGCGATGTAGCGGTCGACCGTGGACTCCGAGACGCTCCCGACCGTGAAGCCAAAATCGCAGCGCGTCTGCAACGACCGCAACCTCAAAAGCACCCGAGTGCTCCTCGCCCACCACGCCAAGCGGTAGGCCACAACATTCACCCGGTACTCCTCACGCGCGTACTCCAATCGACGATCCATCAGGCTATCGACAGCCCCAGACGAATCACCACACGTCCGGCTGAAGCCGCCGCGCAGAAGCCAAGTCGTCCCATTCCCGCAGGCTAAAGCTCGCGGACTTGCGGACGGACTTGCTCGGTCATGATGCTCGGGGTGGCGCCGACCGTCCTCCTGCTTCACGGCTTCACGAGCACGGGAGCGAGCTGGGATCCCGTCATCGCGGCGCTCGGCGAACGCTACCGGGCGATCGCGCCCGACATCCGCGGCCACGGGTCCGCGGCGGCGGCACGACCGGTCACGCTCGAGGCGGTGATCGGCGACATCGCTGCCCTCGCCCCCGATCGCTTCGTTCTCGCCGGTTATTCGCAGGGCGGGCGGATCGCCCTCCACGCCGCGCTCGCGCTGCCGGAGCGGGTCGAGCGGCTCGTGCTCATCGGCGCCAGCCCCGGGATCGCCGATCCCGGCGAGCGAGCCGCGCGCCGGTCCGCCGACCAGGAGCTGGCCGACGAGATCGAGGGCGAGACGATCGACGAGTTCGCGGACCGCTGGGCGGCCACGCCCGTGCTGGCCGGACAATCGCGCGAGGTCACCGAGGCCGCCCGTACGGACAGGCTCCGTAACACCCCGTCGGGGCTGGCCGCTGCCCTGCGCGGCCTGGGGACGGGCGCGCTCCCGCCCCTCTGGGACCGGCTGCCCGAGCTCGGCATGCCGGTCACCCTCATCGTCGGCGAGCGAGACGCGAAGTTCCGCGCCATCGGCGAAGCGATGGCACGGGCGATCCCTCGCGCGGAGCTCGTGGTCGTCGCGCGCGCAGGCCATGCCGTCCATCTCGAGGCCCCGGAGCACGTGGCGGCCGGGCTGACAGGGGGGTGACCCGCGGTCACCCCTCTTCGCGGTACCACGCCGCGAGGCCGTTCCCCAGCCCCGGCGCGGTTGGCACCGCCATCCGCCCGCGGCGCACGGGGAGCGGATCACCTCGCCCGTTGGTGGTCGTCGGCCGCGCTTCGAAGAGCTCGAGGGTCGCGAGCCCGCACGGTCGCTGAGGCTCGATGACCGCCGCGGCGTGGAGCGCCGCCGCGATTCCGAGCGGACCGTCGAAGGTCGAGGCCAGGTAGACGTCGTAGCCCGTCACACGGGCACGGGCCGCCTGCTCGAGCAGGGCCGTGAGCCCGCCGCAGCGGGCGATCTTCAGGCACACGGCGTCGCACCAGCGCTGTTCGAGCGCTCCCGGTGCGGCGGTCGTCTCGTCGATCGCGATCGGCACGTCGCTCGCGGTCCACACGCTCAGGACGCTCTCGACCCCCGATGCCGGCTCCTCGCAGAGCTCGAGCCCGACGGGTGCGAGCGCGCTCAGCGCCGCCGTCGCCTCCTCAGGGGACCAGGCGCCGTTTGCGTCGATCCGGATCGACATGTCGGGTCCGCCCGCTGCTCGGACGGCGGCCAGGCGCATGGCGTCGTCGCCCACCCCGACCTTGACCTTGACGCACCCGAACCCCTCGGCACGCGCGCTCGCGGCCTCGCCAGCGGCGCCCGCCGGGTCGGTCGCGCCGATCGTCCAGTTCACCTCGATCGGGCCCGGTTCGGCGGCCCCGAGAAGGCGCCAGACGGGCTCGCCGGCGCGACGGCCGGCCAGGTCCCAGAGCGCGAGGTCGATCGCTGCGAGCGCCTGGGGGAGGGCGACAAGATCGGCGCAGGAGGCCATGAGCGATGCGTGATCGGTCCCATCGCTGTCGCGGAGCGCCAACACGCAGGCCTCCAGTTCTGCCCGCACGTCGTCGGCGCTGACGCCGTCGTAGGGCTCGAGCGGCGCGGCCTCCCCGAATCCGGCCATTCCGTTCTCGTCTTCGAGCGTGAGGAGGATCAGGGGCCGCTCTGCCACTTCGCCGTACGCGGCCGCGAAGGCAGCGCGCAGGCGCAGCCGCTCGACCGTGATCCGGACTTTCACCGGCTCAGGAGCAGCCCTGACGCGAGCAACGTGCAGAACGCGAGCTGGAGCATGCCGGTCTGGGCGAGGGCGCCGTTGAGCGACGCGCCGTCGGTTCGGTTGCGCACCGTGCGGACGATCTGCGCCGCCATCAGAACCGTGATCCACGGGAGCATGACCCACGGCTCAAGGGGTCCGAAGAGCCACGTCACCGGTGCGGTCAGGTACGCGAGGTAGACGACCACGGCGAACAGAATTCGTGTTCGCTCCCGCCCGAGCCTGACCGCAAGCGTCCGCTTGCTCGCGCGGCGGTCGGTGTCGATGTCACGGAAGTTATTGACGACCAGGATCGCCGAGGCGAGGAGGCCGACGGGCACGGCGAGCGCGAACGCTTCCCACTCGAGGTGCTTGACCTGGACGAAGTACGAGCCGACGACGGCGACGATGCCGAAGAAGAGGAAGACGAACACCTCGCCGAGGCCCTCGTAGCCGTAGGGGCGCGGCCCGCCCGTGTAGAGGACGCCGGCCAGGATCGACGCCCCGCCCACGAGCAGCAGCTCCCACCCGGCGACCGCGACCAGGTAGATCCCGGCGAGGACGGCGACGGCGAAGGAGGCGTAGGTTGCCTCCAGGACCCGGCGCGGGGGAACGAGCCCGCCCGCGGTCACGCGCACCGGGCCGAGGCGATCCTCGGCGTCGGCGCCGCGCCGGGCGTCCGAGTAGTCGTTCGAGAGGTTCGTCCCCACCTGGATGAAGACCGCGCCGATGAGGGCGGCGAGGAAGCGCAGGGGGTGGAAGGTCCCGGCGTAGCCCGCGAGCGCCGTGCCCACGAGCACGGGCGCGACCGCGGCGGGCAGCGTCCGGATCCGCGCCGCCATGAGCCAGATGCGGACGCCGCTCGCCTTCGCCCCGGCTATCGCCATCGCCGCACCGCCTACGCCCGCCGCGGGAACTTCGAGAAGTCCGGCTTCCGTTTCTCGAGGTAGGCGCTACGGCCTTCCTGCGCCTCCTCGCTCATGTAGAAGAGCAGGTTCGTGTCGTGCGCGAGCTGCTGGATCCCGGCCAGGCCGTCCTCGTCGGCGTTGAAGCTGGCCTTGAGCAAGCGCAGCGCGAAGGGGGAGAGGGCGAGCATCTCCCGGCACCACTGCACCGTCTCCTGCTCGAGGCGCTCGAGGGGCACGACCGTGTTCACCAATCCCATCTCGAGAGCCTGCTGGGCGTCGTACTGCCGGCACAGGAACCAGATCTCCTTGGCCTTTTTCGGGCCCACGAGGCGCGAGAGTACGCTGGCGCCGAAGCCGCCGTCGAACGATCCGACCTTGGGTCCGGTCTGCCCGAAGCGGGCGTTGTCGGCGGCGATCGTCAGGTCGCACACAACATGGAGCACATGCCCCCCGCCGATCGCATACCCGGCCACCATCGCGACCACGGGCTTGGGCAGGCGGCGGATCTGGACGTGGAGGTCAGTGACGTGGAAGCGTCCGACGCCGGGCTGCGCCCCCGCGTCCGCGGGATCGGCACCGGCGACGTACCCGCCGCGCGCGCCTCGGACGCGCTGGTCGCCGCCCGAGCAGAACGCATCAGGCCCCTCACCCGTGAGGATGATCACCCCGACCGCCGGGTCCTCGCGTGCGCGCTCGAACGCGTCGGAGAGCTCGATCACGGTCTCGGGGCGGAAGGCGTTGCGCACCTCGGGCCGGTCGATGGTGATCTTCGCGATACCCGCGTCGTCGCCCGTCGCGAGCTCGTAGCGAATGTCGTTGTATGTGGCGCCGGGCTGCCAGGTGACGGGCACGGGAGAGGTCCGTGGCTAGGGGAGAGGCAGACACTACCCTCTCGAACGTGCTCATCGATCCATGGCTCCAGCGCGCCGCGGGGGCGCACCCGGACCGCGCGGCGCTGCTGACGCCGGACGGATCGCTCAGCTACGCGGAGCTCGAGGCCCGCGCCCTCGGCGCCGCCGGCGGGCTCGCGGCGCGTGGGGTCGCCGCCGGCGAGCGCGTGGCGCTGGCGCTCGCTCCGGGGGAGGATTTCGTCGCCGCGCTCCACGGCTGCCTGCTCCTCGGGGCTACGGCGGTGCCCATCGACCTTCGCCTCGGCGCCGCCGAGCGCGAGGCCCGGATGGACGGGATCTCGGTGACCGTCGACGGGCCCGTGGACGGCCCGCCGCTCACGTCCGTGGCGCGCCCTGGCGAGGACGACGTGGCCACAGTGATGTACACGTCGGGGAGCACGGCGGCGCCCAAGCCCGTGAGCCTGACCTTCGCCAACTGGCTGTGGAACGCGCTCGGCTCGGCCGTCGCCCTCGGCCTCGACCCCGAGGAGCGGTGGCTGTGCCCGATGCCGCTCGCCCACGTCGGGGGACTCTCGATTCTCCTGCGCTCGACCATCTACGGCACGACGGTCGTGCTCCCCGAGCGCTTCGCCGCCGAGGCCGTCAAGCGAGAGCTGGCGGACCCCGACCGGCGCGTCACGCTTGTGTCGCTCGTGCCGACGATGCTCTCGAGGCTGCTCGAGGCGGGCCTCGAGCGTCCGCCCACGCTGCGGTGGGCGCTCCTGGGCGGAGGCCCGATCCCACCGTTGCTCCTCGATCGCGCGCGCGCCGCGGGCGTGCCCGTCGCCACGACCTACGGCATGACCGAAGCGTGCTCGCAGATCGCCACCCGCGGCTGGCCGCTCACGGGGGTCGAGCTCGGCGTCGGCCCCGACGGAGAGCTGCTCGTCCGCGGCCCCATCGTCTCGCCGGGCGCGCTCGCGCCCGACGGCTGGCTGCACACCGGCGACCTCGGGTCCCTCGACGAGCGCGGCCGCCTCACCGTGCTCGGACGGCGCTCGGACACGATCGTCACCGGCGGTGAGAACGTCGCGCCAGCCGAGGTCGAGGCCGTCCTCCTCGAGCACCCCGCCATCGCCGACGTCGCCGTCCACGCCCGCCCTGACACGGACTGGGGCGAGCGCGTCGTCGCCACCGTGGTCATGCGCGACGGTGCCGAGGCGAGCGCCGAGGAACTGCAGCACCACTGCGCCGAGCGCCTCGCCTCGTTCAAGGTTCCGAAATCGGTCGAGGTCGCCGACGCGCTGCCGAGAACTCCGTCCGGGAAGCTGCTCCGGAACCAGCTTCGCTAGCTGCGTGTCGTCTAGGGTGGCCTCCGCACATGTCGAAGAGCACAGCTATCGTGACCGGCGGCGCGGGCTTCATCGGCTCTCACGTCGTCGACGCCCTGATCGCCGACGGATGGTCGGTCGTCGTCGTGGACGATCTCTCCCACGGTGAGTCAGGCCGGGTTCCCGATCAGGCTTCGCTCGAAGTCCTCGACATCACCATTCGAGATGCGCTCGACCGGACTGTCGATGCCGTGCGGCCCTCGGCCATCTTCCATCTGGCGGCGCAGGCGAGCGTGACCGCATCGGTGGCGGACCCCGCTCGCGACAGCGTCGTCAACGTGCTCGGGACCCTGAACGTGCTCGAGGCCGCGACTCGTCACCGGGCGCCCGTCGTCTTCACCTCGACGGGGGGTGCACTGTACGGCGACG
>JAXDGF010000371.1:0-3531 GCA_034665165.1 Solirubrobacteraceae bacterium | reverse complement strand
GACGAGGGTGTCCATCGTCGTGGTTCGGTGGCGCGCGTTGCGGAGCGCCGACTGGTAGAAGGGCCATGCCGCCCAGGTGATGACGGGCGCGGCGAGGGCGACCATGAACCACTGCCAGCCGGCGTAGCGCTGGGCCGGGTGGTTCGAGAACTGGAGCGAGAAGTCGCACAGGGGCATGAACAGCGCTGCCGCGAGCAGGAGCCGGTTGCGCAGCGAGCGCATGCGGCGGGCGAGCTCATCCGGGGCGGCGGTGGCCGCGGGGGCGTGGGGGTCGTCGCCGACGAGGTCGGCCGTGTAACCGGCGGAGGTGACCGCTTCGATCAGTCGCCCGGGGTCTAGGTGCGCCGCGATGGTCGCGGTGGCGCGCTCGGTGGCGTAGTTGACCTGGGCGGCCACGCCGTCGAGGCCGTTCAACGTCCGCTCGACGCGCGCGGCACACGCGCCGCAGTGCATCCCGCCGACCGCGAGTGTGACCTCGACGCTCTCGTCGGGCGGGGTGGCGGCGGGGTTACGCACGGTTTGGGACAGCATTCGGAGGCCGGGCCGGAATGGCGGCAACCCTCTATTACGCGCGAAACCCGCGAACGGATGCCTCAGACAGCATGATTTCTGCCTGCGTATGCTCTGGCGGAGTCGATGTGATCCGTCGTTCGCGCCGTGGCGTAGACCTTTACTCAGTGCATGGGAGAGAGATTGGCCAGCACCAGAGCATCTACGGCGGGTCGCGCCCGGGGTTATTTCTTCTCCGACTCCCGGCGCTCGGTCCAGTCTCTGCTCGGGGCCCTATGGGTGCTCGCCGGCGCCCTCCAGTTCCAGTCCTTCATGTACGGGAAGGGATTCATCGACCTGCTCACCGGGATGGCGCCCGCTCAGCCCCACTGGCTCGCGGGCTCGCTCCTGTGGGGCGCCCATACGGTTCAGCAGCATCAGGGGCCGTACAACACGCTGATCGCGCTGATCCAGATCGGGATCGGCTTAGGGATCCTGTACCGGCCGACGGTCAAGCAGGCGCTCATCGTCTCCTTCGTGTGGTCGCTGGCCGTGTGGTGGTTCGGCGAGGCCTTCGGGATGCTGTTCATGAACATGGCGAGCCCGCTCACGGGTGCGCCCGGCGCCGTCCTGCTCTATGGCCTGGTCGGCGCGCTGGTATGGCCCAACGAGCGGCCGGGTGGGTTGCTCGGCGTGAAGGGAGCCCGCGTCGTGTGGGCATCGCTCTGGCTGCTGATGGCGGGGGTATGGCTGACGGCCTTCAACTCGAGCGCGAACGCAACCTACGGCCTGATCAAGTCCGCCCCGTCCGGGGCGGCGTGGCTGACCGGCCTCCAGCACGGGGCAATGGACCTCGCGAAGGGCAACGGTCTCATCATCGCCATCGTCCTCGCGGCGCTCTCGGTGGTGATCGGGCTCGCGGTCGCGTTCAGCTTCCGGCCGCGGACGTTTCTGGGGGTCGCGATGGCGCTGAACCTTGTGTATTGGGTCCTGGGACAAGGGCTGGGGGGCATCTTCGAAGGTCGCGCCACCGACCCGAACGCGGGGCCGATATTCATCCTTCTCGCGGTGGCGCTCTACTCGCTCGTGGGGTGTCCGGCCCGCGTCCCGACGCGCGCGCCGGCGCCCGTGCTGACGTCGAACGCGGCCCAATCCGCGCCCGCGGCGACCGCCACCGTCGCCGGCTAGAACGGGCCGCTCGCCAGGGGTCTGACCTCCCTCGCGAGCCGGCTTGGTAATTTTTCGTCTATGGGAGGAGGCATGCACATGAGCATGGGCGCCGGGCACGGCTCGATGACTAGTCACGATTCGATGACTGGCGGGGGGATTTTCGGCCTCCACGGCGCCATCAACCTCCTCCCCGACTGGCTCGCGGTGATCTGGGTCCTTGTCTTCCTCGGGGTCTTCCTCGTCCACATCCGCCATCTAGTACAGACCCGCGGCCCGCGCCAGCTCTGGCATGCCGGGCACATCCTGATGGCCATCGGGATGGCCTTCATGTTCATCCCCGCCTCGATCGTCGACCTCAACATTCCCGCCAGCTTCTGGCAGCTGACCTTCGCGGGTGCCGCCCTCGTGATCGTCGCTTGGATGCTCACCGAGGCCGTCGACCGCCACCCCATCAACGCGCTCTGGATCGTCGCCGTCACCGACCTCGCGGCCATGGTCTACATGTGGTCACCGACCGGGTTCCAGGCCCCCCTGACCTGGCTCCTGGTCGCCTACTTCCTCGTGCAGACGCTGCTCTGGGCCACTGATCGCATGCGCAGCATCGACCACCACACCCTGCGTGGCGGCTATACGGTCACGTCCGACGGCGCCGTCGGAACGGCCGTCGCTTCGCCGCTGATCTGCTACCGGGATCTGCGCCTGTCGATGGCCTCGATGACGACGGGTATGGCGTACATGCTCGTGGCGATGCAGCTGCTGGTGTAGGGGGGCTGGGGCCCGGGGGCGCGGGCGGCGCGGCGGGCCGCGGGGCGGGTCCGCGCCGCGGGGTCGCCGAGAGGTTCGAACTGATGCGACTTAGTCGCGGAATCCGCGACCAACCCGCAGCAGTTCGCGCCCCGCTGGACCTCGACGGCGCTCATCTCACGAGCTCACGCCCTCGAGGACCACGGCCAGGCCCTGTCCCACGCCGATGCAGATCGCGGCCACCCCGTACCCGCCGCCGCGGGCCCGCAGCTCGTGGGCGAGGCGGCCGAGGATGCGGGCACCGGAGGCGCCGAGGGGGTGGCCGATGGCGATGGCGCCGCCGCGTACGTTCACCTTCTCGGGGTCGAGCTCGGGCCAGCCGGCCAGGCAAGCGAGGGACTGAGAGGCGAAAGCCTCGTTGAGCTCGAGGACTTCCACGTCGTCCCAGCCGATGCCGGCGCGGTCGAGCGCCTTGTTGGCGGCCTCGACGGGCGCGATGCCGAATATGTCGGGATCGACGCCGTGGGCGTCGCGCGAGACGACGCGCGCGATCGGGTCGTGCCCGAGCTCGTGCGCCGCCGCCTCGTCGCCGAGCAGCACCATCGCCGCGCCGTCATTGAGGGGCGAAGAGTTGCCTGCCGTCACCGTGCCGCCCTCGACGAAGGCGGGCTTCAGGCGCGCAAGCTTCTCGAGCGAGGTGTCGGTGCGGATACCCTCGTCGCGCGCGAGTTCCACGCCCGGGACTCGGATCACCTCTTTGAGAACACCCTCGTCGAACGCGCGTGCTGCGAGTTCGTGGCTGCGCAGGGCGAACGCGTCCTGCGCCTCGCGCGAGATCTCGTACATGCCGGCCAGCTTCTCGGCGCTCTGCCCGAGCGAGATCGTCCATTGCCCGGGCATCTCAGGGTTCACCATGCGCCACCCGAGTGTCGTCGAGTAGAGCGTCTCCGACCCGGCGGGGAAGCCCTGGCCCGGTTTGAGCAGGACCCACGGCGCCCGGCTCATCGACTCGACCCCGCCGGCGACGATCAGCGCCGCGTCGCCCGCTTCGATCGCGCGCGAGGCCTGGATCGACGCCTCGAGGCTCGACCCGCACAGGCGGTTGATCGTCGCGCCCGGGACCGAGGT
>JAXDGF010000370.1:0-4592 GCA_034665165.1 Solirubrobacteraceae bacterium | reverse complement strand
CAGGGCCAGCGCGATATCGCCGCCTACCTCGCCTACGCCGCGGTGATCGACAAGGACGCCCTGACCATCTACAAGAAGCTCGGGCTCAAGTAGCCGAGACCCGGCCCGCGTTGGCGCGGTGGCGCCGCTGCTGGGCCCCAGTTCGCCGCCCGGTCGGTAGCGGCGCGTCAGAGCCCGCGTCCGCGAGCGCCTCGAGGTAGGCGGCGTCCTCCGCGAGCACCGCGAGCGCGCGCTCGCGGTGCAGCGGGGCACCGTGTCCCGGCACCACGATCTCGGCGTGCTCCACGAACTCGCGCAGCCGCTCGAGCGTCGCCGTGTAGGCGGCGAGCGACCCGCCCGCTGAGATCTCGGGGATCTCGACAGGCGAGAGATAGTCGCCGCAGATGAGAACTTCCGCCCAGGGCAACCAGAACGCGGTGCCGTCGGCGGTATGACCCTCGGCCGGGTGGAGCTCGATTTCTCGGTCCTGGCCGAGCGAGAGGTGCCCGGGCACGGGCAGCGTCTGGACCGTCCCCAGCCCGAGCGGCGCCCGCCCCTCGATGTACTGCTCCTCGTCGAAGGCGCGCAGCTCGCGCTGGGCCTCCCCGGGCGCGGCGGCGAGGCGCGCGCCGGTGCTCTCGCCGCAACCGAGCGCCGCGCCCGGAAACGCAAGCCGACCGAGCAGGTGGTCCCAGTCGCCGTGCGTGCTCAGGAGGCCCGAGACCGGGAAGCCGCTCTGCTCGAGTAGCCCGGGGAGCGCATCGAGCTCGTCGGGGTCGACGGGGGAGTCGATGACGAAGCCCTCGGCTCCGGAGCGAACCGCGGTGCACGTCGTCTGCCACACCCGGCTGACGATGACGATGACGTCGGGATGGACCGCGAGCGCGCGCACCTCAGCGAGGAACGCGGCCCACTACGTCACTCCGATGAGCTTCGCTGCCTCTCGCAGGCTCGCGACCTCGGCGTCGGGCTTCTTCTGGCCGGGCTCGAGTTCCTGCTTGTCGCGGTTGACCCAGATCACGGGGATCTTCTTCTTCAGGCACGGGTCCACATCGTGGTAGTAGCTGGCGGCGACGTGGACCCAGCCCTTCTTGGAGCCGATGCGCCGTTCGCACTCGGTGAAGTGGGCGGGATCGGGCTTGTAGGAGCGGACTTGCTGGGCGGTGACGACGAGGTCGAAGTCGGTGGGGATGTGGCGCCGGGTCTGGCCGAGGAGCTTGTCGTCGATGTTCGTGATGAGCCCGACCTTGTACTTCTTGGCGATCTTCGCCAGCACCGGATTGGTCTCCTTGAACGGCTGCCAGCGCTGGATCGACTCGGGCAGGAAGCCCGAGCGCGAGGGCTCGAGGGGCCAGCCGAGCTTCTTCGAGATCTGCACTGCCGTGCGCCGGAGGACCTCGGCATAGAGCTCGTAGGATCCGGCCTGGATCTGCTGCTGGATCTCGTGGAAGAGAGGGATGAGCTCGCTGCGCTCGATGGTAAAGCCGTCGCGCTCGGCCTCGGCGCGGAACGCGTCGTAAACGCCCGTATCCCAGTCGATCAGGGTTCCGTAAACGTCAAAGGTGACGAAAGTGATGTTCTTGGGAATCGCCATAAGCTCGGGCATAATGCCACGCCCTCACTAATAGCAGCCTCGTGATGGGCCGAAGATCGGCGAGTCGCTACAGTCTCCGCTCGTCTGATGGATCTGTTGGAGTACCAGGGAAAGCAGCTCTTCGCCCGCCACGGCATCCCCGTCTCACCGGGGAGGCCCGCGCGCACGGTCGACGAGGCGGTCGCCGCCGCGGACGAGATCGGCTACCCCTGCGTGGTCAAGGCACAGGTCCTGATCGGCGGGCGCGGGAAGGCGGGCGGGATCAAGCTCGCCGACAATCGCGACCAGGTGCGCGAGCACGCCGCCGCCATCCTCGGCATGGACATCCGGGGCCTGACGGTCAGGGAGGTGTGGATCGAGCTCGCCTCCGACATCGCCTCCGAGTACTACGCCTCGATCGTCTTCGACCGCTCGGCCAAGGCTCCGCTGGTGATGCTCTCGACCAAGGGCGGGATGGACATCGAGGCCGTCGCCGACGAGGATCCCGAGGCGATCGCCAAGCTTCACGTCGACCCCCTGCTCGGGTTCCAGAGCTTCCACGGCCGCCGGCTCGCCTTCGAGGCGGGCGTCGACGCCGACGTCGTGCGCCCGGTGGGCGCCATGCTGGCCAAGCTCTACGCCGCCTTCATCGCCGAGGAGGCGACGCTCGTCGAGGTCAACCCCCTCATCGTCACCCCCGACCGCGCCGTCCGGGCCCTCGACGCCAAGGTCACGCTCGACGAGAACTCGCTCTTCCGGCATCCCGAGAACGCCGCGCTGCGCGATCCCTCGGCCGAGGACGAGCAGGAGGCGATGGCGCATGAGCGCGGCCTTACCTACGTCAAGCTCGACGGCGACATCGGCATCCTCGGTAACGGGGCCGGGCTCGTGATGTCGACTCTCGACGTCGTCGCCCTGGCCGGCGGCAGGCCCGCCAACTTCCTCGACGCCGGCGGCGGCTCAAAGGCCGAGGCGATCACGAGCGCCGTCGAGGTCATCCTCTCCGACCCCAAGGTCAAGGCCGTCCTCTTCAACATCTTCGGCGGCATCACCCGCGGCGACGAGGTGGCCAAGGGCCTGATCGAGGCCTTCGCCGTGATCAAGCCCCAGGTGCCGTTCGTCGTGCGCCTCGATGGCACCAACGACGTCGAGGGGCGGCGCCTGCTCGCCGAGGCAAACCTGCCTGGCGTCCATACCGAGGCCACCATGGACGGCGCCGCCAAGAAGGTCGTCGAGCTGGCGGCCGCAGCATGAGCATCCTCATCGGCAACGAGACGAGACTCTGCGTGTCGGGCATCACCGGCCGCGAGGGAACCTTCCACGCTCTGCGCAACCGCGACTACGGCACCCAGGTCGTCTCCGGCGTGACGCCGGGCAAGGGGGGCCAGTCGGTCGACGGAATCCCCGTCTTCAACACCTTCCACGACGCCGTCGCCGAGACCGGGGCGAACACGGCGATGATCTTCGTGCCGCCCGTGTTCGCCGCCGACTCGATTCTCGAGGCCGAGGACGCCGGAATAGAGCTCATCATCGCTATCACCGAGGGCATCCCGGCCCACGACGAGCTCCGCACATACAGCGTGATCAAGAAGAACGGCCGCGCGCGCCTCGTGGGCCCCAACTGCCCGGGGATCCTCTCCCCCGGCAAGGCCAACGTCGGCATCATCCCCGCCGCCTTCTTCCGCGCCGGCAACGTCGGCCTCGTCTCCCGTTCCGGGACGCTCACCTACCAGATCGGGAACGAGCTCGCCCAGAGCGGCTTTGGCAACTCGACCATCGTCGGCATCGGCGGAGACCCCGTCCCGGGCACCGACTTCATCGACGCCCTGCGCCTGTTCGAGGACGACCCCGAGACCGAGCTCATCGTCATGTGCGGCGAGATCGGCGGCGACGCCGAGGAGCGCGCGGCCGAGTTCATCGCCGCCCACGTGACCAAGCCGGTCCTCGCCTACATCGCCGGTTTCACCGCCCCGCCGGGCAAGACCATGGGCCACGCGGGTGCGATCGTGTCGGGGTCCCAGGGCACCGCCGCGGCCAAGGCGGAGGCGCTCGAGGCCAAGGGCGTGCGCGTGGGGCGCACCCCCACCGAGGTGGCCACGCTCGCGATGTCGTCGCTCGGCGTTACCCCGTAATCTCCCCCGTCGATGTCCGCCATCACCAAGCCCATCTCCTTCGCCCGCGGGGCTCCGTCGCTCGACATCGTCGACGTAGAGGGCCTGCGCGCCGCGGCCGACCGCACCTTCACCAATGACCCGGGCGGGATGACCGGGTACGGGACCGCGATCGGCTATCCGCCCCTGCGCGAGTGGATCGCCGAGCGCCACGAGGTCGAGCCCTCGCGCGTCATCGTCACCAACGGCTCGATGCAGGCCGACGCCTTCCTTTTCGACGCCCTGGTGGCGAGCGGGGACGCGGTCGTCGTCGAGCGCCCGACGTACGACCGCACCCTCCAGTCGCTGCGCGCCCGCGGCGCCGACGTCCATGCCGTCGAGCTCGAGACCGACGGGATCTCGCTCTCAGCGCTCGAGCGCCTGCTCGGGACCGGCGTGTCACCGAAGCTCGCCCACATCATCCCCAACTTCCAGAACCCGGCCGGGTACACGCTCTCCGCCGCCAAGCGCGAGGGCCTGCTGACCCTGGCCCGGGAGCACGACTTCACCATCTTCGAGGACGATCCCTACGTGGCCCTGCGGTTCGAAGGCGCGTCGCTGCCGACGATGGTCTCGATGGACCCCGAGCGCGTGGTCTACGCCTCGTCGTTCTCGAAGACCGTCTGCCCCGGGATCCGCGTCGGCTACCTCGTCGGTCCCGATGACCTGATCGCCCGCATCGTCAAGATCGCCACCAGCACCTACATCTCACCGAGCATGGTCTCGCAGGCGATCGTGAACGAATTCTGCCGCAGCGGCGCGATCGAGCAATCGATCGAGACCGTCAAGGAAGCGCTCAAGGAGCGGGTTGGCACGCTGTGCGACGCGCTCGAGCGTGAGCTCCCGGACGCGCGCTTCACCCGGCCCCAGGGTGGTTACTTCCTCTGGGT
>JAXDGF010000369.1:0-5089 GCA_034665165.1 Solirubrobacteraceae bacterium | reverse complement strand
ACGAGCCACCCGGAGGCGGCGGACCCCGGCCGCGAGGTCCTGAACCAGGCGCCTCCGCTCCAGCCGATCAACCTGTTCGAGGTCGACCTCGCCCTGGGCGAGGCGCTTCAGCGCGAAGGCGGCGAGTGGGGCGTCGAGCGCGCCCGCGAGACCGGCGCGATGGCGGGGAGCGCCGAGACGCGCGAGCACTCCCGCCGGGCGGAGCGCAACGAGCCAATCCTCCGCACCCACGACCGCTTCGGCAACCGGATCGACGAGGTCGAGCTGGACCCTTCGTGGCACCTGCTGCTGCGCGGTGCGGTCGAGAGGGAAATTCATAGCCTGCCGTGGCGCGAGACACGCTCCGGTGGTCACGTCGTCCGCGCGGCGCTGTTCATGCTCTATGGCAACGCCAACGACGGCGTGATGTGCCCGGTGTCGATGACTACCGCCGCGGTCAAGGCGCTGCGCGACTCGGCGCCGCACCTGGCCGCGGAGTGGGAGCCGAGGCTGACGAAGCCGGACTACGACTCTGGCGCGCTCGCCGGCATGGCGATGACCGAGCGCCAGGGCGGCTCGGACGTGCGCGCCAACATCACGCGCGCTGACCCCGTCGGCGACGACGTCTACGAGATCCACGGCCATAAGTGGTTCTGCTCCTATCCGCCGTGCGACATCTTCCTGGTGCTGGCGCAGGCGCCCGGCGGCCTCTCCTGCTTCCTGATCGAGCGAGGGCCCGGGATGGAGTTCCAGCGGCTGAAGGACAAGCTCGGGACCCGCTCGCTGCCGTCCTCGGAGGTCGAGTTCCGCGGGATCCACGGGCGGCTGATCGGCGAGGAGGGCCGGGGCGTTCCGGCGATCATCAAGATGGTCAACCACACCCGTCTGGACTGCCTGCTGGGCGGGACCACCGGACTACGGCGAGGGACGCTCGAGGCGATCCACCACGCCCGCCACCGTTCAGCGTTCGGCAAGCTGCTCGCCGACCAGCCGGCGATGCGCAACGTGCTCGCCGACCTGGCGGTCGAGTCCGAGGCGGCGACCGTGTCGGCGATGCGGGTCGCGCGCTCCTACGACGAGCAGGACTCCGAAGCGGCCGCGTTCCGACGGTTCGCGACCGCGGTGATGAAGTACTGGGTCTGCAAGCGGGCCCCGGGGCACGCGGCGGAGGCACTCGAGTGCCTGGGCGGCAATGGGTTCGTCGAGGACTCCGGGATGCCGCTGCTCTACCGCGATGCCCCGCTCGGCTCGATCTGGGAGGGCTCGGGCAACGTCGCCGCGCTCGACGTGCTGCGGGCGATGGTCAAGGAGCCCGAGGGGCTGCCCGCGTTCATGGCCGAGTGCGAGCTCGGGGCCGGAGCCGACGCGAGGCTGGACGCCCACGTGAAGGGCGTTCGCGAGCGGGCGGCGGCGGCGTTCGAGAGCGAGGACCCGCAGTTCGAGGCACGGCGAGTGGTCGAGGATCTGGCGCTGGCGCTCCAGGGATCGCTGCTCGTGCGCCACGCCGCGCCGGCTGTCGCCGACGCGTTCTGCGCGACGCGGCTGGCGGGCGAGGGCGGCCGCGTGTACGGCACGCTCCCGGCCGGTGCCGACGCCGAGGCGATCATCGAGCGCGCGTTTCCCGTCTGAGCGCAGGTAACCGGCGCTCGTGTCCGAAGTCGAGTACGAGGTCACCGACCGCATCGCGCGGGTCACGCTGAACCGTCCCCAGCGCGGCAACGGGATCACCCGCGGCCTGCTCGACGAGCTCGAGCAGTGCGTCGAGCGGGCCGACCTCGATCGGGAGGTCCACGTGCTCCTGCTCGCGGGAAACGGGAAGGGCTTCTGCGGGGGCTACGACCTCGTCGAGAGCGCTGAGGCGCAGCTTCCGAACCACGACCCGGACGTGCCGTGGGACCCGATGCTCGACTACACGATGATGAGCCGCAACGTCCGCGCGTTCATGGCGCTGCACCACTGCACCAAGCCGGTTGTGTGCAAGGTCCACGGCTTCTGCGTCGCCGGCGGGACCGACATGGCGCTGTGCGCGGACCTGCTCGTGATCGCCGCCGACGCCAAGATCGGATACCCGCCCGCGCGTGTGTGGGGCTCGCCGACGACGGCGCTCTGGGCGCATCGGCTCGGGCCCCAGCGGGCGAAGCGGCTGCTGTTCACGGGGGACTCCCTGTCCGGAGCCGAGGCCGCGGAGTGGGGGCTCGCGATCGAGGCGCCGGAACCCGAGCAGCTCGATGAGCGGGCGGAGTGGCTCGCCGAGCGGATCGCGCGGCTGCCGGTCAACCAGCTGCGGATGATGAAGCTGCTCGTCAACGAGCCGATCCACGCCCAGGGCCTCCATGCGACGCAGGTGCTCGGGACGCTCCTCGACGGCGCCGCGCGGCACACCAAGGAGGGATACGAGTTCCAGGCGCTCGCGATGCGCGAGGGGTTCAAGGAGGCGGTCCGCCAGCGGGACGAGCCCTTCGGAGACTTCGGGCGATGACCGAGGAGGTCCTGATCCCGACCCGAGAGCGCCTGCTCGCGGCCGCCCAGGAGCTGATCGAGGAGGGCGGCTACGGCGCAGCCTCGGTGGCCGCGATCGCAGAGCGCGCCGGCGTCGCGGCGGGGACGCTCTACCGCCATTTCGAGTCCAAGCAGGAGCTGTTCGTGGAGGTGTTCCGGTCCGTCTGCGCGCGCGAGGAGCGTGCCATGAAGACGGCCTCGGCCGAGATGGCCGCCGACACTGCGGCGGAGCGACTCGAAGGGGTGCTGGGTACGTTCGCCGAGCGGGCGTTGCGCAATCCACGCCTGGCATGGGCGCTGATCGCCGAGCCCGTCGATCCGCTCGTCGACGCCGAGCGGCTCGCCTACCGGGAGCGCTACGCCGAGGTGATCGCCGACGCGCTCCGCACCGGGATCGACGCCGGCCAGCTGCCCGAGCAGAACATCGAGCTCACCGCAGCGGCGCTCGTCGGCGGTTGCGGCGAGGCGCTCGTGGGGCCGCTCTCGCCCGTGGCGGGCGCCCGGCCATCGAGCGAGGCGGTCGTCGCCGCGCTCCGGACCTTCGTGCGCCGGGCGGTCGGGGCCGGGACGTGACGGATCCCGACTCCGGGCCTGCGGTGCGGGTCGAACGCGACGGGCCCGTGTTCACCGTCCTGCTGTCGCGACCCGAGCGCCGCAACGCGGTCGACGGGGCGACGGCCGAGGCGCTCGCCGACGCGTTCCGGGAGTTCGACGCCGATGAGGAGGCTGCGGTCGCCGTCCTCCACGGCGAGGGTGGGATCTTCTGCGCAGGGGCCGATCTGAAGGCGGCCGGGACCGAGTCGGGAAATCGTGTCGCCGCTGACGGCGACGGGCCGATGGGGCCGACACGGATGGGGCTGTCGAAGCCGGTGATCGCGGCGGTCGCCGGCCACGCCGTCGCCGGTGGTCTCGAGCTCGCGCTGTGGTGCGACCTGCGCGTAGCGGAGGAGGGGGCCGTGCTAGGCGTGTTCTGCCGGCGCTGGGGCGTTCCGCTGATCGACGGCGGCACGGTTAGGCTGCCGCGGCTGATCGGCCAGAGCCGGGCGATGGACATGATCCTCACCGGCCGGCCCGTCGAAGCGCGCGAGGCGCTCGAGATCGGGCTCGTGAACCGCGTCGTGCCGGATGGCGAGAGCCGCGCCGCGGCGGAGGAGCTCGCACGGGAGCTCGCGCGGTTTCCGCAGACGTGCATGCGCGAGGATCGCCTGTCGTCGCTCGAGCAGTGGGGGCACTCGGAGGAGGACGCGATGGGGCGCGAGCTCGAGCACGGGGTGCGATCGCTCGCCGAAGTCCAGGCGGGGCTCGAGCGGTTCAGGGCTGGCGCGGGGCGCGGCGGCTCGTTCGAGTAGGCGTCTCTCTCAAGCCGGGCCTCGATCGTGACGATGATGACCGTGGCGGGACGCTGCGGGTGCCTGAGCTTGTGCAAGTTTGCACGCTGCCGTACGCTTTAGGTCCGCAGGGGCATTGATAGCTACCTAAGGGGCAAAAACTTGGAGTCGAGGGGCCGTTTCTCAAGGATGCGTGCGCGCACGATCGTCGGTGCTGGGGTACTCGCATGCTGTGCGCTGATGGCGATACCGGCGGTTGCCGCGGCGGACGCGCCGACGGTGCAGGTAGGAAAGCCCAAGCTGGTCAACGGCGCATACGAGCTCCCGTTGACGATCAGCTCGGCCGGGTTTTGTGATCCGTCCGACAGCTCGACATTTCCGAGCGTCAGCTGGAGCACTGATCCCACCCTCGACACATCTGCAGGCGATCCGCTCGCCACACCGCTCTTGAATTCCGCGGATAGCTCGAATGCTCCGGGCTGTGTCACCAACTGGACGACGGACAACCAGCTCGGCGACCCACAGGGGTTGACCCCTCCGGGCGTTTACGTCTTCCAGGCGACGGTCGGCTGCGACCTTGGTGTGGACGACAACACGGGCGACCCGAACGACCCGAACTGTGCGTCCGGGCAGTACACCTCGGCCCTCTCCCCGAGCGTGACCGTGCCAGCGATCCCGGCGACCGGTGGTGGCAAGGGGGGGTCGGGCGGCACGGGCGGCACCGGCGGCACGGGCGGCACGGGCGGCTCCGGCGGCAACGGCGGCTCCTCTGGGAGTGGCGGCTCGGGCGGGAAGGGCGCCCCAGGCGCCTCAAACCCTTGCAGCGGCAAGACCGGCACTGCCAGGTCGCAATGCTTGCTCACCTCGAACTACAACAAGGCGCTCGCCTCCTGCGCCAAGAAGAAGGGTAAGCAGCAGACGAGCTGCCGTAAGAAGGCGACGGTCAACTACCACCGTAAGACCGCGCTGGCCAAGTGCCAGTCGCTGAAGGGCCACGCAAAAGTGGCCTGCGTCCGCAAGGCCAACGCGATCAAGTCGTAGGGGCGCACATGACCTTCAGGGGCATGCCGGTAGCACTTTTCGCCGTGGCCGCGGTAGTCGCGGGCTGCGGTAGTTCGAGCAGCACGACGACCTCGGCGGCCAGCAAGCCGCCGAGCACAAGCGCCGGAGCCACCACGCCGCCGAGCACAAGCGCCGGAGCCACCACGCCTGCGGCAACCGGGTTCGCGGACGCCGGGAACTGCCAACAGCTCGCCGGCGTGGGGGCCAAGTTCGGGCAGGCA
>JAXDGF010000368.1:0-15051 GCA_034665165.1 Solirubrobacteraceae bacterium | reverse complement strand
CCCAGGCGCACGGGATGCTCCACCAATGGCGTTTCCTGACCGCGGGGCTCCCCCAGCTCAAGCGCGTGTGGAAGGCGTATCACATCGGCGTCCAGATCCTGAGCGGCGAGATCGACCACACCCCGGCCCTGTTCGTGATCAGCCCGCAGGGCAACCTGGAGAAGCTCTATGTGACGCAGATGTCCTACGCCAGCGTCCCCCAGTTGGGACAGCTCGTGGCCCAGAACGTCGCGGGTCTGCTACCCGGCCACCCCCAGATGCCGGCGAAGCTGTCGTACGCGCAGGCCCCTTCGATCGGCCCGACCGCGCCCGTGTCACTGCCGCGCGCGGGCGGCGGAACGGTCCGACTGGGACGGGGGGAGGGACCCCGCCTCCAGATGTTCTTCGCGACCTGGGATTCCCAGGTGCTGCCGCTTCGGACGCAGCTCGAGGCGCTCAACCAGTACCAGTCCGCGAGTGCTTCGGCCCATCTCCCTCCCGTTGTCGCGGTCGACGAGGGCAGCGTCGAGCCCTCCCCCGCGGCACTGACCGGCTTCCTGGCCGGCCTCTCGCGACCGCTCTCCTACCCGGTCGGCATCGACGCCAGTGGCCGCGTCGCCGACGGGTACCAGGTGCAGGACCAACCGTGGTTCGTCCTCACCTCGCGCACGGGCCGCATTATCTGGTACTACGACGTCGCCACCCAGGGGTCGCTCACCGCTCCCGCGCTGAGGGCGGCTGTCCGCGCCGCCCTCAGAGCACCGCCCAAGGTGAGCCTGCCCGCGACCGGCGAGGTCCCCAGCTCCCTGGCCGGCTCCCCGCCGCCTCTGGCCGCGCTCCATCTCCAGGCCGGCCGGCTCCTCGGCTCCGAGGCGGCCCTCGCCGCGCGCCTGCGCGGACTGCGCGGGTACCCGGTTGTGATCAACGCGTGGGCGTCGTGGTGTGCACCGTGCCGGACCGAGTTCCCGCTCTTCGCCTCAGCGGCGGCGCGCTACGGCCGCCGCGTCGCGTTCCTCGGGGTAGACACCAACGACTCGAGTGGGGACGCGGCCTCGTTCCTGACCCACCACGCGATCAGCTACCCGAGTTATCAGAGCGCGATGTGGCAGCTCAGCCCGGTCGCTCCGGTCGCCGACCTCCCCACGACGATCTTCCTCAACGCCGCGGGCAAAACCGTCAACGTCCACACCGGCGAGTACGCGGCCCAGGGAACGCTCGACCAGGACATCGCGAAGTACGCGGGCTGAGGCTTCCGGTTGGAGCGTCACGAGCCGGGTAGAGAGCGAGCGCCGTAGCGGGCTGGTCTACACGCGCGGAGGGCAGCGGGCTTGCGGCGAGCAGCCCCGGGACGCCGGGACCGCCGCCGCTCATCTGCCTAAACGAACTACGAGTAAGCGCGGCCGGGGCCTCGTGCCTTGCTGTCGCGATTCACGAGAACGACGGTCTCGAAGAGGCTGGCGAGGAGGATCACGCCGAGACCGGCGACCGCGGCTACCCACCACGCTGCCACCGTGACTGTGAGAATCACGAACAGGACGGCACCGACAACTACGCTCAGCAAGGTCACTGCCATAATTTGTAAACCACCTTCGGGTTGACCGTTGACGACCGCTGACGGGGCAGATCCTACCCACTCAGGTCGACGGCCAAGCACGCACTTGACGAGGCGCCGGAGCCCGAGGCGACGGCTCCTGCTACCGGTGACCGGCCTGGCCTAACGCCCCAACACGTGCGCCGGCTCGGAAAGCGGCGTCCGGCGCACCCGTGCGCCGGACGCCTGAACTGAAGCACTCGTGAAGCCTGCGCTCGGGCTAGGAGGTTTCGCGCTCGAGGTCCGCAACCTCGTCGGCCTTGCGCTCGGCGCGCTCCTGGGCGCGTCTCAGTTCGTCCTTGGCCTCGCCCTTGCGCTCTTCCTGCTTGCCTTCGCGGCGCAGCGCCGGGTCGCCGGCGATGTCGCCGGCCGCCTGCTTGACCTTGCCTGAGACCTTATCCGTGATTCCCATGTCGTGCTCCTTTCGATTGACCTTGCCTCTAGGAGCTACCCGCGCGGGGCGTGGGGAAACGGTGGGTTTGACGCCGGACAGCGGGCTTGCTGGCTGGCCTGGGGTGTAGTAGCGGAGCGAATCCTGAGCTACATTGCCTCGCGACGCACGACGGGAGATCGCGAGGAGGCACGATGACTTGGAGGGTGAACCCGGATCAGGTCTGTTGCGAGGAGGGGTGCATGCGGGCGCGCGCGGTGGGATCGGACATGTGCTTGGCGTGCCAGCAGGGATGCGGAGTGGTGCACCGACGTCTTGCCGAGCGTGAGGAGTCCCAGGCCATGCTCATCGACCTCGAGAACTGGCCGGTTCTGCCGGACCAATAGCGTCGCCCCGGGCCGTTTACCGGGGCGGGAGCGGTGTCGTCGTGGCCGGGCGCTACTCCTCGAAGGAAAACCGCTGCCGGACGCCGGTCAGCTCGAACAGCCGCTGAACCTGCGGCGGTCCGGGACGTAGCGCGAGCCGGTGGCCGTTGGCCTCTGCCGAGCGGTGGGCCTGGACGATGACCGAAAGGCCGGTGCTGTCCATGAACTCGAGATTGCTCAGATCGATGAGCACGCGACCCGGGCTCGTGCCGTCCACCTCTCGAAGCTGGCGGTCGAGACGGGGGGCGGACTCGAGGTCGAGCTCTCCCCCGAGCGCGAGCACAAGCCCGTGAGCATCCGCCGTTCGCTGGATGGTGAGGCTTCCGGGCCAGGCGGCATCGTGCGAAACGGGCTCAGCCATCGTTCTCTCTTCGCTCTCTGCATCGCGGGTAGATCAGAACGAGCATCACATAACCCTTTGCGAGTGACGCCTATGGTCTATCAAGTGGTCCGACGGGCGAGGCACGTCCCGCACTGACCTTCTGGATAGGTCGTGGCCGGGACCGCCCAAGGGAAATTTAGCATCTGCGCGGCGCGATAATCCCGATCGCAGACCCGGTGCGTTCGCGCCCCGGATCACGCGGATCCTGGGCTCCTGAACGGTCGGCACGAGCTCGCCCGGCGGGCTCCCCGGATCGCGTGCACGCCGGCGACCGCGCATAATGGTCGAGACGAGAGACGCTGCCGGTTTCAGTTTGCGTTGCCTGCGTAACCGGAGCGCCGTCCGCTTCAGATTCCGAAAGGATTTCCCTCGTGATCCAGTCGGTAGAGGTCGAACTCCCGCGCAATCCGGGCGCGGGCGGTCGCGCACGACGGTTGCTCGAGGATCTGGCCGCCGGGACGCTCGATGCGGGCGAACTGGGGCGCGCCAAGCTGCTGGTCTCAGAGCTCGTCAACAACGCCGTGCTCCACGGACACGGTTCGATCACCTTGACGGCCGACCTCGACGAGGACCGTCTCCGCGTCGAGGTCGTCGACGAAGGCTCCGGCTTCGAGTGCGAGGTGCGGGGGCAGGAGATCGAGCAGGCGGGTGGGCGGGGGCTGAGGCTCGTCGAAGCCGAGTCGAGCCGGTGGGGCCTGCACGAGGGCACGACGCACGTCTGGTTCGAGATCGAGCGACGGGGACCGCGCCTGGGCGCCGACAAGAAGCCGCCGACCGTCGAGGACGAGTGAGCGTCTAGAGCTCCCGGACCGGCGGCAAGCGCCCGCCCGGGAATGGAAACGCGCCGGCGCGGGTACTGACACTCGATGCGAGCGACCTACCGCCTGCAGCTCGCGGCCGCCTTTGGCTTCGATCAGGCGCGCGAGCTCGTGGGCTACCTGCGCGACCTGGGTATCAGCCACCTCTACCTGTCGCCGATCATGCAGGCCCGGGCGGCATCGACCCACGGCTATGACGTGGTAGATCCCACGCGCGTCTCCGACGAGCTGGGCGGCGAGGAAGGGTTCCGCCGGCTCGTCGCTGCCGCCCGTGACGCGGGGCTGGGCGTGATCGTCGACTTCGTCCCCAACCACATGGCCACGAGCGACGAGAACCCGTACTGGAGCGATCCTCAGCTCCGGGCCAAGTTCTTCGACATCGACCCCGAGACGGGGTGGCACCGGCGCTTCTTCACCATCGACGACCTCGCCGGCGTGCGCGTCGAGGATGACGAGGTGTTCGAGGAGACCCATCGCAAGGTCCTGCAGCTTGTTGCGGAAGGCCTCATCGACGGACTGCGCATCGACCACCCCGACGGACTCGCGGATCCCGGCGGCTACCTCGAGCGCTTGGCCGGGCGCGGCGCTGAGCTCATCTGGGTCGAGAAGATCCTCGAGCCCGGCGAGCAGCTGCGCGATTGGCCGGTCCAGGGCACGACGGGCTATGAGTTTGCGAATGACACGACCGCGCTCTTCGTCGACCCCGCCGGAGAGCAGCCGCTGACGGATTTCTACGAGGCGTTCACCGGTCAGCGCGAGACGTTCGCCGAGGTCGCGGCGCGAGCAAAGCTCGAGCAGGCCCGGACCGCGTTCAGACCCGAGGTCAGCAAGCTGCGGGCGCTGTACGACGACCCGGCGCTCGAGGAGGCCGTCGCGTCCCTCCACGTCTATCGCAGCTATGTGGAGCCGTACACCGGACGGGTCGAAGCGGCCGATCGCGAGGTTCTCGAACATCTCCCCGCCGCGCTTCGCCGCGTCCTCCTCCTGGAGGAGGGCGGGCACGAGGAGTTCGTCGTCCGCTTCCAGCAGACGACGGGCCCGGTCATGGCCAAGGGCGTCGAGGACACGGCCTTCTATCGCTATCTGCGCCTCACCGCGCTGAACGAGGTGGGCGGCGATCCCGGCCGCTTCTCGCTCTCGGTCGCGGACTTCCACCGCGCCAACCTGTCCCGGGCCGAGCGGTTTCCCAGGCACATGCTCGCCTCGCAGACCCACGACACCAAGCGCAGCGGCGACGTGCGCGCGCGCATCACCGCGCTGGCCGGCCTCGCCTCGGAGTGGCCCGAGCTCGTGCTCGAATGGCACGAGGCGAATCAGGCCCTGCGCTCGGGCCCGGGGCCGGACGCGGGGGAGGAGTACTTGATCTACCAGACCCTCGTGGGCGCGTGGCCGCTCGAGCGCGAGCGCCTGAGTGCCTACCTCGAGAAGGCGCTGCGCGAGGCCAAGGTCAACACCGACTGGGACCGCCCGAACGAAAGCTGGGAGCGATCCGTGCTCGACTTCACCGCCCGGCTCTACGACCACGAGCCCTTTCGCGCCTCGTTCGACCCGTTTGCGGCCCGGGTCGCCGCGGCGGGCGAGGCGGCCGCGCTGGGCGCCCTCCTGCTCAAGCTCACGTCGCCCGGCGTGGCCGACGTCTACCAGGGCGACGAGCTGTGGGCGCTGAACCTCGTCGACCCCGACAACCGTCGCCCCGTCGACTGGGATGAGCGTCGCGAGGTCCTCGCGCAGGTGCGGAGCGGCGCGCCGCCCGAGCGCAGAAACGCCAAGCTCTACCTGATCCGCGAGGCGCTCGCCCTGCGCATGCGGCGCCCCGAGGCGTTCCCCGGCGCCTACACGCCGCTCCCGGCCCCGCCCGAGGTCTGCGCCTTCATGCGCGGCGACGGAGTCGCCGTCGTCGTCGGCGTCCGCGGCGCGCCCGACCTCGACGGCGTGGAGATTCCCGGCCCGGGGTGGCGCGACCTCCTGCCCCGCGCAGAGCCGTTCGCGAGCGTGCGGCTGCTCGAGCACTAGTTCCCGATCAGGTCGAGGACCGCGGATTCGACCTCCTCGCGGGCGCTGCGCTTGGCGAGGTCGACGGTCTCGAGGGGACGGTCGAGGGTCGCGGCGATCGTGTGCCCGCCCCGGAAGCGGTCGAAGACGCGCGGATCGATGTAGGAGGCGCGGCACACCGCGGGGGTGTTCCCGAGATAGGCCGAGACGGCCTTCACGGCGGCGTTGATGGCTCGGGCGCGGGCGCCCTTCGAGGTCGCGTCGGCGCCGAAGCCGGCGACAGCGACCGCAGCCAAGACGGTGGCGTTCCAGGTCCGGAAGTCCTTGGCCGAGAAGTCGCCACCGGTGAGCGCCTTGATGCGGGCATTGAGATCGTCAGAGCGAAGCTCAACCCAAGCTCGTTCCGTCCGATAGACGAGGAGCCGCTGACCTCCGCCTCGGCGGCGCTTGAGCTCGGTGACCACGGCGCGCACCGAGGGGTCGGCGATGGCCTGCATGCGCCGGCGCCCGCCCTTGGCCTTGTAGTCGAAGATGACCTGGTCGTTCTCGAGACGCACGTGGCGCTTGAGCATGGTGACGAGCCCGAAGCTCCCGTTCTGTTCGGCGTAGCTCTCTGAGCCGATTCGGAAGAACCCGAGGTCGAGGAGGACGAGAGCGCACGCAAGCACGCGGTCGTGGCTCAGCTCGTCGCCGCGCAGGTCGCGCCGGGCGCGGCGCCGAAGGCGCGGCAGTGCGGACGCGAACTCGAGCATGGCGTCGAACTTGGCGCGGTCGCGCCGGACCCGCCAGGACGGGTGGTAGAGGTACTGCTTGCGTCCCGCGGCGTCGACCCCGGTGGCCTGGAGGTGGCCCATGGCGTCAGGGCAGATCCACACGTCGGTCCAGGCCGGTGGGATGGCGAGCTCGCGCATGCGCGCGCGCGTGTCCTGGTCGTCGAGGCGGCGGCCCGTCGCATCGAGGTACTCGAAGCCGTGGCCGCGACGGCGGCGTGCGAACCCCGGCCCGGAGCAGTCAGCCCGTCTCAGCCTGGGCAAGGTCGGTGGTGAACGAGCTGCTCGGGGGCGCGAACATGCGTTCCGTCGGTACCCGGCTGACGAGATCCGAAACGCGTGCGTGCATGGTCCCGATTCAGGAAACCGTCGGCGTTTGCGCGGCCCCGGGAGTGGGTAGCCACCTCGTATGCAAGCGATATCCGCTCATCAAGAGACCCTGTCCGAGTCCATCGGGACCTCAGGTCGTCTCGATACAAATGACCTGTTTGAGCAGTGGCGCGAGCATGGGGACCGCCGTGCGCGCGACGAGTTGGTAGAGCGGTTCCTGCCCCTGGCACGCAAGCTTGCGCGCCGCTATGCGGGTGCACGGGAGCCGTTCGATGACCTTCTGCAGGTGGCGAGCCTCGGCCTCGTCAAGGCCGTCGACCGGTTCGATCCCGAGCGCGGGACCGCGTTCTCGTCGTTCGCGGTGCCGACGATTCTCGGTGAGCTGAAGCGCTACTTCCGGGACCTCGGCTGGTCGGTCCATGTGCCCCGCGGTGCCCAGGAGATGGCGCTGCGGGTCGAGGACGCGTGCCAGAAGCTGACCGCCAAGCACGGCCGCGCTCCCAGCGTCGGCGTGCTCGCCGAGTACACCGAGCTCAGCATCGAGGACGTGCTCGACGGCCTGGAGACGGCGGCGGCTCATCACAGCGTCTCCCTCGACGCCCCCCACGATGATGGTGAGGGTGGCGCGGGGACGCTCGCCGACACCTTCGGCGAGGACGATGAGCGCTTTGAGCTCGTCGATGCGAGCGTGACGATCGCGGCCGCGGCGCGGTCACTGTCGGCACGCGAGCGCCGCGTGCTCGTCTTGCGCTTCGTCGAGGATCAGACTCAGACGCAGATCGCCGAGCTCATCGGCGTCTCGCAAATGCAGGTCTCGCGGATCCTTCGCGGCGCCCTCGACAAGCTGCGGGAGCTGACCGAGCCCGACGTACGCCTCGAGCGACTACTCCCTGGCGCCTAGCCCCCGGCCCCGGGCGGCAGGCTCGGGGCGGCAGGGCCCCGGGGCCGACGCGCTCACACGAGCCGCGCGAGGACGATCGTCACGTCGTCGTACGGGGTCCGCTCGGCGGGAACCACGTGCGTGACGATGTGGTCGATCAGTCGCTCGGGATCGCCCGGGCCGGCGGAGACGGCACGGGCGAGGCGATCGAGCCCGGCGTCGAGCGACTCTCCGCGCCGCTCGACGAGGCCATCGGTGTAGAAGATGAGCGTGTCTCCGCGTCCGACCGTATGGTGGAGATCGGCGTAGGCGATGTCGTCGATCCCCATCAGCCCGTCGCCGCCTTCGAGGAGGTAGCTCTCCCTGCTCCTGTTGTGCAGCAACGGGGGCGGGTGACCTGCGTTGGCCCAGGAAACGGTGCCTCGGCGAGGATCGATGATCGCGTAGAGGACGGTGAACATCTCCTCCGAGCCGAGCGCAAGCTGGTAGCGGTTCACGCGTGCGAGGACTTCCCCAGGCGCCCGGGTCTGCTCCTCCCCGAGGGCGAAGGCGCGCGTCACGGTGCGGATCTGTCCCATCGTCGACGCGGCCGGTATGCCCTTGCCCGCGACATCCCCAAGGACGATCCCGAGCCGCTCGCCGCGCAGCGCGAACGCGTCGTACCAATCCCCGCCCACCTCGACGACGTCCCCCGCGGGGTCGTAATGAGCTCTGAGCTCGAGTCCGGGAATTCGGGGCAGCCCCGCAGGCAGCAGCCCCTGCTGGAGGGTGGAGGCGATGCGATGTGACTGGTCGTGAAGTTGAGCCCGCCGGATCGAGGGCGCGGCGCGCTCGGCGAACTCTGCGAGGAGGGAGCGATCCTCGGCGGCGAACGGTTCCTGCGCCGAGGGCGCGAGACGCACGCTGCCGAGGGGAGAGCCTTCGGCCACCAAGGCCATCTCGTGCCACGCGTCCGCGGGCACCGAATCGAGCGCGTCAGCGCCCCTGAGGACGCTGCCCGCAGCGGCGCGCGCGACCGCGGGCGCTCCGTTCTCGAGCGCGTCGATCCTGACCTCGGCGATCCGTGCGTCGAAGTGCTCGGCGAGCCGGAGCGCGAGTTCGGGGAGCAGTTCGTCGAGGCTGAGCGTCTCGAGCGCATCGGTGAGGAGCTGGAGCTTGTTCAGCCGCTCCGCCGTCGCCTCCGCCTGCGTGCGCGCAGACTGCTCGATCTTGAGCTCGGCTTGAGCCTGCTCGGCGCGACGGTGCGGACTGAGGTCGACCCACTGGATCATGAGCAGGGGCTGATCCAGCACGGCGGGGTCGATCGATGTGACGTAGGCGCTGGTCGATACGTAGGAGCCTGAGCTCGACCGCAGGTGCATGTCGAGCCCCGAGGGGTCGGGATGGTCGCGGCCGAGATCCCGGCGGGCGACGTGCCCGAGCGCCTCGCTGAGCCGAGCACGCTCGTCGGGGTGGGCGAGGCTCACGATGTCGGTGCCCAGGAGATCGCTGGGCTGGCTGTCGAGCAAGAGGCCGAAGGCACGGTTCGCGCGTACGATCCTCCGGGCGTCGTCGAGGACGGTCTTGCCGATCGGAGCGGCCTCGAAGGCTCCCCGCAGCAGTGCCTCGGAGCGCTCGAGCGCGAGCCTGCTCGCCTCGAGCTCAGCCAGGTCCGCGACGCGGGCGCGCACGAGCTCCGGGTCGGACGCCGCGAGCATGTAGTCGATCGTGCCCACCCAGTAGCCGCGGGCGGTACCTTGCGCCGCCTCGAGCTGCTCGTTGTCATCGGCGGCGAGGAAGAGGACGGGAACCTCTCGGGCGGGGCGCTGTGCCTTGATTCGTCGCGCGGTCTCGAGACCGGAGCTGCGGCGCACGCCGATGTCAAGAATGACGAGCGCGACTTCGTTCTCGTCGAGGAGCCGGAGAGCCTCGGCGTCGGAGGTCGCGCTGATGACCGGGTACCCGAACGGCGCGACCAGAGTAGCGAGCGCACGCAACGGCTCGGGCCGGTCGCCGACGAGCAGGATCTCAGACATCGGCGCCGCGGACCAGCTCAGCCTCCGCCCAGCAACTCCTCGGGGCTCTCGACCATGGTCATCCGCTCGTCCATCCCGGTCAAGCTGAGCAGGCGCTGGACCTGAGGGGACCGATTGATGACACCGAAGCGCTGCCCGGCGTCATGCGCCCGCTGGTGGGCTTTGACCAACACCGCCAGCCCCGACGAGTCCATGAACTCGACCTCGCGTAGGTCGAGGACGACAAGGCCGGGGTCAGAGCCAGCGGCCTGCTCGAGCGCGCGCGCGAACTCCGCGCTCGAGGCGAGGTCGAGCTCGCCGCTCACCGCGAGCACCGTCGCCTCATCCGTCGTGTGTACCTCTACCCGAAATTCGTGCTCCACCGTAGAGCGAGCCTACTCGTCTCGGCTCGATGTTGCGGTTGACGGGGACGCAACCGTTGTCCAAACGGCGCATGCGGGGGCCCCATCGCGGGTAGGTGGCAATCACAACAAGCAGCCGGACGGAGTTCGGTTGCCACCGACCAAGGAGGTCAGTTTCAAATGGTTGCGCTTGTCGCTTTGTTGCTTATCCTCGCTCTCTTCGGCGGGCTCGGATTCGCCGTGCATTTCCTGTGGATCGTGCTCGTCGCCGCGATCATTCTCTGGGTCCTCGGCTTCTTCGTAGGTGGCGTCGGCGCCGGCGTCGACCGCCGCAGGTGGTACGGCCGCTGGTAGACGCAGGGGTAGTTCTCGAGAGGCATGGCGGCGGGCTGCCCCAGCTCGGGGGGCGGCCCGCTACGACGCCGGGGCGAGTTCGCGTGCCCTCTGCTCGAGGGTCTCGAGGAGCGAGGCGTACGAGTCGCTGAAGGCGTGTACGCCCTCGTCCACAAGCTGGTGGAGCACGATGTCGTCGATATCGACTCCGGCCTCGCGAACCGCCTCCATCGTCCGGTGCGCGCCCTCGACGTTGCGGTCGATGTTGCGCGCGGGCGTGGCATGGTCCCGGGCCGCGGCGAGCGTCGCGTCCGGCATGGTGTTGACCGTGTCGGGGCCGATGAGCTCGTCGACGTAGAGGGTGTCGGGGTAATCGGGGTTCTTGGTTGAGGTCGAGGCCCACAGCGGGCGCTGGACGTTGGCGCCGTGCGCCGCGAGCTTCTCCCAGCGCGGCCCCGAGAACAGCCGCTGGAAGGACTCGTAGGCGATCTTGGCGTTGGCCACCGCCGCTCGCCCGCGGAGCTCCGGGCGGCCGAGGCGCTCGAGCTCGGCATCGACCTTGGTGTCGACGCGAGAGACGAAGAAGCTCGCGACCGACGCGCTGCGATCGATCGGCTCTCCGCGCTGCACGCGTTGCTCGAGGCCGCGCAGGTACGCCTCGGCGATGTTCTCGTAGCGCGAGACGGCGAACAGCAGAGTCACGTTCACGTTGATGCCGAGGGCCGTCAGCTGCTCGAAAGCCTCGACTCCGGCCTCGGTCCCTGGAACCTTGATGAGGACGTTGGCGCGGTCGATCGCGCGCCGGTGGTGCTGGGCGGCCGCGACCGAACCCGCGGCGTCGTCGGCCAGGGAGGCGGGGAGCTCGAAGGAGACGTAGCCGTCCTGCCCGCCCGTCCGCTCGAAGACGGGGCGCAGGAGGTCGGCCGCGTCCCTGATGTCGTGGTAGGCGAGCTGCTCGAAGATCTCCTGGGGGGCGTCGTGCTCGCGAGCGAGCTCCCGGACCAGTTCGTCGTAGCGGTCGGAATGGCCGATCGCTCGCTCGAAGATGGTGGGGTTGGAGGTGAGCCCGGAGAGCCCGTCCTCGTCGATCAGGCGCGCCAGCTCACCGTCGTCGATCAGGTGCCGGCTCAGGTTGTCGAGCCACACCGACTGGCCGAGCGCTTCGATCTCGCGGAGGCCGTTGGGTGAAGGGGTGCCTGACTCCAAGTCGTGTCCGTTCTATCGCGCGGGGACGCGAGCGAGCTCGCGTGCTGCTTCCACGATAGCGTCGGCGTCGATCCGGGCCTGGTGGATGAGCTCAGCCGGCTTGCCCGATCCCGGGAGCTCGTAGACGGCCAGCTTGCGCATCGGGACCGCCGTCCCCGCCTCGGCCAGCGCCCCGGCGATGGCGTCGCCGAGCCCGCCCTCGGGGCGGTGGTCCTCCGCGGATACGATCGCGCCCGTCTCCTGGGCGGCGGCGACCAGCGTATCGACGTCGATGGGCTTGATCGAGTAGACATCGATCACGCGTGCATCGATGCCCTCACTCGAGAGGCGGTCGGCGGCGCCAAGGGCCTCGTGGACGGTGAGGCCGGTCCCGGCCAGGGTCACGTCGCCGCCCTCGCGCACGACGCGGCTGCCGCCGATGAAGAAGTCCTCGTCGGGCTCGTAGATCACGGGGGTGTCGCCGCGCTGGGTGCGGAGGTAGGTG
This sequence comes from Solirubrobacteraceae bacterium, assembly GCA_034665165.1. GTDB lineage: Bacteria > Actinomycetota > Thermoleophilia > Solirubrobacterales > Solirubrobacteraceae > Palsa-465. The sequence goes on along the minus strand of JAXDGF010000368.1, from coordinate 3,114 downwards.
ATGCCGTCACGGTCCGCCATCGCGGCCACGAGCCGGGCGGTCTGATTGGCGTCACAGGGACACAGCACGGCACTCGAGGTAATCGCGCGCAGCGAGGCGAGGTCCTCGAGGCCCATCTGGGAAGGCCCATCCTCGCCGATCGCCACCCCGGCGTGGGAACCGCACAGGCGTAGATTGGCCTGACTGATGGCGGCCATCCGCACGAAGTCGTAGGCGCGGGTGAGGAAGGCGGCGAAGGTCGAGGCGAACGGCACCCATCCGCGGCGCTGGAAGCCAACCGCGGCCGCGACCAGCTGCTGCTCGGCGATGTACACCTCGAAGTAGCGCTCCGGGTGGGCGTCGCCGAAGATCTCGCTGAAGGTCGAGTTGCCGACCTCGCCGTCGAGCGCCACCACGTCGGCGCGCATGTCGCCGAGCGCCTTGAGCGCCTCGCCGTAGGCCCTGCGGGTGGCGAGCTTGTCGCCCACGGCGTAGCGCGGGAGCTCGCCACCGGGGACCTCGATTGGCGGGGCCTCGTACTCCTCGGCCGGCTTGGCGACGTCGACGTGGATGTCATGCTCGCCCCCGAGCTCCTCGATCGCCTCCTGGGGATCCGCGAGGGGCTTGCCGTGCTTGCCGGGGAGATCCTCAACCGCCTTCACGCCCTTGCCCTTCATCGTCCGCGCGAAGATGGCGAATGGGCCCTCGCTCTGCTCGGCCCGCGTGAGCGCGTCCTCGACGGCGTCGATGTCGTGTCCGTCGATGGTGACCGCCTCCCACCCGAAGGCCCGGGCCCGCGCCGCGTAGATATCGAGATCCCAGCCGTGCATGGTCTCGCCGGTCTGGCCGAGCCGGTTCACGTCGACGAGCGCGATGAGGTTGTCGAGGCAATGGAACGAAGCATGGTCGAAGGCCTCCCACACCGATCCCTCGGCCATCTCGCCGTCACCGCACAGAACCCACACGCGCGAGGGCGCGCGCTCGAGCCGGGAGGCCGCCAGCGCGAGTCCGACGCCGACGGGGAGACCCTGTCCCAGCGAGCCCGTGGCCACGTCCACCCACGGCAGCACCGGGGTCGGATGTCCCTGGAAGTCGCTGCCGAAGCGACGGAAGCTGAGCAGGTCGGCATCGCTGATCGCGCCCGCCGCCTTGAAGCACGAGTAGAGCAGGGGCGACGCGTGCCCCTTGGAGAACACGAGGTGGTCGTTGCGCGGATCGCGGGCATGCTCGAAGTCGAGGCGCAGGTGACCGTCGAGGAGCACCGCCATGAGCTCGGCCGCCGACATCGAGGAAGTGGGATGACCGGAACCAGCGGCGGCGCTGGCGCGAATCGAGTCGACGCGCAGTTGCTGGGCCAGGCGCCGGCGGAACTCGCTTCGATCAGGCTGCTTGGTCACGCAGCGGATTCCGAGCGCACGAGGGTGCAGGTGGTGGCCACGCGGGCGAGATCGAGCTCGAGGACGACGTTCGTCTTGCAGTCCTCGACCACGAGCACGCTCGCATCCTGCAGCATGGGCCCGAGGTTAGCGCGCCTCACCCAGTACAGATGTTGCCCATCGGTGATGTAGGAGCCGGTCCGGAACCGCGGGTCGGCCGCCGGCGTCGGCGCCACGGTAGGAGACAGGTGAGGGGGCACGCCGTACGACTACCCTCATCGAGAAGGCCCAAACCAATTGTCCGATGAGCCCGCGCGTCAGCTTCGGGCACTAACCTGACTGCTTACTTAGGTTTGGTCGGTTTACGCGCGGGGAAGCCGGGAGACACGTTAGCTGTGACAGAAGCGTTATCGGCGGTTCGTCTCGAGTTGAATAGCCGGCCTGAGTCGCCGGCCCTCGTGCGCGCCGCGCTATCCGGAGTCGGCCAAGTCTTGGAGCTCGAGCAGGAGCTCTTCGACGACCTCACCACGGCGGTGAGCGAGGCGTGCAACAACGTCGTCCTCTACGCCTACGACGGCGAGCCCGGTCCGTACGTGGTGGGCCTCGAAATCCGTCCTGAGAGCATCGAGGCCACCGTCCGCGACTGGGGCACCGGCATCCAGCAGGTGGGACCGTCGGACGAGCGCATGGGAGTGGGGCTGGCGGTCATCAGCGCGCTCGCCGACCGGGCCGAGTTCATCAGCGCGGCCGAAGGCGGGACGGAGGTACGGATGGCCTTCAGCGATCGCGACACCACGATCCGCCCGCTCGAGCCCGCCCCCGACGGTGGCCCCGGCAACGACCTGCCGGTCAAGCTCACCGGCGATGTGGTCGTGACGCTGTCGCCGGTCGGACTGCTGGCGGGGCTCCTCGGGCGCCTGGCGAGAGCGGTGGCCTCGCGCACGCACCTCTCGCTCGACCGCTTCTCCGATATCTATCTCATCACCGACGTCATCGCGGCTTATGCGACGTCGGTGGTGAGCGCCTCAGCGGTCTCGTTCGCCGTCGCCGGAGGTGACCGGCGGATTGAGCTCACGGTCGGACCGTTCCCGGCCGGGGACGGGGCGCGGCTGCTAGAAGGCGGTCTCGCGAACGAGCCCCGCTCGGCGATCGCGCTGCGCGCCGGCGAGGTAACGCTCGAGCGTGTGGACGGCTACGAGCTTCTGCACGTGGTCATCGATGACCGCCGCCCAGGCGAATGATGGCCTAGCGCGGGCTCTCGACCTGGTCGACCGGGCGCCCGAAGCGCTCTTCGAGCTCGCCCGCATCGAGATCCTCGCGGTAGCGGTGCTCCGACTCGGGATGGGTGAAGAGGACGATCCGGTCGGCGTCGAAGCTCGCGAGCGTGTCCTCGATCGCCCGGATGGGATCGCTCTCACCGGTGTCGCCACCGGCATCGACCCCGGCGGCGCCGAGCTTGACCACGGAGGCCCGCCACACGGCCTCGGCCTCGGCGATGGCCTCGTCGGCGTCCGAGAGCCAGAACGCGAAGGCCGAGGCGTGCAGCGCCGGAGCCACGATACGGATCTCCGTGTCCTTTAGGCTCGGGTCGACGTTACCGCCCAGCGCCGAACGAAGCTGTTCGGCCGAGATGGGCTCACTGGCGAGAACGAGAATCTTCATCCGGGGTTTCGAATACCCCAGGCCCCGTCCGGCGAAACGGCCGTCCCGCCTCCGCGCGCTCGCTCGCCGAGAGCCGCGCCCGGTTCCGCGACCGGGG
>JAXDGF010000367.1:0-6486 GCA_034665165.1 Solirubrobacteraceae bacterium | reverse complement strand
AACACGGGAACGCGGCCCGCGAGCGTCTCGAGCACGAGATCGATCGCATCGTGGATCTCGGGGGCATCGACGAGGTCGGCGAGGCGCAGCTTGTGGATCAGAACCGCCTCGTGCTTGGGGGCATGCGTCGGGCGCACGAGCGTGTAGCGGGCGCGGCCGAGGGCGACACGGCCCTCCTCGATGGGGACGGCGCCGACGGCGATGATCTGGTGGCGTCGAGGATCGAGCCCCGTGAGCTCGAGATCGATGGCGCACCAGCTCGCCTCCCGCCACGGCTGCGAGCCGGGCGGCTGCGCGTGGTTCGCGAACGTGGTCGCGGCCCCCGCCGCCGGCGCCCTGCGCCTCACGTCAGCAGCTTCCGCTGCGCGGCGGCCACGGCGCGAAAGACGTCGCGGAGATGGCCACGGGTGAGCGGGCTCATAAGGGCGGGGTCGAGCAGGTCATCGGGCGCCTCACCGGCGGCGAGCTGCTCCATCTGGTGCGCGATGCGGAGCTCGTACACGGTCTCGAAGGCGTCGGCCAGCGTGCGCGCGTCGACGTCCTCGATGATCCCGGCGGCGGCCGCCGCGCCGAGCCGGTCGAGGGTCGAGCCCTCGCTGTGTCCCGCAGCCGCGCCCGCCCAGCGCGCGAGCTCTACGATCGGGATGGCGGCCGCCGCGCGGATGTCGAGCCGGTCGCCGCGGGCGCCTTCGAGGCCGAGCACGGACGCGTCACCGAAACCGGTCGGGGCCGAGCTGGCGAGCACGCGCCGCGCGAGCGCGGCGAGCAGCCGCGGGTCGCCGTCGAGCACGGGCAGCGGGTCACGCGGTGTGCCCCACAGCGCCCGCTGGTCGGTGAGGAGGGTGAGGGCGAGCCCGTCCTCGACCGCCGCTCGCGTCCATTCGCTCGCGCTCCGGGCCACGGTGACGCCGTCGAGGCCGCAGCGGGAGAGCGCCGCGCCGACCTCCGCCAGCCACCGGCCGGGAGGCGGGACCGAGGAGACGACGGCGCCGCGCGCCCGCGAGGCCGGCGTCAGCTCGCGCCGCGCCTGGCTCCCGACCGCCACCCACACGATGCCGTCGCGCGCGGCCGCCTCGGCGGCGGCCGCGTCGGGCGCGGCCGCCTCGAGGTCGGCCGCCTCGGGGGCGGGCACGAGCTCGAGCACGCGCTGGGTGACGGCGTCGACGAGAGCCGAAAGCACCCGCGCGAGCTCGAGCGCGCGCAGGCTCGATCGGTGCAGATCGACCATGATCGACGGCAGCCGTCTCGCCACCGCGGCGAGCGCCTCGACGTCACGGGAGCGGTCGATCGCCGACCGCGTCCCGAACCACGAGCGGGGCTGGACGGCGAACAGGTCGATGGCGTCCACCACGCCGACGAGCTGCCCGCGCTCGGTGACCACGGTGGCATGATCGATGCCCCGCTCGAGGAGCTCGAACAGCACCTCCGATCCGAGGCGGTCAGGGGTGACGGTGAAGACGGGGGCCGTCATCACCGTCTCCACCGGAGCGGAGGCGGGCACGCCCGCCGCGACGACGCGCTTGCGCAGGTCCCGGTCGGTGAGGATGCCGAAGTCGTTTCCCGGCAGGTCGATGATGGCCGCGGTGGCGCCGGCGTCGGTGATGCGGCGGGCGGCTTCGGAGATCGCCGTGCCGGGGGTTATGCGAACGGTCGTGGACCTGATCAGTCGCGCCACGGGCTGATGGCCCGGCTCGTGGCGGCCGACCGCCAGCTCGCGGCCGCGCGCGCGCTCCAGGAGCGGGCGCGCGACGGCGACCGCGATCCGGTAGCACAGCGTGTCCTCGGCGGCGCGCGCCTCGAACCCGGGCGGCAGGCCCGAGAGCATGGCCGCGTGTCCGAAGGTGTCGCCCGGCCCGAGCAGGTCGAGGAGGCGGTCCTCGTGAACGACGTCCACGGCGCCGCTGAGAATCACCCGCAGGAAGGTGACAGGACCACCATCCTCGCTCAGGATCACCGATCCGGCGAGGTGGAACTCGATCTCTGTCCCGGACACGAGCTCGGTGAGCTCATCCGGGGCCAGCGCGTCGAACGGCGCCCCGCGGGAGAGGAAGCGCGCGATCTCGGTTAGTCCGGCGTCCAGCCCCGCCCCCGAAGCCGTCACACCCCCGTGGGGGGGCTCGTAACACTAGTCACGCACTCAATAGTAGAGGGGTAGGCTCGGCCGCATATCTACAATCACCGCCGATGCCAGGCCCCGTGCTCAAACTCGTCGGCCGGACCGCCGAGCACGTCCCCGGGCTCCGGCGGATTCCGGTCCTCAGGCTCCTCGCTCTCGCCGAGGTCGCCGTGCTCGCGCGCGACCACATCACCAAGCTCAGCGCGGCCGAGTGGCGCCGGCTGATCGAGCTCATCCGGATCGGGCGCGGGCGCCCCAGAAATCTGTCCCCGCGTCAGCGCGACGAGCTCCAGCGCCTGGTCGCCAAGGCCGAGCCGCGGGTCTTCGCGGGCCAGGCGGTCGAGAAGTTCTCCCCCGTCCCGGTCCCGAAGCGCCTTCTCTACGGGCCCTCGAACAAGCGCCCGAACAAGAAGAAGTAGACGTCTACGGCGTCGCGGCGGCGCGACGGCGCTGCGGCGCGATGCCTACGGCGTCGCGGCGGTGCTGGTCGCCGCCAGCTCTCGCCGTTCCCAGCGCGCCCGCGCCTTGGCCGCTTCGGTCTCGCGATCGCGCGGCGCCGCCACGGTGACGAGCTCGGCGAAGAGGGCGCTCGTCGCCTCGGCGACGGCGTCCACCGCGCGGTCGAACGCCTCGGCGTTGGCCTGGGAGGGCTTGGTGAAGCCGGTCACCTTGCGCACGTACTGCAGGGCCGCGTCGCGGACCTCGTCGTCGGTGGTGGCGGGCTCGAAGTTGTAGAGGTTGCGGATATTTCGGCACATACCGGGAGCGTAGCGAGCGGACGCAGGCGCTCAGTGCATCACCGTCCGCAAGGCGATGATCGCGAGGCCCATCACACCGCCGACGCAGACCTGCACGATCAGCTCCTTCCCGCGAAGCCGAGCGCGGATGGCGGCGACCACCTCGAAGGCGACGACGGTCGCGGCCGAGGTCCAAGTAGCAATGAGGACCGCCGTCGCCAGCGAGGCGCCGACGGCGGAGGCGATGAGGAGCGCGAGGATGGGAATGCTCGCCCCTCGGAGGATCGCGCGGTCACGAACGAGCGAGCGCACGATGCCGCCCGCGGTCAGGGGGATGTCCTTGTCGAGCCGGTCGCCCAGGGTCGCCGCGTACGAGTGCGCGAGCCAGTAGAGAACGAGTGCGAGCAGAGTCGCGCCGACCGTCTCCAGCAATGTCTCCCGGCGCACGCTCTCGGTCGCCAGCACGGCCCCGATGATCAGGGTGCCGTAGACGACCCCGGCTGGATTGTGATCGGGCTCGATCCAGTCGATCACTCGACTGGCCAGGTGCCGCCAGCCGCCCGCTGTGGTCTCAGTCGCGATAGCCGCATTATCGGCGAGGGTGGTTGACCAGGCCAGTCGCGCTCCAGAAACGGGCCGCAACGCCCTGTATCTGCCCCTCGCCGATAGGCACAACCCAACGAATCGGCGGCAAAATTCGATGCCTTAAAAAGGCCGCTATTTGCGGAGATTTTATTTTTCGGGCTGCGGCGAGCGCAACCAACGCGTTTGGCGACGAGATAGTTTGAACCTGCGCTAGTCGTGCTTGTCCAGCGTGCCCGAGAGAGGGGATCCGCCGTGCCCACAAGTCTGTCTCCACGGGGACATTTCCTGACCCAGGGATCGTCTGCGTGGTCGGCCCGGCCTCTCGACCACCAATCAGCCAGCTGCGAGCTCGCCGAGCTCGGAGCAGAGGAGGTGTCGCCATGAATGCTCGCGACGTGTTCGGAATCATCGAACCGACTCTCGCGGACGCGAGACAGAAAGTGACGCCTTTGCTCAGCTTTCCCTTGGAGCAAGCCAGGGAGGTGCATGCGAAAGCGGGTCCGGTGACAAAGGTCGCTTCCGGCCTCGCCGCCGGCGTGCTGGCGGGCAAGGTGGCGAGCAGCCTTGCTCGCTGAGCTCAACAACTTCGAAGCCTCGCCGGCGCGGGTCCGGCCTTACGTGGTGAAACCATGATCAAAGACAGGATTCAGCAGTTTTTCCTTGGTTTGGGCGAGAAGCTCATGGCGCTCGCCGAGGTGAGGATCAAGGAACAGATTCCCCAGATCCAGGCCCAGCTCGAAGAAACGGTCAAGGAGAGGATCCCGGCGCTCAAGGCGCAGGTCGAGGAGACCGTGAGGGAGAAGGGAGCCGAGTACGCCGCGCAGGTCCGCACGCAGGCCGAGGGCGCGGTCAAGGCTCAGCTCAGCGGGGAGACGCTGATCCCCCGCGTCGAAACCTTCACCGGCGGCGTGATGGCCGGTGACCGGTTGGTCACGACCCCGTTCGCCGTCGCCTTCGTCGCCAGCGGCGGCTTAGGTGCCGCGTCGGCAATCCCGTTCAAGCTGGTTCGGGTGGTACTGCTCCGCCCGATCTTTGGCAGCCGAAAGGTGGTACGAGTGAAGATAGATCGGAACAGCAAAGAGCTCGGACGGGCGCTGGCCGCCCTCGCCTCCGCCGACAAGCGGCTCCGCCGCCGTCGTGGCCTGGTCGGCCTCTTCCTGCCGAGCTTCAGGAAGGTCGTCCTGGTCGGCGGGGCCGGAGCCGCGTACGTGGCGCTCAGCAGCAACGGGAACCGGGACCAGCTTCTAGAGGCCATCGGCCCCAAGGTCGAGCAGCTCCGGGAGACGGTGGAGAGCACCGAGCTCTACACGCTGATCGCGCCCGACATCGAGAAGGCGGTGGCGCAGCTCGGCGAGCGCGTCGACGCCATCCGGTAGGAAGCCGGGTTCCGCCCGGCGCCGCGCTGGGTTACGCCCGGCCCCGGTGGGAAGACCCTAGCCGGAGCCTGGGCGCCTGACGCAACCCACAGTCACGTCAGCCGCCCAGGCTCGTCCGATCTCACAAACCGCCGCGCGCCGGCGTTCACCCGGCATATGGCTCCCAGCACCGGCCCGATCCGCCTCCGTCTGCCGTACCGCCCCCCGCTCGACCTCGACGGGCTGATCGCCTTCCTCGGCCGCCGCGCCGTGGCCGGCGTGGAGGAGATCCTGCCGGGTGGCGGCTACCGCCGCAGCGTGCGGCTGCCGCGCGGTCCCGGGGTCATCGAGCTGCGCGGCGGCCACGAGCCAGGCTACGTGGAGGCAGCCTTCCGCCTCCACGACGACCGCGACCTCGCCGCCGCCACCGAGCGCTCCCGCGCCCTGCTCGACCTCGACCACGATCCCGACACGATCACCGAGGCGCTCCGCGACGACACCGTCATCGGAGCGCTCGTCGCCGCCGCCCCGGGACGCCGCGTCCCCGGCCATGTCGATCCCGATGAGCTAGCGGTGCGCGCCGTGCTCGGCCAGCAGATCTCGGTCGCGGCGGCGACGACCCACGCGGCGCGGCTCGTCGCCGCCTATGGCGAGCCACTCGACCGTCCCGTCGGCGCCGTCACGCATCTCTTCCCCGCGCCGAGCGCCCTCGCCGACGCCGACCCGACAGCGCTGGCGATGCCCGCGTCCCGCCGGCGCGCGATCCACTCTCTCGCCGGCGCCCTCGCGACAGGCGCGCTGACCCTCGGTGACGCCACGGCTCTCCTCGCCCTCCCGGGAATCGGACCCTGGACCGTCTGCTACATCGCCATGCGCGCGCTCGGGGACGCCGACGCCTTCCTCCCCACCGACCTCGGCGTCCGGCGCGGCCTCGAGGCCCTTGGACGCGACGGCCGCCCCCGGGCGGCCCTGGCCACCGCCGAAGCCTGGCGCCCCTACCGCGCCTACGCCGTCCAGCACCTCTGGGCCGGGGCAGCCGCCGGCCACAAGGCCCTAGCACGAGCATGACTCTCTACGCCACCCACCCCACTCCCATCGGCGAGCTCCTCCTCGTCGGCGACGGCGAGAGGCTCCAGGCCCTCCACATGCAGGACGGGCCCCGCCCTACGCGCGTAAAGCCCGACTGGACGCGCAGCGACGAGGCCTTCGCCCCCGTCAAAGCCCAGCTCGACGAATACTTCGCGGGCACGCGCCGCCACTTCGACCTCGCGCTGGGTCCCGCCGGAAGTTCCTTCGAGCTGACCGTGTGGCGCGCACTGCAAGAGATCCCCTACGGCGAGACCCAGAGCTACGGCCGGCTCTCAAAAAAGATCGGCCATCCCGACGCGGCACGCGCCGTGGGCCTGGCCAACGCCCGCAATCCGATCGCCGTCATCGTCCCCTGCCATCGGGTCATCGGGGCCGACGGAAGCCTGACCGGTTACGGCGGCGGCCTCGAGCGCAAGCGGCTCCTGCTCGACCTCGAGGCCGGCGTACTCGCGCTCCCGCTGTAAGCGCGCGCGCCCCCTCAGCGCCGGGGACGAGGCGCCCGCGGGCGCGCCAGCTTCTTCCCTGGGTTGAGCAGCCCCTTGGGGTCGAACACGTCCTTGATCGCCTCGTGGAGGCCGAGCGCCGCCGGTGGCCACTGGAGCTC
>JAXDGF010000366.1:0-26291 GCA_034665165.1 Solirubrobacteraceae bacterium | reverse complement strand
CGCAGCGGCGCTCTCAGCCGCCCGGCGTCCCCGCCCGGCGCACCACCACGAGCGAGTCGACCTCCTCGACGATGTCCCAGCCCGAGCCCGAGCCCGCCCCACCGCCCGCGCTCCGGAAGACCTCGTCGACCACGCTCGTCGGCCCCGGGCTGCCGCCACCCCCGGCGCGGCCCTCGCGCGCGTCGTGGAAGGCGACCGCTCCCCCAGGCGCCACGTGCTCGTGCCAGCGATCCCCATCCTCCCGGCAGCCCTCGGGGCTGTGGTCGCCGTCGATGAATACGAGGTCGACACGCCCTCCGCTCCAGGTACGGCCGACGTCCTGGCTGCGCGCTATACGCCAGACCACCGTCGGGCCGGCGCCGCGCGCCGCGCGGGCGACGACCGATCGCGTCGCCGTCGCGCTCGCACTCGCTCCGGGGCGTAGCGCCCATCCGCTCGCGTCGATGAAGGGATCGACGAGATGGAGCTCGGCGCCCGCTCCGAGGGCGCGGCAAAGGACGAGCGCGGAGGAGCCCTCGTAGACGCCGAGCTCGACGACGCGGCGGGCGCCCGTGGCCAGGCGCGTGAGCGCCGCGCTCTCGGCTGCCGAGTGCATCGTGCGCGGGGGGATGACCCCGAGCGCGAGCGCGACGGCACGGAGGCGGGGATCGTCTCGCACGCGGTCGGGGGCGAGCCGCCGCACGGCCCGAGGGACCTCGATCGAGCGCACGATTCTTTCCGGTATGCGGAAAGAATCGTGCCCTCGACGCCGCCGCACTAGCGCAGCGTCAGGCCCGAGCCGCTGAGGCTCGAGATGTCGTTGCTGAGACCGATGAAGCCGATGAGGAGGACGAGGACGAATCCGACCACGCCCGCGCGCTCCATCACCGAGAACGGGATCGGGCGGCCGCGGACCTTCTCGGCCAGGGCCCAGAAGACGTGGCCGCCGTCGAGGGGCAGGAAGGGAAAGAGGTTGATGATCGCGAGCGAGAGCGAGATCAGGGCGAGGATCTCGAGGGCCGCGGCCGGGCCGATGGCGACGGCCTGCTGGGCGAGGTCGGTGACGCCGACGATCCCGTGAAGCTGCCGGCGATCCTCGGGCTTGAAGATCTGCACGACCTTGCTGACCGTCTCGTGCGTGACCAGCCACATCTGGCTGACGCCCTGGCCGGCGGAGCCGAGCACGCCGTAGTGGCGGACCTCGGGCGCGAAACTGAAGCCGATCCGCGTCTTCTTCAGAGTCGCGTCGTACCGCGGTGTGATGGTGAAGGTGTCGAGCTTGCCGTGGCGGCGGACGACGATGGTGACCGGCGTCGTCGCCTGGCAGCCGGTCGCCGGAGTCCCGGCGCAGTGATGGCTCGAGATCTCCTTGGCGATCTGGGCGACGGAGAGTCCGCGTTTGCCGTCGACGGACACAATCTGATCGCCGCCCCTCAGGTACTGCGACGCCGGTGCGATGAGTGCGCCCTGGGCCACGGTGGTGGAGGCCACGGCCTGACCGTGGCTCGTTACCACCGTTCCCCGCGAGAGCACGAGCGCGGAGAGGATGACGAAGGCAAGGAGGAGGTTCATGGCCGGGCCCGCGAGGATCACGACCACGCGCTTCCACACCGGCTGCCGGAAGTAGGCGCGCGGGAGGACATCGGGCGGGATGTCCTCGTTCGGGTTCATCCCGGTGATCTTCACGTAGCCCCCGAGCGGGATCGGACCGATCCCGTACTCGGTCTCGCCCCGTCTGAACTTGACGAGCATGGGCCCGAAGAAGAGCGAGAAGCGCTCGACGCGCATGCCCACGGCCTTGGCCACGATGAAGTGGCCGAACTCGTGGATGATGATGAGCGCGGCGATGCCGGCGATGGCGACGAGGAACGTCATGCCGCTCTAGTGTGGCAAGCGGGGCGGGTCGGCCCGTCCGCCGGCGGCGAACAACCCGCCCGCTCAGCCCTAGCGGACGTGGGCGTTCACGAGCTCCGTCGCGATGCGCCGGGCCTCGCGGTCGGCGTCGGCGAGGGAATCGAAGGAGTGGACCGGGGCAGCGGGGAGCGCCGTGAGCGTGTCCTCGATGACGCTCGCGATCTCGAGGAAGCGCAGGCGCCCGGAGAGGAAGGCGTGGACGGCGACCTCGTTGGCGGCGTTCAGCGTGCACGGCGCCGTGCCCGCGGCCCGGGCCGCCTGGCGGGCGAGCTTCAGGCACCTGAACGTGTCCTCGTCGACCGCCTCGAAGGTCAGCGAGCCAATCGAGACGAGGTCGAGCGGGGCGACGGGCACGTCCACGCGGTCGGGGTGATGGAGCGCGTAGGCGATCGGCACCCGCATGTCGGGGTAGCCGAGATGGGCGAGGGTGGCCCCGTCGCAGAGCTGGATCAGGCTGTGGATGATCGACTGCGCGTGAACGACGACGTCGATCTGCTCGTAGGGCGTCCCGAACAGGTGGTGGGCCTCGATGAGCTCGAGCCCCTTGTTCATCAGCGTGGCCGAGTCGATCGTGATCTTGCCGCCCATGGCCCAGGTGGGATGGGCCAGCGCCTGCTCGACCGTCACCTCCTCGAGCTCGGCCGCGGTCCGGCCCCGGAAGGGCCCGCCCGACGCGGTGAGGATGAGCCGGTCGACGGTGCCGGGCGGCTCGGACGCAAGGAGCTGGTAGATGGCCGAGTGCTCGGAGTCGACGGGGATGATGGCCGCGCCCGTGGCTTCGGCGAGCTGGGTCACGAGCTCTCCCCCCACGACGAGCGACTCCTTGTTGGCCAGGGCGAGGTCGATTCCCTCCCCGAGCGCCGCGACGCTGGGGACGAGGCCGGCCGAGCCGACGATCCCGTTGAGGACGAGATCGGCGTCGCTCTCGGCGATGAGCCTGACCAGTCCGTCGGGGCCGCTCAGGACCTCGCCGTCGGTCCACGCCTCGCTTGCGCGCGCCGCCGCGTCCGGGTCCGAGAGCGCGATCCTGCGCACGCCGAACTCGTTGGCTTGGCGGATGAGGTCCTGCCACGCCACGCCGGCCGAGAGGGCGACGACGCTCAGGTCGCTCGCGCGCTGGACGACGTCCAGCGCCTGCGTTCCGATCGAGCCCGTTGAGCCCAGGATGACCAGCCGGCGCGGCACCGGAGGCGGATTGTAGGCAGGTGGGATTACTGCAGAGCGACCCAGATGTAATACCCGACGACAACCGTGAAGATCGTCCCGTCGAGACGGTCCAGCGCACCGCCGTGGGCGCCGAACAGGGTTCCCGCGTCCTTGGCCCCCGCGTCCCGCTTGATCAGCGACTCGAAGAGATCGCCGGCGGGTCCCGCGACCGCCACTCCGAGGCCGATCAGGAGCGCGTGCTGAGTCGTGAGCCAGGCCGCCTGGAACGTCCCGGCGATGAGCACGGCAACGAAGGCCACGAGCATCCCGCAGATCAGGCCTTCGACCGTCTTGCTGGGCGAGATCGACGGCGCGAGCGGACGCCGCCCGAAGGCCCTTCCGCCCAGATAGGCGGCGGTGTCGCCCAGGAACGTCCCCACGAGGACATCGATGAGGATCGCGCCTCCATGATGGAGCTCGCGCAGGAGCTCGGCGTGTGCGAAGGCGAGCCCGATCCAGTAGATCCCGAGCAGCGTGCCGGCGATGGAGACCGTTGCGTTCACGCGCTCGCGCCGCATGAGGACGAGGAAGAAGACAACCGGAACGGCGGCGACGAGCACGAGCAGGACCTGGAACTGGCCGCCGAAGCGGGCGGCGAGCACCATGCCCGCGAGGGCGGCGAGGCCGGCGGCGGTGGCGGGCTTCCAGCGGTGCAGCATGCGGTAGAGCTCGTCGAGGCAGGCCCACCCGAGCAGGATCATCAGGGCCGCGAAGGCGGTTCCGCCCAGGTCGACGAAGACGATCGCGACGACGGCCGCGGGCACGGCGACGAGGACGCGGGAGAAGAGGTCCGAGCGCGGACGCCGGCGCCTCTCGCGGGCGCCGCCGCCCCGAGCGCTGGTTTCCCGCCGCCGCTCGCCGGCCGCGGGCCGCGCGCGCGGTTCGCGCCTTGCCGGCGGCCGCTCGCGCCGTGCCGGCGGCCGCTCGCGCCCGCTCCGGCCGTCGTCGCGCCGCCGGCGGCGAGGCGGCTCGTCGGCCATCACCGCGCTCCGAAACGGCGCCGCCGGGCGGAGAAGTCCCGCAGGCTCTGCTCGAAGGCCTCGCGGGAGAAGTCGGGCCAGAGCTCGTCGCGGAACATCAGCTCTGCGTACGCCCCTTGCCAGAGGAGATAGTTGGAGATCCGCTGCTCGCCGCTCGTGCGAATGATCAGATCGGGGTCGTGCATGTCGGGCGCGTACAGGTGGGCTCGGAACTCGTCCTCGGTGCTGCCGTTAAAGGTTCGCGCCGCGTCGATGATCTCCGCCCGCCCCCCGTAATTGAATGCCACGAAGAGCGTGATGCGGGTGTTCTCGCGGGTCAGCTTCTCGGCCCACTCCATGCGCTCGATGAGCTCGGGCGAGACGGGCGGGGTGCGCCGCCCGATGAAGCGCATACGTACCCCCTCGGCGTGGAGCTCGGGCGTCTCGCCGTCGATCCGCCGCGCGAACATCTCCATCAGGCCGGCCACCTCGTCCTCGGACCGGCTCCAGTTCTCGGTCGAGAAGGAGTACACGGTGAGCTCGAGCACGCCGAGGGTGACGGCGTCGCGCAGCCTTGCCTTGACCGCGTCGGCGCCGGCCTCGTGGCCGGCCAGGGCGGGCAGGCCGCGGCGCTCCGCCCAGCGCCCGTTGCCGTCGGTGATGATCGCCACGTAACGAGCGCGCCCGTCAGCTCCGGGCGCCTCGCCCGCCGCCGTCCGCGCTTCGTCACTGGCGAGACCGCTCCGAGCGTCGGCGGACACTAATGCACCGTTCTCGAAACCCCTTTGCGCTCTGGCGGCGTCTGGACACGCCCAGTCACGCCCAGCCCCTCGCCAGACCATCAAAGGTCTTTCAGAACGGCGCACTAGACCTCGAGGATCTCTGCTTCCTTGTGCGCCAGGAGCTCGTCGAGCTCGGCGATCTTGGCGTCGGTGACCTTCTGGAGTTCGGCCTCGGCGCGGTGCTCTTCGTCGGATCCGGTGTCCCCGGCGTCCTTCAGCTCGCGGAGGTCGTGCATGACGTCGCGGCGGATGTTGCGGATCGCGACGCGGCCCTCTTCGGCGATGTGACGAACCACCTTGACGAGCTGGCGGCGCCGTTCCTCGGTCAGCTCGGGAATGCTCAGGCGGATCACGTTGCCGTCGTTGGAGGGCGTGAGACCGACGTCGGACTCGAGGATGGCGCGCTCGATGGCCTTGATCGAGCTCTTGTCGTAGGGCTGCACCGAGAGCAGGCGCGCCTCAGGGGCAGAAATCGTGGCGAGCTGCTTGAGCGGCGTCGAGGCCCCGTAGTAGTCGACCATGATGCGGTCGAGGAGGGCGGGGCTGGCGCGTCCCGTCCGCACCGAGCCAAACTCGTGCCGCATCGCCTCGACCGATCTGGCCATCCGGTCGCGACCGTCGTCTATCAGCTCGTCGATGATGCTCATGTCCGCACCAGCGTTCCCACTCGTTCGCCGGACACTATCTTGCCGATGCTGGTCTCGTCGCCCATGTTGAAGACGACGATCGGCAGGTTGTTGTCCATGCACAGCGCAAGAGCGGTCGAGTCCATGACCTGAAGGCCGCGCGTGAGCGCGTCCTTGTGGCTGATCTCGGGAATGAACTCGGCCGTCGAGTCCACGGCCGGATCTGCCGTATAAACCCCCCCAACGCCGTTCTTGCCCATGAGGATGACCTCGGCATGGATCTCCACCGCCCGCAGCGCGGCGGCGGTATCGGTGGTGAAGAACGGGTTGCCCGTGCCGGCCGCGAAGATGACGATCCTGCCCTTCTCGAGGTGGCGCATCGCGCGGCGGCGAATGTAGGGCTCCGCGACCTCCGAGATGGTGATGGCCGACTGGACCCGGGTGGCGACCTCCTCCTTCTCGAGCGCGTCCTGGAGCGCGAGGGCGTTGAGCACGGTGGCGAGCATGCCCATGTAGTCGCCGGTGGCGCGGTCCATCCCGGCCGCGGCGCCCGCCAGCCCTCGGTAGATGTTGCCGCCGCCGACCACGATCGCCACCTCGACGCCCCGCCGATATACGTCGGCGACCTGGGCCGCGACGGCACGCACCCGGTCGCGGTCGGTGCCGTACTCGAGATCGCCCATCAGCGCCTCGCCCGAGAGCTTGAGGAGCACCCGCCGGAACGCGGCGGCGCGCTCCTCGGGCTGATCAGGTGCCGATGGCAAAGCGCGCAAAGCGGCGGATGACGATGTTCTCTCCCGTGTCGGCGGCGAGCTTGGCGCGGAGATCCTCGATGGTCTGGCCCGAGTACTTGTCCTCGTTCACATGCTTCTGGCGCAGCAGGACGACATCGGCGAGCCACTTGTCGAGCTTGCCCGAGACGATGCGCTCGCGCACGTTCTCGGGGCGGTCGAGCGCCTGCTCGGTCGCGATGCGCTCCTCGCGCTCGCGATCCTCGGCGGGGATGTCCTCGTCGGAGATCCCAACCGGGTTGGCCGCCGCGATGTGAAGCGCGAGATCGTGGACGAAGGTCTTGAAGTCCTCGTTGCGGGCGACGAAGTCCGTCTCGCAGTTCACCTCGACGAGCACGCCGAGCTGCCCGTTGGAGTGGATGTAGCTGTCAATCCCCCCGTTGTTCGCCTCGCGGCCCGCGCGCTTGGCGGCCTGGGCCTCGCCGCGAGCGCGCAGGAGCTCGATCGAGGCATCGATGTCCCCGCCCGACTCCCGCAGCGCGTTGCGGCACGCGAGCATGGGCGCGCCCGTCCGGTCACGTAGTTCCTTTACCTGCGATGCCGTGACCTCTGCCATCACGCATCCTCCTTCGCGGCGTCGGGTTCGCCGGCGGCGGTCGGCGAGGTGGCGGCGGCGGGCTCGGGCTCCACCTCCGCCGCGGCAGCCGGCTCGGGCTCCACCTCCGCCGCGGCAGCCGGCTCGGGCTCGGGCTCCGCCACAGCGGCGGGCTCGGGCTCCGCCTCCGCCGCGGCAGTCGGCTCGGGCTCGGGCTCCGCCACAGCGGCGGGCTCGGGCTCGGGCTCCGCCACAGCGGCGGGCTCGGGCTTCGGCTCCGCAGCCGCGGGCGGCTCCGGCTTGGGCTCCGGCACAGCCGCCGCGGGCGGCTCGGGCTTCGCCGCCGCGGCGGGCTCCGGCTGTGGCTCGGCGGCCGCGGGGGCAGCCTCCGCCGCCGCAGCAGCAGCCGCCTGCTCCTCGGCCTCGCGACGGGCCTGCTCCTCCGCGTCGCGACGGGCCTGCTCCTCGGCCTCGCGGCGCGCCTGCTCCTCGGCCTCGCGGCGCGCCTGCTCCTCCGCCTCGCGGCGGGCGCGCTCCTCCTCGGCACGGAAGATGTTGTGGCCCTCGGCCACGACGTCTCCGATCGCCTTGGTGATGGCGGCGCAGGAGCGGATGGCGTCGTCGTTGCCGGGGATCACGTAGTCGATCCCGTCGGGATCGCAGTTCGTATCCACAAGTCCGATGATCGGGATCCGCAGGCGGTGCGCCTCGCGGACGGCGATGGCCTCGGACTTGAGGTCGATGACGAACATCGCGTCCGGGACCCGCTGCATGTTCTTGACCCCGCCGAGGTTGGCGCGCAGCTTCTCGAGGTCGGCCTGGGCGTTCATGCGCTCGCGGGTGGGGAGAAGCTGGAGCTGCCCCTCGGCCTCGTAGCGCTCGAGGTCGTGCAGGCGCTTGATGCGCAGCGAGATGGTCTGATAGTTCGTCAGCAGGCCGCCGAGCCAGCGATGATTGACGTACGGCATGTCGGAGGCCTCGGCGATGTCCTTGATCGCGTCGCGGGCCTGCTTCTTGGTCCCCACAAAGAGGACGGTGCCGCCGCGGTGGGCGACGTCAGAGGCGAACCTGCGGGCCTCCTCCAGCAGCTGCTGGGTCTGGAGAAGATCGATGATGTAGATGCCGTCCCGCTCACCGAAGATAAAGCGGCGCATCTTGGGGTTCCATCGGCGCGTCTGGTGGCCGAAATGCACACCGGCCTCCAGCAGCTCTTTGATTCCAACTCGAGCCACGTATTTACTCCCTTTGTCTTTTGGTTGCTGCAACCCCGGCGCCGGCGATCACGAACCTCTGGGTCCCATGAAGGGACCGCGAGGCCAGGGCGTGACCCGTGCTGTCGGAGTCTTTGGATTAGGAAACGTCTTCTTTCACAATCTTACGCAAGTTTCTGTGTTTGGCTGCGTTTGGAGAATTCGGGTCACCGCCCTTCCCCTACCTCCGGCGGTGGCTCATTCGCGAGTCGATCCTCCCTTCCCCTACCTCCGGTGGTTCGGCTCGCACGCGGTTCGCGGCGGGGCGGCTTTGGACGGGTCGCCCCGCCGTGCTATCCGCACGGCGGCCCTGCGGTGCTATCCGCGCGCCGCTAACGTCAGCGCGAGCGTGAGATCGCCCGGGAGCCGCGAGCTGACGTCGATGGCCTCGCCCGTGACCGGGTGGGGAAAGGCGAGCCGGGCGGCGTGAAGGAACTGGCGCTCGAGGCCGTACACGTCGCTCACCCCGTACTGACGATCGCCACACACGGGATGGCCGATGCTCTGGAGGTGAACGCGGATCTGGTGGGTGCGGCCCGTGTCGAGGCTGACCCGAAGCAGGCTCGCGGCCGGGAACACCTCCACGATCTCGAAGTTGGTCCGCGCCTCGCGCGGCTCGTCGGAGTCGATCGACATCAGCGTCCGGTAGCGCCGGTCGCGGCCGATCGCGGCCTCGATCGTTCCTGATCGGGCCGAGGGCGTGCCCGCGACGAGGGCGAGGTACTCACGACCCAGCTCGCGCGCGGCGAGGAGCGCCTTCAGCGCCCGGTGTACGTCGTCGCGCTTGGCCACCACCAGCAGTCCCGAGGTGTCGCGGTCGAGCCGGTGAACGATCCCCGCCCGCCACGGCTCGTCGCCCCCGGCCGCTCGCCCCGCCAGGGCCTGGGACAGCGTCCCCGAGCGATGCCCGCGCGCGGGATGGACGACGACGCCCGCAGGCTTGTCGACGACGATCAGGTGCTCGTCCTCGTAGGGGACGCCGAACGAGATGTCGACGGCGGGCGCCTCGCCTCTCGGCTCGGAGTCCTCGACACCGATGACCTCCCCGGCCTGCAACTCGTAGCTCTTGCGCCGCATCCCCCCGTCGACGCGCACCCGGCCCTCGTCGATGAGGCGCTGGGCGCGGGCGCGCGATCCGAGCGGTCCGGCCAGGAACTGGTCGAGCCTCGTCCCCGCTGCCTCGGCCGGGACCTGGATCCTGCTCGCCGCGCCGGGGGCGACGTCAGTCATCGGCGGCGCCCCGCCCTCCGCGACGAGAGCCGGTCTCGATCGTGTACAGGAGCGCAAGGACGCCGACCGTGATCGCCGTGTCGGCGACGTTGAACGCCGGCCAGTGCGGGAGCTTGATGAAGTCAGTGACCGCGCTGTCGCGCACGCGGTCGATCAGGTTCCCGATCGCGCCGCCGAGGAGGAGGCCTGTGGGCAGCCACAGCATGCGTCGCCCGGGCCGCACGACGAAGTATCCGACGAGGGCGGTCAGGGCCAGGGCCGTGATCACGAGCACGATCGTGCCGCCGCCGGAGAAGAAGCTGAAGGCGACACCGGTGTTGCGCACGTCGACGAGCTTGACGACGCCCGGAATCACGTTGCGCACCTGACCGGGCGCGATCCCAGACTCCACGGCGTGCTTCGTCACCTGGTCGGCGACGAGCACGAGCGCGAGCACGAGGGCGGCCCGCACGTAGCCGCCGAGACGGCCCGCGCCCGAGCGATCGGTTCGGGCGGCGACGGCCATCCCGCGAGATAGAGGACGCGACCGCGTCAGCCGCGGATCGCGCTGACCACCAGTGACTGCGCGAAGTAGAGGACGATGATCGCGAGCATCGGGCTCAGGTCGATCTGGCCAATGGCTGGAATGAAGCGCCGGAAGACGCGCAGGTAGGGCTCGGAGACATCGCGCAGGAAGCCGAGGATGGCGTCCGAGACTCGCGAGTACGGCGGGCGCACGCCGAGCGAGAACATGATGTTGAGCAAGATGTAGATGAACAGGATCACGATGTAGACCGTGAACAGCCCCTGTACGTAGTCGCCGATGCTCGAGCGCGTGGTGGCGAGAACGATCATGTTCGCGCTCCGGCGCGCGCGCCCGGGTCTCGCGCTCCGGCACGCGCGCCCGGTTCTCGCGCTCCCGGGTCCCCGGCGGGGAGGCCACTGACGGCGTCGATCGCGTCCTGGAAGGCGGCGCGGATGCCGGCGCGCTCGAGGGCGGCAAGGCCGCGCGCGGTCGAGCCGCCCGGCGAAGTCACCTCACGCCTGACGGCGAGCGTGTCGTAGTCGCGGGCCGCGAGCAAGTCCGCCGTTCCGCGCATCGTCTCGACCACGAGCTCGGCCGCGAGCCGTGGCTTCAGGCCGTGACGAACGGCGGCGTCGACCTGCGCCTCGGCGAGCAGCGCCTGGTAGGCAGGCCCGACGCCCATGACCGCGGTCGCGGCCTCGATCTGGCGCTCCTCGAGACCGACAACGGTCCCGAGGCGCGCGAAGAGCGCGACGACATCGGCCTCGAGTAAGGGGTCGACACCGGCGGCGGGCGTGTAGCAGACGACGCCGCGGCGCACCTCCACCGCGGTGTTGGGCATCATCCGGAACACCGGCGTGCCGGGATAGGCGTGCACGAGGCGGCTCGTCGGGGTGGCCCCGAGCACCGAGGCCACCGACTTGGCCACGCCGCCGATCTCCTCGGCCACGGCCAACAGCCCGGCGGGCTTGTGGCACAGGACGACGAGGTCCGCTCGTTCGGCCACGGCGACGTTGGTCTCGAAGGCCTCACCGCCGAGCTCGGCGACGAGCGCGGCCGCGCGGCCAGAGCCCGCGTCGGAGCACAAAACGGGGTCGCCCCAGCCTCGAGCTAGGGCCCGGGCCATGTTGCCCGATCCGATCAAACCGACGCGCATCCAGTGAAATCTAGCGGGGGGCGAGGCGGTGACCGCCGGGCCGCTAAGCGAGAGGGCCGTCGAGGGCCTCGAAACCCGCGAGATCCACGACCCCGCCGGAGCTCGGGTGGTCGAACTCCGGGGAATAGAGGACCAAGCGCGGGAGACCGTCGCGGTCGGCCGCGAGCATCGCGCAATAGGCGTTGCGGAAGAGCTGATGGCGGTCGATCCCGGGACCGAGCTCGGCGATCCCGATCGTCAGGCTCCCTTCCCGACCGCCCGAGGCCAGGAACTGCGCCTCGATCCTGGACGCGGCCACGAGCGCTCCCTGACCCCGTGTCTCGGGCAAGATGAGCGCGAACTCGTCGTACCCGATCTGGTAGCCGATGTCCTCGCCGCGGACCTGGGTGCGGATGACCTCGGCGAGCGCCTCCTGAGCGCATGAGTCGGCTTGCCCGCGCCAGAGCTCGGAGTCGAGGTTGATGACGAGGAGCGATGCGGGCCGGCCCGTTCGGGTGCAGCGCGACACCTCGACCTCGAGCGCCTCCGTGAACGCCTGGCGGTTGCCGAGCTGGGTCGGACCTGCAACCCGGACCTGCGTCCGAACCCGATCTAGCTCACGCTCGAGCGCGCGCCGCCGGCGTCGCTCGCGCAGCGCGAGGAGGACGGCGCCTACGCCGGCGAGGGCAAGTGCGACGTTCACGATCACCGCGGCCGATATCGACTCGGCCCGCCGCACGCTTGAGGAGATCGGCGTCGCTACCACCGTACGGCCAGCCTGGACGAACGGTCGATCTTCGCGAGTGCCAGATCACACTCGGCGTGGGCCGGGGCCGAAGACCCCGGTACGCAAGGCCGGCCAGTCGGGGTCGGCTCCACGCGGGAGGAGTCCTACGGGACGCCTACTGCATCGACCCACCGGAGGCTCACATGAAGCGTCGGACCAGCGTCCTCTCGATCGTCGCCGCCCTCTGTCTCGCCGTTGCCGGCATGGCCGCCGCCAGCGGCCGGCCGCCAGGCTCGCACGGCAAGCCCAGCGTCACCCCGCCCCCGTGGTCGCAAGGCGCCCACGGTAACGGCCACTAGCCCGCGCACCTCGACACATGGCCACGCAAAGTCGGGCCTCCGGGTCGGGCGCGGTGCTGTCCGCGCTCGGCCCGGTCGAGTCTCACATTGACGCGAGGGCGCTGCCGCCGGCGCCCAACCGCAAGCTCGTCGTCCTCATCCCTGCGCTCAACGAGCAGGAGACGATCGGGCACGTCGTGCGCGAGGTCCCGCGCCAGGTCCCCGGCTTCGGTCTCGTCGAGGTCATCGTCATCGACGACGGCTCGGACGACCTGACCGCCGATCGTGCCTGGGCGGCCGGGGTCGATCACGTGGCCCGGCACCCTGGCAACCGCGGCCTGGCAGCGGCCTTCAACCGCGGCACCACCGAAGCGCTCGCCCGCGGCGCCGACGTGGTGGTGACGCTCGACGCCGACGGGCAGCACGACCCGGCGGCGCTGCCCCGGCTGGTCGCGCCCATCGTCGCGGGCACGGCCGACCTGGTCGTGGCCGCACGCCCCCTCGCGGATGCCAGCCAGGGATCTCCGATGCGGCGCCTCGGCAACCGCGCCGGATCGAGCATCGCCCGGCGCCTGCTGCACATCTCGCTCACGGACATCACCTCGGGCTACCGTGCCTTCTCCCGCGAGGCACTGATGCAGGTCCACGTCAGCACCGGCTACACGTACACGGTGGAGACGCTCGTGCAGGCCGCGGCCAAGCGCCTGCGCATGGTCGAGATCAAGGCCCAGGCCCGTCCCCGCGCCGTGGGCACCTCGCGCATGACCCACTCGATCGTGCGCTACATCGCGCGCACCGGGAGCCAGGCCTTCCGCACCACGCTGCACACGAACCCGCTGCGGGCCTTCGGCGTGCTCGCCGCCTTCTTCGGCACCGCGGCGTCGATTGTCACCGCGTGGTTCCTGTCCTCGTACGCGGCGGGCGGGATGCACCTGCCGGCGCTCCTCGCGGCCGTGCTCCTGGCCATCGTCGCGGTCGCCCTGCTTATGTGCGGCCTGTTCGCCGACGGGATCAGCTCGAACCGCCGGCTGCTCGAGGACGCGCTCCATCGGATCAAGCGCATCGAGGCAGCGGACGGCGACCCCTACGCCCGCGCGCGCTCACCGCGCGGACCGACGCTGTCGCGGCGATGACGCGGCCGGTGAGACCGGCCGCCCCGCTCGCCGTCGTCGCTCCCGTCCACCCGCTGGTGAGTGGGGCGGCGCAGTTCAACACGGCGATGGTGTCCGCCCTGGCCGACCTCGGGCCCGTCACGGCGCTCTCGTGGCGCCGGCTCTACCCGCCCGTGCTGCACCGCCGCGACGCGCAGGATCTCCGCTCGCGGCCGACGCGCGTCCCGCGTGCCGACACCGTGCTCGACTGGGTCGATCCCCGCACGTGGCGGACGGCGCTGCGCCGGATCGACGCGTCGGGGGCGCGGGCGATGGTGCTGCCTTGGATCCATCCCGTGATGGCCCCGCCCTACCGGTACCTGCTGCGCCATCGCCCGACCCACGTCGCGCGTGTCGTTGTGTGCCACAACGTCCTGCCCCACGAGCCCGTCCGCTGCGGCCGGCTCCTGACGCGCGGCGTGCTCGGCCACGCCGACCTGCTCGTCGTGCACGCCTCGCAGCAAATCGAGGAGCTCGCGAGTCTCGGCCTGGGGGATCGGCCCGTGCTCCGCGCCTTTCACCCTCGCTTCTCGGCCTCCGACCTGTGCGCGCTTCCCGACCCGATCACGGTCCGCGCCGAGCGCGAGCGCCAGGGCAACCCCGACATCTCCCTGCTCGCCTTCGGCGCGATCCGGCCCTACAAGGGAATCGATCTCGCCCTCGAGGCGCTGGCCCGCATCGAGCCCGCGGTGCGCGTACGCCTCACCGTCGCGGGCGTGTTCTGGGACGGCGGCGAGGAGCTGCGCGGCCGCGTCCGTGCCCTCGGGCTCGAGGAGCGCGTCGAGTTGCGCGATGGGTTCGTCTCGAACGAGGAGGCGGCCCTCCTCTTCCTCGCCGCCGACGCGTCCCTCCTCCCCTACCGGTCGGCGACGCAGTCGGGCGTCGTTCAGCTCTCGTTCGCGTACGGAACCCCGGTCATCGCCACCGCGGTCGGCGGCCTGCCCGAGGCGGTGCAGGACGGCATCGACGGGATCCTCTGCCCGCCCGGAGACGCCGCCGCCCTCGCCGCGGCGATATCACGGCTGCCCGGCGAGGCGTCGAGCCTGGCGGACGGCGTGCGCCGCGCCGGCCGGCGCGAATCGTTCGCGCGCTACGCGGAGCTCGTGAACGCCGCCGTCGACGGCCTCCCGGCGACGCAGGGCGCCGCTGCCGCGCGCACGAGGTCGCACCGCCCGGTCGGGCACGAGGTGCGCGACCGCCCGGTCGGGCACGAGGCGCGCGCGTGAGGCGGCGCGGCCTGCTCCAGAACTCGGCGCTGGCGCTGGCGGGTGACCTCGCGGCCAAGGCGGGGATGTTCGCGCTGATGATCGTTGTTGCCCGGGGCTTGTCCACGCCTCAGTTCGCGCTGCTGGCCAGTGCCCTCGCGACGGCGACGGTCCTCACCGCCGCCCTCGATCTCGGGAGCCAGACCCTGCTCACGCGCGACGGCGTGGGCGGACCCGAGGCGCGGGGCGCGCTCGCGCTCGCGCTCGCCCGGGCGCGGGTCCCCCTCGTTGCCGCCTGCTTCCTCGCCGCTGGAGCGATCGGCGTCGCAAGCGGCCATCTCCTCGACGCCGTGGCCACCGTGGCCCTCGCGGTCGCGGGCGCCGCCCAGCTCTCGTTGATGGGCGCGCTCCGCTCGGCGCAGGATCTCCGGCCCGAGGCGCTCACGAAGCTGGCGGCCGGGGTGGGCGTCGTTGGCGCCGGAGCGCTGTGCCTGGTGATCGCGCCGGGCGCGGGGCCAGTGCTCGTCGCGGTCACGGCGGCGAGCGTGCTCACCCTGGCGCCGATGCTGTGGGCGGGACGTCGCGTGGTCCGGCGTGGGCCCGTGATCGGAGGCTGGGCCGCTCTGCGTGGGGCGCTCCCCCTGGGCCTGATGGCGGTGGCGACGCTCGTCTACTACCGCTCGGGCACGGTCGCGCTCTCGCTCTTCTCCACCCCGCGCCAGACGGCCGCCTTCGCCGCCGCGAGCACGATCGGATTCGGCCTCCTGTCGGTCGGGAACGCGGTGACGACCGGGCTCCTGCCCCGGCTCGCCGCCGGGCGCGACGACGCCGACCGGGCCGCCGTGACGCGCCGCGCCCTGCTGTGGATGACCGTCGCCTGCGCCGCGCTCGGCATCGGCGTCGCCCTCCTCGCCCACCCCCTCGTGACCCTCACCTTCGGTCCTCGCTACGGAGCGGCGGCGACGCCGCTGGCCATCCTCGCCGTGAGCACGATCCTCATCGCCGCCGGTGGCGTGCTCGGCACCGCCCTGATCGCGGCGGGCCGGATCCGGCCTGTGGCCACGCAGGTGGCTGCGTCGCTCGTCGTGAACCTCGTCGTGCTCGCCCTGCTCGCCCCCAGGCTGGGCGCCGACGGCGCCGCCTGGGCGACGCTCGCGTGCGAGCTGGTTGCCCTCGCCCTCCTCTACCGCGCCGCCCGTCGCCACCTTCCTGGCTTGGCCGCGAGCGCGCGGCGGCGGACACTGGTGGTTCCGGCCCGGCCGGCGCGCGGATGAGTCCGAACGACGGCATGACCGTGACGGATGAGGGCCGGCTCGAGGCGTACGAGTGGCCGGAGACCGGCGAGCTCCCCGAGGCGACGCCTGAGGCGGCTGAGCCGGCTCCCGAGGCCGCGCCCCCGGCTCCCGAGCCGTCCAAGCGCGCGGGCGTCGCGGGCCGGCGCCTGGCCGCCGCGCTGTCGATCGGCTCGGTGCTCGTCCTCGTGGCGCTCGAGATCAAGGCCATCTTCAACCACTACGAGCTGCGGGTGACGGCCGACACGCCGACTTTCCTGGCTCTGATCCGCGACCTCGCCCTTCATCCCTTGCGACCCGACAGCGTGTTCTTCGGCACCGCGAGCGCGAACTCGATTCACGCCTCCCCATACCTGCAGGCGCTCGGGCTGATCTGGAAGGCGGTGGCGCCCGCAGGCCGGCTCGCGGACCCGATGGCGCTCGGCACCTTCGCCGCCATCATGACCATCCCGGTGACGCTGTTCGTGCTCGCCATGGTGTGGCTCTACACCCGGCGGGTGGCCGGGCCGACCGCGGCATGGGTCGCGGTGCCGGCGCTCCTGGTCGTGTTCGGCCCCGTGCACGTCGCCTTCCCCGGCGACCTGACGCTGAACGGGTTCCTCGACACCGGCTATTTCCCCACGACGTTTGCGACCGGCCTCTCGCTCGCGACGCTGATGACGCTACGCCGTCGAGGCTGGGCGTGGTCGCTGGTGAGCGTGCTTCTGGCCGCCCTCACCATCACCACCGACCCGTTCAACGGGGCGGTGCTCACGGGGCTGATGATTCTCTATGCGTGCGTGGCCGGCCGGTCGCACCGCAATGAGATCTGGCGCATCCCGCTCCTGATCGAGGTCGCGTTCGTCCTCGCGGGCGCCTGGCCGCCGTTCGACATCTTCGCCGCCTTCCAGAGCTCGGGCTTGCCGGTCCCGGTGCTCGTGTTCGCGGCCCTGGTCGTCCCCTTCGCCTCGATCGAGGTGCCGCGCCGCCTTCCCGGGCTGCTCGCACTCGCCCGCCGCGCGCTGTCGTTCCGGATCAGCGCCCGGATGGAGCTAGTCCTGGCCCGGGTGGGGATCTGGAGCGCCGCCTTCATCATCGTGTGGGGTCTGTATACGCTCGGGCACTGGCCCCTCAACGCCCCCGTGCTCCGCAGCTACCGGCTCGGGTTCTACTGGAACGACGAGCGTGACCGGTGGCTGCTCCTCTTCCTGCCGGGCGTGTGCGCTCTGATCGGTCTGATCCGGCTCGCCCGGCGGACGGACGGCGTCCTCCTGCTGTGGTTCTGCGCCCTCTTCGGCCTCGGCTTCGTCGGTGCCGTCGTGCATCTTGCGACCGGTTACCAGCTCCCGCTCTACTACCGGCTGATTCTCGTCTGCCAGGTACCGGTGGGGATCGGCGTCGGCGTGTTCATCGCCCACCACAAGAGCCGCCGCGCCGCCGTCCTCGTCATCGCCACCCTCGCGCTCGCCTTCGCGTTCAAGACGGTGTCGCTTCTCACCGTCTCCGACAACCTGAGCTACTTCGGGGCGCCGCTCTCGACGCTGTGGCAGTTCGGAGACGTCATCCCCGCCGGTTCCGGCGTGGTCGCCTCGGACCCGAACACGAGCTACTTCATCCCGATCGCGACCGGCAACCGCGTCCTCACCTTCGGGATGGGACACGCCGACTCGGGCTCTGAGCCCGCGCTCGCCGAATCGGGGTACGAGCTGCTGCGCACTGTGTACGCCGGGACCGAGGCACAGGCGGCCCTCGCGCTCACACAGATGTGGTCCCGAGGGGTGCGGTGGGTGGTGGTCGAGAAGTTCACGACCCTGGCCCCACCGAGCCAGCATTCGCTCTTCGCGGGCGCCTACAACTCGCTGATCACCGGGTCCGACGTCGTCCCCCTCTCCACCTACACCGCTCGCATCGCCGCCGTCGCTCATCAGACCTTCGACAACGGCGAGTTCACCGTCTACCGGCTCGACTATCAGCGACTCCTCCAGGTCACGGACGCGCCGCCGAGCATCCTCGCGCAGAACCGGCAGCCCATCGAACAAGCGCTCGCGCGCCTCGCCGCCGGGAACGAACAAACCGCGGAGCGCGAGGCGCCCGTCCTCTACCGCCTCGGGGTCCGGATGGTGACGCTCAGCGTCGGCGAGCTCGGCTCGACCCCGACCCTGGCCGCGGACGGCCAGTCGATGTCCGACGGCGACAGCGTGTCCATCGCCGTGACTTCCGGTCGCTGGGTCGTCAACTGCCTGCCCGAGTGCAACGTGGCCTCCTCGCCGGCCGAGATCGAGCATCTCGGGCGCGTGCTTCACAGCGACGGGCGCTTCAGCACCGTCGTCGCGCTCAGCCCACCGGGCGGGCAGCCATGAGCGCCAATGTCTCAGTGGTCATCGCCGTCTGGGATGACTACGTGGCGACGCTGCCCGAGTGCGTCGCGAGCGCCGTCACCCAGGCCGCGGAGACGATCGTGGTCGACAATGCCTCCACCGCGCCGCTGCCCGCGCTGCCCGACGGGGTCACCGTCGTGCGGGCGTCGCGCCGCCTCTCCGCCGGGGCGGCGCGCAATCTCGGCCTCGCGCACGTGAACGCGCCGATCGTTCTCTTCCTCGACGCCGACGACACCCTTCTCGCCGGCGCCCTCGACGTGCTCGCGCGCATGCTGGCGGCCACCCCCGGCGCCGTGGCCGCCGTCGGCAAGCACCGGCTGTGGAGCCCGGCCACTGGTCGTGAGC
This sequence comes from Solirubrobacteraceae bacterium, assembly GCA_034665165.1. Taxonomy (GTDB): domain Bacteria; phylum Actinomycetota; class Thermoleophilia; order Solirubrobacterales; family Solirubrobacteraceae; genus Palsa-465. The sequence continues at coordinate 7,964 of JAXDGF010000366.1, read as the reverse complement.
TTGTCGTCGAGCGCTCGCCGCGTCCGGCCGTGTACCGGCTCGCCCGGCGCCGCCGTCTCTTCGCGCTCACCACGCTGCGCTTCGACTGCTATCCCCTCGTGGGCTGCGCGGCGGTGCGCACGGAGGTGGCCCGGGACGCGGGCGGCTTCGGCGACGCCTCCCTCGCCGAGGACTGGGCGCTGCGTTCGGCCCTCGCGTTCCGCGGCCGGGTCATCTTCACCCGTGAACCGGTCGTCCGGGTCAGGGTCCGCGACGGCTCGCTGTGGCATCGAGAGCATTCGCGCTCCGAGCTCGAGGCCATGTTCACCTCCTTCCGGGGCCGGCGGGCGAGCGACCCGCGCCTGCCGGTGTGGGGCAAGCTCGTGCTCGCGCCGATCGCCGCGCTGCACCGGCGCGACGCTCGGCGGATGACCGCGAGCGGGGCCTTCCGGCCCGCCGACGAGGGTCTCGCGGGCGTGTGGCGACCTGAGGTCGCGCGATGACCTCGCTCTCGGTCGTCGTCTGCACCCACAATCGCCCCGCCGAGCTCTCCGCCTGCCTCGCGGCGCTCGCGGACGAGGACGCCGGCGCGCAGGTGATCGTCGTCGACTCCGCCTCGCCGGTGCCGTGCGAGGCGCTCGTCGAGAGCTACCGCGACCGCCTACCCGAGCTCGTGTATCGCTACGTCGCCGAGCCGGGCCTGTCGCTGGCCCGCAACGCGGGCCTCGCCGCCTCCGACGGTGACATCGTCGCCTTCATCGACGACGACGCTGCGCCCCTCGCAGGGTGGGGGACGGCCCTGCTGGCCGCCTTCGCCGAGGATCCGGAGATCGGATGCGTGGGCGGTGCCTGCCTCGCTCGCTTCGCCGGCGCGCGCCCGCGCTGGCTCTCTGACCGCCTGCTCCAGTTCGCGAGCATCACCCGCTGGGGCGAGGAGGCGAGAGAGCCCAGGTCGAGCGCCGAGTGGCCGTTCGGCGCCAACATGGTCTTCCGGCGCGCGGCCCTGGACGAGGTCGGCCCCTTCGCGCTAGAGCTCGGACGCAACGGCGCCCGCTCGCTCCTCTCGGGCGAGGACTCTGACATGGTCGCGCGCGTCTTGGCCGCCGGCTGGCGCGTGTGGCTCGAGCCGCGCGCCCGCGTCCTCCACACGGTCCACGCCGAGCGCCTCACCGCCGGCTTCTACTGGCGCCGGTTCTGGTGGGCGGGCGTCGGCCGCGCCCAGGTCGCGACGTGGCGCACGACGCTCCGGCTCCTGGCCGCCGCGCCGGTGCGGCTCGTGATGTGGCTGCTGACGCGCGACCGCGTCTACATGTACCGGCTCGCGGAGACGGCGGGTTACGTCGCCTCGCTCGCCTCCGGCGCCCCGGCCGAGCGCTCGTGATGCTCGCTCGGGCGTGGTCGAGCGCGCGCGCGGCGCGCGCCGGACTCCTCGTCATCGCCGTCCTGGCGCTGTGGCTGCGGGCGCGCGGACTGCACCGGGGACTGATCTACCCCGACGGCTACGACTACCTGTTGATGGCGCGCGGGATCGCGGCCCACCTCACCCCCACGCTCCAGCTCGGCCACGGCGGCGCCCTCTTCGTCCCGTCGGTCGATGCCGCCCTGAAGCCGCTGTTTCCCGCTCTCGTGGCGCTCCTCTCGGGGATATGGGGCGGAACGCGGGCGGCCGCCGATGCGGTCACGGCCGTCGCGGGCGCGGCCACGGTCGTGCTCGCGAGTGTGCTCGCGGCCCGCCTCACCGGGTCGCGCGCCGCCGGCGTCGTCGCGGCCGCGGCCGCGCTCGCCAGTCCCGCCCTCGCCTACTGGAGCGGCTTCGTCGGTCCCGACCCGATGGCGGAGGCGCTCGCGCTCGCGGCCGCACTCGCGGCTGTGTCCCGTCGCCCCACGACCGCCGGCGTGCTCGCCGCCCTGTGCGCGCTCACGCGTCCGGAATGGCTACTGGTGGTCGCTGGAGTCGGGGTGGCCGGGCTCTCCTTGCCGGCCTGGCGGGGGTTTGCCCAGCGCGCGCTCGTCACGGCGGCGTTCGTGCTCGCGGCCGTGCTCGCGCTCCTGCGGCCCCCGATCGCGCTCCCGGCGGGCGGACTCGCGCTCTTCCTCGGGGCGCTCGCCGCCGGCGCGGCGCTTCAGCTCGGCGCCGCGTGGGCGGCGCGCGACCGGCGCCGCGCGACCGTCGTCGCCGGGGCGGTGCTCGCCTTGATCCTCGCCGCGGCGCTGTCGGGGCGCGCGCCCGCGGCGCGCGGCCTCCTGAATGACGAGTGGCCGGTGCTCGCGCTGGCCGCCTTCGGCCTGCTGTGGGCGTGCTGGAACGGGCGCGGAGCCGCGGCGCTCGCGCTGCTCGGCGCCGCGGTGGTGCTCGGAGCGACGTACACGTATCGGAACCCGGGCTCCGAGCGCTACCTGGCCCAGCTCCTGCCGCTCGCCGCCGTCGCGGCCGGTCTCACCGCGAGCAGGCTGTCCGGCGCGTGGATCCCGCGCGCGGTCCCGAGGCCGGGGCTGGGCCTAGCCGGGGCTTTGCTCGTCCTCGCCGTGCTCGTGGCCCAGCCCACGCCCGTACCGGCGACGGATACTTTCGCGGCCGTGGCGGGCAGCTTCGCGCGCGCCCCGGCCGGGACCCTCGTCAGCGCCGCGCCCGATGCCTACGGCTTCCTCCTGCCCGAGCGCCCGCAACAGCCGCTGCGCACCGGCGCCCGCGGGCTGATCCTCCTCGACGGGGCCCAGCGCCTTTACGACCCCGGCGTGAGCGCGCGGGGCGCCGTCATCGCCAGGTTTGCCGCCCCGTACGGATTCGAGCGCCCGGACGGCACGATCGATACGGGCCCGGACGTGCTCGTGCGCGGCGTGGTCAGCTCGGTGACCACGGCCGAGCGCGTCCGGCTCACGACTGGTTGAAGAAGCCCTTCTCGAGCAGCCGCGCGCGCTCTTCGGCCGAGACCTCGACGTTGCGCGGGGTGAGGAGGAAGACCTTGTCCGCAATCCGCTGCATGCCGCCGTCGAGGGCGTAGGTGAGCCCGCTCGAGAAGTCGATCAGCCGCTTGGACAGGTCGGTGTCGATGCCCTGGAGGTTCAGGATCACGGGAATTGAGTCCTTGAACTTGTCGGCTACGTCCTGGGCGTCGTTGAAGCTCTTCGGGATCACGAGGTGCACGCGCACATCCCCTCCGCCGCGCGCGACGCGGCTGCCGCTGCCGTTGCTTACCGGCCGCAGCACGTTCGTGCGCCGGTCGGCGGCGGGATCGTCGGCGAAGATGTCGTCGATCTCGTCGCGGCGCCGGCGGGCGCTAAGGCGGCGGACGTTCGGTCGCTCGCGATAGCGATCCTCGAGCTGGGTCTCGGGCTCGGCATACGGCTCGGCGTAGGGCTCGGGCTCGTCGTCGTACGCGTCATCCTCGGCCAGGCCGAAGTAGACCATCGTCCGGTGCCAGGTGTCGCGGAAAGCCATATCGCTGGATGTTTCGGGGAAGGACGGTATTTCCCTTCCAGCGATTATGGCGCGCCGGCGCGGTATAGGGAGGTTCCGAGGCGCACGATGGTGGCTCCTTCCTCCACAGCGACGACGTAATCCTGGCTCGTGCCCATCGACAAGTGGCGCAGGCCATGCTCGGCAGCGAGCTCGCGGAGGGCGGCGAAGTGGCGGCGATTGTCCTCCGCTGAGACCGCGAACGGGGGCATCGTCATCAGGCCCACAACGAGCACGGGGCTCCGCTCGAGGAAGGACGCCAGCTCCTCGCGCGCGACGCCGCTCTTGCCCGGCTCCCGCGCGACGTTGACCTCGACGAGCACCTCCGTCTCGGGCGGCGCGTGGCGCGCGAGCTGGGCCAGCACCGAGTCGCTCGCGACCGAGTGGATGTAGCGGACGAGGGGCAGGATCTGCCTCACCTTGCGGCTCTGAAGCTGGCCGATGAAGTCCCAGGTGAATTGCCCGGGGTGGCCGGCGGCCTTGCGCTCGAGGTCTTGGGCGCGGTTCTCGCCCACGAGCTCGATCCCGGCCTCGGCGAGGACGTCGAGCTCCTCGGCCGGGACGTACTTGACGGCGGCGAGGATCTCGACCTCGGCCGGGTCGCGACCGGCGGCCGAGGCCGCGCCGGCGATCCGCTCTCGCGCGCGGTCGAGGTTGGCGCGCACCGCGGCGGCATCGAGCCCTTCGAAGATCAGCGGAGCCATGCCAGCCCCGCTTGGCGCCCGGTCACGCCTCGGTCGCGGCGATGAGAGAAGAAGAGCGTCGGGTCCGAGCAGATCGTGCACAGACCGAGGTCGTGGATGTGCTCGACGCCGGCGCGCTCGAGCTCGCGCGTGGCGATCGCCTTGAGGTCGACGTTGGCTCCGCGTCTCACCGCCGCGCCGTGGCCGGAGAAGGCGCGGTGGACCTCGTCGCCGACCTCGTAGCAGCACGGACCGGCCCCCGGACCGATGGCGGCGCTGAGGGGACCGCTCACGCCGAGCGCTCGCAGCCGCTCGACGCCCGCGCCGACGATCCCGCCCGCGAGACCACGCCAGCCCGCGTGAACCATGGCCACGCCGCCGTCGCCCGCGACCGCGACGGGAAGGCAGTCGGCGACCATGACCGTCGCCGCCACCCCCGTAACCGTCGTCGCCTGGCCGTCGGCCTGCTCGGGAGACGCAGGATGCGCGTCGCCGGTCATTACCCGGGTGCCATGAACCTGATGTGCGAACGCGAGCGTGACGCCTAGGCTGTCCGCGAGCGCCCGGCGGTTCGCGAGCACGTCCGCGGACTGCGGCCCGACCGTGGTGCCGAGGTTGCCGCCCCGGCAGGTGGTGAAGAGCGCCTGCGCGCCGCCGAGGTCGACGGCGATATGGTCCCCGGCGCCGCGGAACGGCGTCGGTAGGTCGGCGTGGACGCCCGTCATCAGGATCATGATGGCAAGCGGTCCCCCGGGGCCGCGGGCGCCGGCCGGCGTGGCGTGGCGTGGCGGCCGGGCGGCGTGGCGGCGGGGCTAGCCGAAGGCGCGGATGAGGGCGCGGGCGGTCTTGGCGCTCCTGGTCAGGCGCTTGTCGGCGATCCCGATCTCGGTGACGGCCCCGTGGCGGAAGCCAAGGACGCCGGTGGAGGAGCCGTGGCGCACGAGGTACCACGAGCTCGAGCCCATCCGGACGGGCCGGCGGAGCTTCAGGCGCCGCTTGGCGGCCGCGAGGGTGGCTCCAGGGGTGACGCCATTCAGCGCGTAGTAGGGGTTCGAGGTGGAGATCCACACGACCGTGCCCGCGCGGGTCCTGCGCCCCTTCGCGAGCTTCGGAGACGCGTAGCCGAGGCGCACGCCGGTGGGCGTGAGGCAGAAGCTGTCCTGGTTGCGTCCGCGGCGGTCCGTGCTCCCGGTGTAGGCGTTGCGCGCTTGCGCGCGCGTCATCCCGAGGTGGACGCGGCCGAGGGTACTGCCGCTCAGCGCCCCGGTCGGCGCTGGGCAAGCCACCGAGGCCGAGACGGGCAACGGGGTCAGGGGGTTGCCCGCCCCGATCAGTCCACATCCATTCGGGGCCGGGAGCCCGGCGAAGCGGGCCTCGACGAAGAGGAGCGCACTCGCCTCGAAGGGCAGCGCCGCCGTCCCATGGTCGAGACCGCTGTGCTGGGCGTAGGTCACGGGCACGCCTTCCTGGCAGTACTGGTGCGCCAGGGCCTCGTCGTCGGCCGCGACCATGACGCCGTCGCCGGTGCCGTCCTGATTGCCGACGGACATGAGCAGCGGCCCCGCCGGATGACCGGGAGTGGTGCCCATGATGAGCTGGTTCAGGGTCTTGGCGAAGGCGGGGATGGCGAGGATGTCCTGGTACTGGGGCTTCATGAGCTGCTGGACGGTGAGGCCGGGGTAGGCGCCGAGGAAGCTGTTGATGCACTCGCCCGCGACGTGGGAGGTGACCGTCTTCCCATATGGCGACAGGTAGGTGGCGAGGCCCAGGCCGAACGCGCGCGACAGGGCGACGAGGACGGCGGGGATGACGCCAGACCAGCTCGGGCTGCCGTTGACGTAGGCCAGGTTGTGGGCGAAATCGACGGGGATCCCGCCTTCGGCGGCGCCGATGAGGTTGAGGTCGGGGGCATAACCCGCCGCGAGCTCGCTCGCCCACTCGGTCGCGATCGACCCGCCCGAGTACCCGACCATGGCCACGGGCGTCGACCCGGGGGCTCCGAGCGCGTTCTCGGCGGCGCGGATCCCGTCGAGGGTGCCGTAGCCGGATTCCTGGCCCGCGGCCCACTCGAGGTTCGTCCCCTCGTAGTCGGAGACTTCGACGGTGAAGCCCGCCGTCAGATAGCCCTCGATGACCGTGGCTTCGTCCTGCGCGGTGCTGTAGCCCGGATTGCCGCCGGCCAGCGTGTAGGACGGATCGCACTCGGATCCGAGCCCGTCGTATGCGGTCTGGTAGGCGACGAGCTTGGTGCCGAGCACGGACAGCAGCGGCCTGATGATCGTCGTCACCGTGACCGTGGGCTGACCCTGCTCGCCCGTGGTGCGGTACAAGACCTGCTCGGCGCTGAAGGCGGTCGCGTTGCCCGAGACCGCCACCTGGATCGCTCGCGTCTTCAGCACCGTGCCGGGCGCGATGCCGGCCAGCGGCGTGGTCGCCGAATAGGTGTAGAAGGAGTCGCTCGATGGGAGCGCGGGTGCCGCGGTCGCGGTCGCGGTGGTCGCCGCGGTCGCTGTCGCGGTCGCCGCGAGCGCGACGAGGGCCGCGAGGCCGGCGACGGCCCCGAGCCGCCGCGCGGTCCTTCGCAGGTAGATCACAGCTCGACGCATCCTCGTCCCTCTCCGCGGTGATTGGTAGCGGAACGTGCGGGCGGGTGTCGCAGTCGACGTCGTGGATCGCCGGGACGTAACGCGGGTATAACCGCGGCAGGCGCTGTGCGTGACCCCTGCGACGGTGGAGTTGCACCTGGATTCCGCGTACGCGGAGGTGGGTGTCCGTTCCCGGACAGAGCTCCGGTCGAGACTGGTGCGCTGACCGCTGGTCGCGAGCTGCTATTGGAACCGGGCGTTGGCGGGGGAACTAACCCACGACGATCGTGAATGGGAGCGCATGCGATGTTGCCCTCCCGGTAGCGTTGGTGGCGGCGATCGTGAGCTTGTAACGGCCGGGCCGGAGCTTCTTGCGGCGCGACAGCCGCCCCTGGAAGGTGATCTTCACGGTGCCCGCTGCGGCGCTCGAGAACGTGACCGTTCCGCTGGTGATCGTGCGGCGGCATGCGCGGTTGTGGCGGTTCGAGCGCGACGGCGCGGCGCATTTGTTGCCCACCCGGCGCCCACTCGCCGATTGGGTGAAGGTCAGCTTCAGGGCCGCCGGGGTGTTGAGCGCGAAGGAGAACGTCGTCCCGACCGGCGGTGTGCGGCTCCTGCGGGCGAGGCGGGCGAGCTTCGAGCCCTCGCGCCAGCGAGTGTGCGCTTGCGTGAGGTGAGTGATCCGGGGAGTCGGCGGCGTCGTCGTCGTCGGGGTCGGCCCGGCGAGGATCGCGACGGTCGCGTTAGACGTCGCCGCGAGGCCGGTCGGGTCGGTCGCGGTCACGGTCCCGGTGTGCGTTCCTGAGGTCGCGAAGACGTGCGTGACCTGGGCGCCGGTGGCGGTGCCGCCGTCGTCGAAGCTCCACGAGAACGTGAGCGTGTCGCCGGGATCGGGATCGGACGCCTGCTTGACGGCGAACGGTATGTTGGCGCCGACCGGGCCTTGCGCAACGGTTTGGGCGGTAACCGACGGCGCGCGCCGCTGGTACTCGAACGCCCCGATGTCGTTGACGGCGGTCCCGTCGCCGTTGCCGTCGGCCACGCGCGGGTTGCCGTCGAGATCGGTCGGGCCGGGCAAGAACACCGCGTTCGGGTTGCCGGCGTCGATCAGCGGCGAGTCCCACTTGAGCTCGTAGCCGCCGGTGACGAAGTCCGGGGGCGCTGAGGTGTTGTGTGCGGCCGGCGGGGCCGCGCAGCCGCCGGCGGTGGCGACCGGCGTCGCGAAGTCGCTGTAGTCGGCGGTGAGCGTGGCGGTTCCGC
>JAXDGF010000365.1:0-19847 GCA_034665165.1 Solirubrobacteraceae bacterium | reverse complement strand
AGTGGCGGATGGCAAATTGACCACGTCGTGTGCCCGGCCGATCTGGCGGGTGTCCCGCGACGCACCGGAGACCGGCACGGCGGACAGTCAAGTACGGAATCTCCGTTCACTCAGGCTGCGGGGGTTTCGGAGCGCTCCGCGGGCCGCCGGCGCAAAAGTTCCGGGGTCGTGGTCACTATCCAATGGCCCCCAGCGAATATCGACCACGACCCGCCCGCGAGGACTCCAAATACCGTGGTCGATCTGCTCCAGAGTCTCGCGACAGCCTCAATGCCGTCAAAACGCAGCACACCCCTCCGAGTTTCCCGCGCCGCACGCCCGGCCGGCCAAAAACGGGCCGAGCGGTGCGGCCCCGACCTACCCCGTCGGCGCCGGTGCCGACTCGTCGTTCTGCCAGAGGCCGAACTCGTTGCCGTGGGGATCTACGCAGGTCACGAACCAGCCCATGTTCGGCACGGGCATGGCCTCGTGGGCCTCGCCACCGAGCTCCTTTACGCGCGCCGCGCCGGCGTTGATGTCGTCGACGTCGAAGTAGGGACGCATGCCGCGCTTGCCGGGCTCCATGTTGGTGATGGCCGCGCCGGTCTGGTCGCTGATCCGGGTCATGTGGTACTCGCTCGGACCTGGGAATGACTCGAACTGCCAGCCGAACATCGAGCCCCAGAACTCGCGTTGCGCCGCCGTGTCGTCGGCCGGTATCTCGATGTGGACAATTGCGCCTGCCATTGGCCCTCCTCTCGGATCGTCGCTCGCCGGGGGCCTCTTTCCCCGTCGGAGTCACTGTATAGACGGCCGGCGGGGGGCAGGTAAATTTCTCGCCAATCCGCGACACCCGGAGGGTGACCACCTTGACGACGACGTCCACACGCGCGCGGATGCGCGCCCTCGCGGCCGTGCTCATGCTCGGCCCCGCGCTGCTCGCGCTGCCCGCGCTGATCGCGCTGCTTGCGCTGCTCGCCGCGTGCGGCAGCGCGAGCACTCACGGCCCCGTCCAGACCCGGGCGTCGCCCGTCGCCCGTCTGTCAGGCGGGCGCCCGGCGCACATCGCCGTGATCCTGATGGAGAACGAGGAATACGGGAGCATCATCGGCTCGCCGTCGACGCCGTACATCAACGGCCTGGCGCGACGCTACGCCGTCGCGACGTCGATGTACGCGATCGGCCACCCGTCGCTGCCGAACTACCTCGCCCTGACCGGCGGCTCGACGTTCGGCATCACGAGCGACTGCACCGACTGTAGCGTCGCCAAGACGAGCATCGTCGACCAGCTCGAAACCGCGCACGTCTCTTGGAAGGCGTACATGGAGGGTCTTCCGCACCGGTGCTTTACCGGCGCCGGCGCGGGCGAGTACGCCAAGAAGCACGACCCGTTCGTGTACTACACGCGCGTGTCCGGTGACGCGAGCCGGTGCGCGCGGGTCGTTCCCCTCTCCCAGCTCGCCGCCGACGAAGGCGCGAACACGCTGCCCACCTTCAGCTGGATCACGCCGAACCTGTGCCACGACATGCACGACTGCTCCCCGAGCGCGGGCGACCACTTCCTCGCCACGCTCGTGCCGTCGCTCCTGCGCTCTCTCGGACCCCGCGGCCTCCTGTTCCTGACGTGGGATGAGGGCGCGACCGACAATGGCTGCTGCCGGCTCGCATCGGGAGGGCACATCGCGACGATCGTCGCCGGAGCGGGGGCAAAGCACGGCGCCCGACTGACCACGCCGGTCGACCACTACTCGGTCCTCGCAGCGATCGAGGACCTGCTCGGCCTCCCGCGCCTACGGGGCGCCGCCTGCGCGTGTACACCGTCATTGCGGCCTCTGCTGGCCGGGCCGGCATAGGCGCCCCGCCGCCCCGCCGCCCCGCCGCCCAGCCGCACGCGCTAGCGTCGCCCCGCCGAGGCAAATACCCAACAGGAGGATCTCATGGCCATCGTCGTGCTGTCGGACACGCCGGGCATGACCAGCGAGCAGTATGACGCCGTCGCAGCCGAGCTCGGGCTCAGCGACTCTTTGCCTGACGGCTGCCTCGCACACGTTGCCGGCATGGGTCCCGATGGATCGACCTGGCGAGACATGCACGTCTGGGAACGCGCCGAGCAGGCCAAGGCGTTCATGGACGGGACGCTGCGGCCTGCGATGGAACGAGCGGGTGCCAGTCCCGTGTGGGGGCCACCGATCACCTGGCAGGCGCACAATCTCGTGACCTGACGGCCAGCCTCCGCCGCCGCAACCTGACGGTCGGCCCGGGCCGCCGGGACCCGACGGCCGGCCCGCGCCCCCTCCGGTAACACCTTAGTCACATCAGCGCCTGTCCGCCGGTTTACGGTGGAACGTGCCGGTGGCGCGCCGGGGTACCGCGCCTGCGCCGGGGGGACCTATTTCAACTCAAGGAGAGCTTCACCTTATGGCAACGAGAACGCCAAGACGGCGCACGTTCGGGAACCGGCATGCAGCCAAGATCGCGGTCGCGGCCTGCGCCGCTGGCGCCCTCGCCGCGGCGCCGGCCGCGCTCGCGAGCCCTACCTTCAGCGCGAAGGTGCTGGCGCCCGGAAGCGTGGTGGTCAGCGGCACCGTCTACGACGCCCCTTCAGACATCCTCACTCCCGGTGTCAGCGTGCTGCCGGGCTGCATCGCGACCGCGACCGCCCCGCTGGCCAAGAGCTGCAAGACCGCCGTCCCTACCGGCACGGCCATCAACGACGGGACGTACCCGTACGTCTTCAACAACGACACCGTTGACGGCAGCTTCGGCGTCACCTCACCCGCGTACCTGTACGACGTCGATCGCGACGGCTCGGCTATCCGCACGATCCCGATTCCGACCAGCGACTTCGTCACGAGCTTCCCCTCGAAATCGGAGATGGCGCTCAACTTCTCGACGGCCGGGACGGATCTGACGCTGATGGGCTACGCCGCCCCCGACGCCGCGATCGACATCTCTAACTCCAACACGCCGCTCGTCATCGACAACACCAATCCGGTTCAGCTAACCAACTACCGGCTCGTCGCCGACCTCAGCAGCACGGGCGGATGGAACTTCACCGAGTCCAACGCCTACAGCGGCAACAACGGACGCGCCGCGATCCTCAACTCCGCCGACAACGTGTTCTACTCGGCCGGTAACGCCGGCAACGGGGCCAATCCTCAGCCGACCGGGGTCGTCAACGGCGCGGGCGCGCAGATCATGACGCCCTCACTCCTGGCCGAGGCCGACCAGACGCCGGGCCAGCCCACGCCAGTGGGGAGCTTCAACATCACCCAGCTCGGCGACAAGGCCGACAAGCTCGGGAAGGACACCAACTTCCGCGGCCTGACCGTCTACAACAACGTCGTCTACCTCACCAAGGGGAGCGGCGGCAACGGCATCAACACGGTCTACTTCATCGACACGACCGGCACGGCCTGCAACAGCGCAAACGGGATCGGCCTGCCCGTTCCGGGAGCGGCCCTTCCGACCACGCCCATCACGTACAGCAACTACAACATGTGCGTTCTCAAGGGCTTCAACACCCAGCTCGCCACCACAGACACGAGCGACTTCCCGTTCGGGATCTGGTTCGCGAATCCCGACACGCTGTACGTCGCCGACGAGGGCAACGGATCCAACGCCTTCGACGCCACGGCGAACACCTACACGGACGCGGCGGCCCAGACCACCGCGGGCCTGCAGAAGTGGGTCTTCGACGGGACGGAGTGGAAGCGGGCCTACACGATTGACAACGGCCTCAGCCTCGGCACCCCGTACGTCGTTCCCGGCTACCCGACAGGGACCAACGTCACCGGGCTTCCGTGGGCGCCGGCCACCGACGGCCTGCGCAATATCTCGGGCCACGTCAACCCTGACGGTACGGCGACCATCTACGGCGTCACCTCGACGGTGAGCGGCAGCGGCGACCAGGGCGCAGATCCGAACAAGGTCCTCGTCATCAGGGACGAGATCGCGGCCACTTCGCCGGGGAGCGAGAGCTTCTCGACGTTCAAGAGCGCGGGCGCCGGGCAGGCGCTGCGCGGGGTGGCGGTCGTTCCCCCCGCCGGCCGGGGCTAGCGAAGCGCCAGACGCGATCTGGGCGCACGGCAACGCAAGCCGTGCGCCCGGTCGTCGCGCCCACGCGGCCCGCGCCGCTACGGTTGGGTCTGAATGCGGATCGCGACCTGGAACGTCAACTCGGTCAAGCAGCGCCTGCCGCGCCTGCTCCCGTGGCTCGACGAGCGCCGGCCCGACGTGGTGTGCCTGCAGGAGACGAAGCTCGCCGACGATGCCTTCGCCGAGCTCCTCGGTGCCGAGCTCGCCCACCGCGGGTATCAGGTCGCGCTGCATGGCGAGGCGACGTGGAACGGGGTCGCGATCCTCTCGCGCGCCGGCCTCGAGGACGTGGTGGCGGGAATCCCCGGCGCGCCCGGCTTCCCCCACCCCGAGGCGCGTGCCGTCTCGGCCACGGCGAGCGGGATCCGCGTCGTCTCCGTGTACGTGCCCAACGGGCGCGCCCCGGGCTCTGAGCACTACGAGTACAAGCTCGCCTGGCTCGCGTCGCTGCGCGAGATGGTCGCCGCGCGCTCCGAGCCCGTGTGCGTTTGTGGCGACATCAACATCGCTCCCACCGACGCCGACGTCTTCGACCCCGAGGCCTACGTGGGCCAGACCCACGTCACCGCCCCCGAACGGGCGGCGCTCGCGGAGCTCCAGGCGCTCGGGCTGCATGACGTAGTGCGCGAGCGCTGGCCCGTAGAGCGCGTCTTCACCTACTGGGACTACCGGGCCGGGATGTTCCACCAGGACCTCGGCATGCGAATCGATCTCGTCCTCGCCAGCGCCCCGATCGCGAGCCGGGTTCGGGCGGCCTGGATCGACCGCCAGGCCCGCAAGGGGACGGGACCAAGCGATCACGCGCCCGTCATCGTCGATCTCGACGAGGCGCCGGACGGGGACATCGGGCCCGTCGTGCCCCCGCCGTCGGCGCCCAGGGGAAGGCGCCGCCCGGTCAAGCATCTGCCTCAGTCCAAGTGAGCTCCGGTCACGGACGCGGGCGATCGCGATCGCGCGACGGTTGCACCCGCTTGGGCTCTCCCGGCATCTTCGGGTAATCGGGCGGGTAGGGCATATCTCCCTTTCCGTCGACGCCGTCGCGCTCGTAGATCTCGAGGAGCGGCTCGAGCGAGAAGGCGGCGTCGTCGATAGCCGCGTGGAGATCGCCCACGGCGGCGAACCGTGCCGGCATGGTCGCGACCGTGAAGTCCTCCGGCGCCACCTCGGTGAGCTCGTCCCAGGCCAGCGGCGCCGAGACGGGTGCGCCGGCCTTGGGCCGGATGCTGTAGGCGGACGCGATGGTGCGGTCACGCGCGTTCTGGTTGTAGTCGACGAAGATGCGCTCCCCCCGCTCCTCCTTCCACCAGTTCGTCGTCACCTGGCCGGGGAGCCGGCGCTCGAGCTCGCGTCCGAAGGCGATGGCCGCGTGGCGTACGTCGGTGAAGGTCCAGCGCGGCTCGATCCTGACGTAGAGGTGGACACCCCTGCCCCCCGATGTCTTCGGGAAGCCGGTGTAGCCGAGGTCGCCGAGCAACGCCTCGGCCTCGGTGGCGACACGCACCGCGTCGGCGAAGTCGGTGCCCGGCTGCGGGTCGAGGTCGATGCGGAGCTCGTCGGGATGATCGACATCGTGCTGGCGGACGGGCCACGGATGAAAGGTGATCGTCCCCATCTGAGCCGCCCAGCCGACCACCGCCACCTCGGTGGGGCAGATCTCATCGGCGTAGCGGCCGGACGGAAACTGGATCCGCGCCGTCTCCACGTAGTCGGGCGCGCCGCGGGGGATGCGTTTCTGAAAGAAGGCATCGCCACCGCCCTTCTCGCGCGTCGAGATGACGATGCCCGGGTGCACGCCCTTGGGCCAGCGCTCGAGCGTCGTGGGACGGCAGCGGAGTGCGCGCATGATCCCGTCGCCCACGGCGAGGTAGTACTTGACGATGTCAAGCTTGGTCACGGACGCCGTCCGCTCGGTGGCCGGAAAGATCACGCGCTCGGGATTCGTCACGCGCAGATCGCGCCCACCGGCGTCGACGATGATCTCCTCGGACGCGGCCATCCACCCGGAGTTGTACGGCATCGACATCACACGGCGACGAATCTCGCGCCGAGGGTGGCCGCGAGCGTGCGATGAGCGGGGCTGGTTCCGATCAGGATCGAGCCGGATGGCTCGAGAGCGTTGACGCGCGCGAAGGCAATCAAGAGCCCAGGGAGCGGGGGCCGGCACCAGCAGCGAGGCGGACCGCCGGGGTGCGGACACAGCGCCCGCTGCACCGGGCCCGAGACGGCGGCGGCCAGGCGGGCGACGGAGGCATCGAGCGTCTCGAGCGCGCCGTCGGGAATCCAGTCGAAGACCAGGTGCGGGGCCTCGGGGTCGGCACCCCTCACCGCGGGCTCCCAGGCAGCGGCGCGCAGCACCGCTGCCGCGACGAAGACGCACCGCCGCGCCTGCTCGGGCGGCTGGTCGCGGGCGAAGGGGACAACCTCCACGAGGGAGAACCCCTCCTCCTCCGAGGGCGGCTCGAGCTCGCGCAGCGAACGCATCTGCGACGTCGGGCTGAGCACGCCCTGCTCACAGCGCGCCAGGCGTCGCAGCTCCTCGGGAGCCGGGAGGGTCCCGAACCGCTCGACGAGCCGTTCGACAAGGTTGACCTGGGCCTGCCCGAGCGGCGTGCTCAGCCAGATGCACCGGGCCGGGATCTCGTGCCGAGCCCCGGCCTCGGCGACGTAGCTCCGCGCCGCGCGCGTGAGATAGGTGTTGTCGAGGACGACGCGCCGAGCGCCTGCGCTCAACGACTCGTCGAGGGCGACGGCGAGCTCGCGCAGGCCCCCACCACGCTCGTCGCGATTGAGGCGGAGGTATCCGCGGGCCACGTAGTCCTCGGCCATCCGGGTCTTTCCCGCCCCCGGGATGCCCATCACGAGCACCACCTCCGCGCCGTCGTCCGGGGGCGATGGCCGTCGCTGCGGCTCGGGGCGCCCGGGGGCTGGGCACCCGCGGGCTGGGCGCCCGCGGCCTGGGCGCCCGGCCGCGCGCGCGAGCAGAGCCCGGTCGTCGTTATTGAGGCTGAGGCGCGCGGCGCGCGCGGCTCCGCGTGCGGTGTCGGGGCGCCGCGCACCCGGGATCGCGATCACGTTAGGTGAGAGCCCGAGCAACCAGGCGAGTGCGACCTCGGCCGCGGCGACGCCGTGCGCGTCTCCGATCTCGGCCCAGGGCTCGCGCCGAGCGAGGCCGCTGGCGCGGCGCGGGCCGCCGAGAGGGGAGTGGGCGATTACGGCCATTCCGAGCTCGTCGCAGCGCTCCAGGACGCCTCCGCGAAGCGCGCGATCGTCGTAGGCGCTGAGGGCCACCTCGACCGCGGTGACCGGGGCGAGCTCGAGCGCCTCGTCGAGCCGGTGACGGCTCACGTTCGAGAGGCCGACACGGGCGACGAGGCCTTGGTCGACGAGGCGGCCGACGGCGCGCACCGAGGTCCGCCACGGCGTCCGCGGATCGGGCGCGTGAAGGAGATAGAGGTCGATGGGCAGGCCGTCGAGGGCGAGGAGGCTCGCTTCGCAGTCGGCGGCGATCGCCTTGGCGCGGCCATCAGGTACCCACCCGCCGCCCGCCCGCGTCATCCCGCCCTTGGTGACGATGCGCGCAACGAGCTCGGCCTCGCACGCCCTGAGGGCGCGGGCGAGCAGGCGCTCGTTGTGGCCGAGCTCGGCTTCGCCGTGGCCGTAGGCGTGAGCGGTGTCGAATACGGTGATGCCCGCCGCGGCCGCGGCCGCGATAGTAGCCCCGGCGAGCTCTTCGTCGCGGCTCTCGTCGGTCGAGAAGCGCATGCAGCCGAGGCCGATGCGCAGCTCGGAGGGATCAAGCCAGTCCGCGCCAGTCAGGCCAGGGAGACTACGCGGCGCCCCGCCAAACGCTCGGTCTCTGCTCGCCTGGCACGAGGCCAGGCGCTCTCCTCAGTCCGGCAGCATCGGGACGGTAAGGCCCGGGTCGCGGCCGAGGAGGACGGCGCGGGTGACGGCGCCCGAGCCGAACCGCTCGCGGACTTCGTCGATGACGGCGTCGAGGGCGCCACCGTGCTTGCGATCGAGAGGCAGCGCGAGCTGGACGGCGCGGTCGCTCGAGAGGTTGCCGACGGCGATGCCCACCAGGGTCAGGCCGCGGCGGTCGATCATGGGCATGGCGCCCGCCAGTAGTCCCCTGACGATGGCGAGCACGGTTCCCGTGTGCGCGGTGGCCTGGGCGATCGTGTGCGAGCGGGTGGCACGGGCATAGTCGTCGAAGCGCAGGCGCAGGACTACGGTGCGCCCGACACGCCCGGCCGTGCGCATCCGGCGCGTGACCCGGTCGACGAGCCCCACCACCACCGCGTCGATCTCGGCTCGCGATTTGCGTGATCGGCCCAGCGCGTGCTGGGAACCGATCGAGCGGCGCCGGCGGCGCACCTGCACCGGACGGGGGTCACGATTGTGGGCGAGGGCGTGGAGGTGACGGCCGGCGGCGCGGCCGACGATGGCGACGAGCTCGGCTTCGCTCAGGCGGGCCATCGTCCCCACCGTGGTGATTCCGCGGTTGCGCAGCTTCCGCGAGGTCACCTTCCCGACACCCCACACGCGCTCGATCGGCAGCGGGTGAAGGAAGGCGAGCTCGCCGCCGGCGGGCACGAGGAGAAGCCCGTCGGGCTTGGCCACGGCGCTCGCGACCTTGGCCAGGAACTTGGTCCTCGCCACCCCGACGGTGATGGGCAGACCGACCCGCCGGTAGACCTCGCGCCGCAACCCGACCGCGATCTCGCGCGGCGTCCCCGAGATCCTCTCCAGGCCGCGAACGTCGAGGAAGGCCTCGTCGATCGACAGACCCTCGACCACCGGCGCCGTCTCCTCGAAGATCTCGAACACGGCCTTGCTCGCGTCGACGTAGGCCGACATCCGGGGAGGGACGACGATCGCGTGCGGGCACAGGCGGCGTGCCTGCGTCCCGCCCATCGCGGTGCGGACGCCGTGGGCCTTCGCTTCGTAGCTGGCGGCGAGCACGACTCCCGCGCCGACGATCACCGGGCGGCCCCGCAGGCGATGGTCGTCGCGCTGCTCGACCGACGCGTAGAAGGAGTCGAGATCGGCATGGAGGATGGTGACGTTGCCCGGCACGCGAACGTATGTTCGCAGCCGGGGCGGATCGATTGGCGCCCTACGTCGCGGGCGCGCGCCGGATCCGGCCCGAGCCTTGGCCGCGCGTCTCGGTCGGCTCCGGGACCGTCGGCCTCAGCAGGGCCCAGGCGATCATGAAGGCACCGAAGACAATCATCGCGATGCCTGCCCAAAGATCGATGTCGATGCCCGACGCCTTCGTCTTCACGGCGTGCGATCCCACGATCCCCGTGACAGTGAGGACGACCCCGTAGAGCTCGAATAGGGCGCCGATGATCCGCCTGATATCGAAGCGGTTCGCGGCCCGGGCGGCGGCGATCTCCTCTTCGTCCGTTGCGCCCGTGGACGCGATCTCGGCGGGGCCGCGGAAGGGCTGAGGCTTGTCGCGCTCGGTCATGGTTCGGTACCTCCTAGGCGAAGACGACATCGAGAGCAATGGCCAGGGCGAGCGCGCCGACGCCGAGGATGACCGGCGAGCGGAACCACGCCTGGTCGCCGACCACGGAGTCGCTCTCCTGCTCGGGTCGCTTGAGCCCCCACACCAGGCCACGCAGT
Source organism: Solirubrobacteraceae bacterium (assembly GCA_034665165.1). Classification (GTDB taxonomy): domain Bacteria; phylum Actinomycetota; class Thermoleophilia; order Solirubrobacterales; family Solirubrobacteraceae; genus Palsa-465. The sequence continues at coordinate 10,136 of JAXDGF010000365.1, read as the reverse complement.
TCCTCCTCGGGCTTCGGTCTGGTCACCAGCGAGACGACCACGAGCACGATGGCATCAACGGCAAAGGCGGCGATCGCCTCGTACCAGCTCGACGCGATCTTCGACCCGAGGTTGATCGCGTGATTGGAGCCGAGCAGGTGTGTCGTCTCGGCCGCCGCCATCCCGGCGAGCAGGCTCAGGCCGCCGGCCAGGGGCGTAGCGCGCTTCCAGTACATGGCGATGATGAACGTCGCGAAGAGCGGGGCGTTGAAGATCGAGAACAGCTCCTGGACATAGTTCATGATGTTGGAGTTGCTCTGGGCGAGAAACGCGGTGCCGATCGAGACCACGAGCCCGAAGAAAGTGGCGATCCTGCCGACCCGGATGTAGTAGCCGGGATCGCGGTCCTTGCGCACGTAGGCCTGCCACAGGTCATAGGTCACGACGGTGTTGAAGGCGGTGACGTTGGCGGCGACGCCGGCCATGAACGCGGCCAGCAGCCCCGTGATCGCCAGTCCGAGCATGCCCTCTGGGAGGTACTTGCCGATCAGGAGGGGAATGGCGGCGTTGTACTGGAGGCTTGGGTTCGAGGTGCCGAGGCCGGGGATGACCACGAGGGCGATCAACCCGGGGATGATGGTCAGGGCCGGGAAGAGGAGCTTGGGGTAGGCGCCGATGAGCGGTGTGCGCCGCGCGGCCGACATGTTCTTGGCCGACAGAGCGCGCTGCACCTCGGCGAAGTTCGTCGTCCAGTATCCGAAACTGAGCACGAAGCCGAGGCCGAGCACCATCACGAGCCAGCTCCCACCGATCGGATTGGTCACGTGCCCGATGCCGAGTCCTCGCCAGGCGTGGAGCCCTAGGTTCCCGAGGGTGCTGTGTCGCACCTTGCGCTCGAGGCCGTTCACGCCACCGACGGCATGGAGCCCGACGATGACGAGCGGCGCCAGGCTCGCGACGATGATGAAGAACTGGAGCACCTCGTTATAGATCGCGGAGGTGAGGCCGCCGAGGGTGATGTAGACGAGCACGATGGCCGCCGCCACGAAGATCGAGACGGCGATGGTCCAACCCAGCAAGAGGTGGACGACGAGTGCGAGGGCGAACAGGTTCACGCCCGCGATGAGCACAGTGGCGACGGCGAAGCTCGCGGCGTTCAAGAAGTGGGCGAAGTCGCCGAAGCGCAGGCGCAGGTACTCGGGGACGCTCTTGACCTTGGCCCCGTAGTAGAAGGGCATCATCACGATGCCGAGGAAGACCATGGCCGGGATCGCCCCGAGCCAGTAGAAGTGGACGGTGGCGACGCCGTACTGGGCCCCGTTGGCCGCCATGCCCAGGATCTCGAGGGCGCCGAGGTTGGCGGCCATGAAGGCCAGTCCGGTAATCCACGCGGGCAGGGATCGGCCCGACAGGAAGTAATCGATGTCCGTCTTGATCGTGAGCTTCGCCACGGCTCCGATCCCGAGCACGACCATGAAGTAGATGGCCAGGATCCCGTAGTCGAGCGTGCTCGCGTGTATTCCCACCGTTCCCAGTGGGAGCAGCGTCCACACGGCAATCCTCCTCCTCCTCTCGCTTTCGCGATGCCTACTACCCGTCTGGCCGACAACTATTCGGCGTCCAACAGCCTCGCTCCGGCCGAGGGTGCGACGCGCCGGGCGTCGTCGGGTGCGACGACGTGAGGTGGCAGCAGCCCGAGCACATCGCCACCGAAGCCCCCGCCCATCATCCGCGCCCCCGCGGCGCCGGCCTTGAGGAGGCGGGCGACCGTTCGCTCGACGGCGTCCGTCGAGGAGTCGTAGAGGTCGCGCAGGCTCGCGTGCGAGGCGTCGAGGAGACGGCCGACCTCGGCGAGGTCGCCGGCTTCGAGCGCGGTGACGGTTGCCTCGACGCGGGCGTTCTCCTCGATCACGTGGCGCACGCGCCGGCCGAGCGGTTCGGGGAGCCGGTCGAGGTCCTCGATGCGCGCGTCGCGCAGGCTCTCGAGCCCGAGAGCGACGCGGGTCTGCTCGCATTCGTGGCGGCGCTGGTTATAAGCGGAGTCTCGGAGCGAGCGCGTCTCCCCCGAGGGAACGGTCACCAGCGTCCACTCGCCCAGGCGGAGCGGCACGGTCCGGATCTCGAGGGTGCGGAAATCGATCCGCAGGGCGCAGTCGCGCGCTCCGAAGAGCGAGGCGAGCTGGTCCAGCAGTCCGGTGCGCGCCCCCACCCATTCGTTCTCGACGCGTGAGCACAGGCGCGCGAGCTCGACTCGGTCCCCGGGCTCCGGCAGGCCGGCGATGCCGAGGAGGGCAAGCGCGAGTGCGACCTCGATCGCTGCCGAGGAGGACAGGCCGGCGTCCTGGGGCACGTCCCCCGAGATCTCGAGTTCGGCTCCGCGCAGCGGGAAGCCGGCGGCGGAGAGCTCGCCCAGAGTGCCGCGCACGAAGTCGGTCCACCCGCGAGCTCGGAGCCGCGGCCCGCCGGTCAGGGGAAAGCGTGCCTCTTCTCCGCGGTCGAGGGCGCGGGCGACGAAATCGTCGCTGTCATGGCGGACGGCGCCGACGGTTACCCCCTGCTCGATGGCGAAGGGAAGGCTTAGCCCATCGTTGTAGTCGGTGTGCTCCCCGATCAGGTTCACCCGGCCAGGGGCGAACGCGATCACCTGGGGAGGAGCGGCCGCCAGGGAAGCGGTGCTCAGGCCGGGCGGCCAGCCTCGAGCCAGCGGCTGAGGGCGTGGTGGCCCACCAGGGTCACGGCGCCGTCGGCGGCGATCCAGTCGCGCGCGCGCAGCTCGCCGACGAGCCCCTCCGCGTCGCTTGGTCCGGGGCCCTCACCGTGAACGAGGAGCGTGTGACTGCCGGGCTCGACCGTCCAGCGTCCGGAATCGAGCGCCGCCAAGGCGAGACCCTGATCATCGGTGGGAAGGTCGAGTGGATGCGGCCCGGCGCTGCGCAGCCGCTCGCCGCGGGGCGCGACATGCGAGTCCGCCGGTTCTCTTTGCCACGTCGTGACATCCTCGCCGAACCCCTCGGCCTGAGTACGGAGCCATCCCATCGCGCCATCCATCAATTCGTTCGCTCGATTGGGGTCGACGCCCATGGCCGAGGCGATCTCCTCCAGGTCCACCTGCGCCACGCGCTCGATGGAACGGCTGACCTCGCGCGCGATCGCGCGCAGTCTCGCTTCGAAGCTCTCTGATCCTTCATCGTGTGGGGACATGCGCCAATCATGGCACGCGCGCCTATTGCGCGGGCGCGGCGCCGTCATCCGCCCCCGAGCTGTATCGCCTTGACGATGAGCAGGACCACCGAGACAACCAGGTAGGCGCGCAGGGTGAGCATCGCGACCTTGCGCGACGTCGACCACCGGGGCCGGGCCAGGAGGGCCAGGGGTGGCATCGTCCATTGCTCCTTGGGGACGGCGGAACTCGGACCCGAGACGGTGACAGCCGCGGCCCCGCGCCGCGACCGGAGGGTCACGAGCCCGAAGGCGACGAGGCCGGCGGCGAGCAGGGCGCCGCCGCCGAGCGCGACCACCGTCACGTTGACGTTCGGGAAGACAGTGGTGGCCATGAGGATCAGCGACAGGAGCACGAGCGTGGCCACGATCACGCTGGCGAGCACGTTGAGCCAGCCCGGGTTCCGCCACGGCCCGAGGACCTCGGGGTCGTTGCAGAGCAGGAGCAGGAACACGCTCGCGCTCGGCAGCAGCACCCCGGCGAGAGCCTGCACCGCGAGCGTGATCACCCCCAGCGGCGCGCCCGGGATCAGCACGATCGCCGCCGCCCCGACCATCATCCCCCCGAACAGCGCGTAGAACGGCTTCGCCTCGGAGAAGCTGCGATGCAGCGAGCTATTGATCCCGAACACGTCACCAAAGGCGTAACTCGTCGACAGGGTGAGTGCGCCCGCGCCGATCAGAGACGCGTTCAGGAGCACGAGGGCGAAGAAAGCCCCCGCGGTCGGGCCGAGCACGTGATCGAGGGCGGTGGCGGTCGCGCCCGCGTCGATGAAGTGACCGAAGTAAGGCGTGCCGCCGAAGGCGAAGGCCGACACCGACATAAGCGCGATGGCGCCCACTACGACGACGATGGCACCGATCCAGGTGTCAAGGCGCTCATAGTTGATCCAGCGTGGGGTGATCCGCTTGTCGATCACGTTCGACTGCTGGAAGAAGAGCTGCCACGGCGCGACCGTCGTTCCCACCATGCCGATGATAAGGAGCACCGAGGTCGAGTTGGCGCCGCCGTAGATCCCGGGCACGACGAGGTGACTGAAGATGGCGCCCGGGCGCGGGTGAGCCATGAAGAAGAGCGGGATGAAGAGCAGGCTGGCGAATACAAACAGGAACATGGCCCGCTCCCATAGGCGGAAGCTGCCGGTCACGGTGATCGCCACCAATGCCGTTGCGGCGATGGGGACGGATATGTACTTCGAGACGCCGAAGTAACCCAGCGCCAGGCTGACGCCGATGAACTCGGTGACGATGGTGAGGAAGTTGAGCACGAAGAGATCGCCGACCGAGAACGCGCCCCAGAACTTGCCGAAGCGCTCGATGATGAGCCGCGCGTGCCCGACCCCGGTGACAGCGCCCAGGCGCACGACCATCTCCTGGTTGACGACGAGGACGGGAATGAGCAGGAGCAGGACCCAGAGCAGGCTCGTCCCATAGTTCTGGCCCGCCTGCGAGTAGGTCCCGACGCCACCCGCGTCGTTGTCGCCCACCATCACGATCAGGCCGGGGCCGATGATGGCCAGGAGCGCAAGCGCCCGCATGCGGAGCCCGCGACGCCCGCCCTCGTACTGGCCGATGGTCCCGAAGGCGCCCTCGATGTCGCCCACGTGCGCGGAGTCGAGCACGGCGCGCTCGCGCGGCGGCGTCTGTGGGACTCCGCCCGCCGGCGGGTCCGTCGACATCTGCTCGACCTCCTTTCCGACCGCGCGCAGCTTCCGCGGCGGCCGACGGGAGGAGCCTCGGCCCGAGATCAGTGCTCGGGACGCGTGGAACCGCTCACGAAGGCAGCCGCGGTGTCACTACTTCGCGGCAGCTCGCCGTCTTGATATGTCGGTTCGTCGTCCATCGCGTGAAAGCAGTGAAAAACCGCCCCGTTTGGCGGCACTTCAAAGGGTAACAGCGGGGTTGCCGTTAGTCGCGCGCGACCCCGGCCCGCCGCCGCCACTCGTCCGGGAGCAGGCGCTCGACCACGTCGTCGATGGCGACGACGCCGATCGGGACCTCGTCACCGTCGACGACGGGGATCGCGACGAGGTTGAAGTCGGTCATCAGGCGCGCGACCTCGGCAAGCTCGGTCTCGGGCGCGACGGTGGGGACGGCGGTCTCGATCAGGCTCGAGACGGAGGCGCCGGCGTCGGCGAGGATGAGCTCGGATGAGAACACGCCGCCGACGAGATGACCGGCGGCATCGACGACCCACAGCGTGAGGAGCTGACTGGGGGCGAGCTCTGAGGCGCGCACAAGGGCGAGCGCCTCACCGACGCTGACATCGGCGGGGAGGGAGGGAAAGTCAGGGTTCATCAGCCCGCCCGCGGTCGAAGGGTTGTAGCCGAGCACGAGCCTTATCTTCAGCTGCTTGGCGGGGGGCAGGAGGTTCAGGATGGGAAGGCGGCGATCCTGATCGATCTCGAGCAGCAGGTCGGCGGCATCATCGCTCGCCATCCGCGCCAGCACTCCCGCCACGTCCTCGTCCGAGCGCTGGTTCAGGAACTCGACCTGATGCTCGTCGTCGAGCTCCTCGAAGACGTCCGCTTCGAGCTGCTTGTCCTGCCCGACCGCTTGCAGGATCTCCTCGCCCTCGTCGTGCGAGGCGGCCTCGACGAGATCGGCGATCTGGGCGGGATGGAGCCGGGCCAGGCGCCGGGACGCGAGCCGCAGGCGCGAGGTAGGCACATGAGCGACGAAGGGCTCCGTCTCCGTCCAGGGGATGAACTGCGTGTGGTCGCCGTCATGGCGGCGCAGGCGCCGGGGCAGGAAACGCCTGATGCCCGCGCCGAGGCTCGGGTCGATCCCCGCCACCCGCCAGGTCCCGTCCCTCTGCGCGAGCTCGACCTCGCGTGCGGTGACGAGCCGGGCCGTGGTGACGTGAATGAGACTGCGGCCGAGGATGTCGCGGCGCACCAGCACCTCCCCCGGCCGTCGTTCGAACTGGGCCAGGTTCAGCTTCGTCGTCGAGGTGCGCGCCCCGCTCTCCTCGAGTCGCTCGATCCGGTCCGCGGGCACGAACAGTTCGCGACCGCCGATCCGCGCCAGCAGGCCCGTTACCGGGGGCAGCTCATCGCCGGTATCGAGCCGGACGATGACGTCTTCGACGCGTCCCAAGCGTTCGCCCGAGGAGTCAAGAAGAGGGCTGCCAACCAGCGCTGATAGGTGAAGAACGTCTTCGGGCATCGCCCAGTCACCTCGTAAGGCTACTCAGGCAAAGTTCGGCTACGGGTCTAGGACCACCGCCGCCTCGGGCGTGGCGATGCGGAAGCTGAAGCTCTCCTCGAGGTAGAGGCGGACGACGTCGCCGTCGTGGCTGTCGTAGCCGAGAGCGAGATCCTGGCCCGACTCGAACAGGAAGTCGCCGCCACGCGTGCTGAGCACGAGCGCGCCCCTGACCCCAGGCGCCCAGATGATCGGGCCTTCGATGATCTTGCGCAAGTGCTCGAGGAGCGGGTAGCCGCCGTTCTCGGCCGTCTCGACCACGCGAAGGTACTGATCGCCGCCGAGGGCCAGCGCGTAGGGCCCGCCGATGCCGCTCTGGAGTAGGCGCTCGACCGCGCCCGCCACCGGCTGGGGATAGGCGTTGGTGGTCTCGCCGAGGTTTATGCGCGCGTGGGGCGAGGCCTCCTCGATCCCGACGATGGCTCCATGCCAGCCGTGGAACACGGTGACGTTCTCTGCCACGGCGATCTGGTGCGCGGCGCGATCGAGCGGCCCGAGGTCGGCGTCCGGAGCCCCTCGGTCGGCGTCGCGAAGCTCCGTCCGCGAGAGCTCGAAGTCCGCGCGCAGCTCGATCAGCGGTTGCACGCGACGCTGAAGGCCGACCACCCCATCGCAGGGGCCGGAGGTGAGCGGGGCCGTCCGGCCGAGATTGCTGGCCGAATGATCCCAGCCGTGCGGCCCTGAGAAGTCGACGAGCTTGCGCGCGGCCAGCGGCGGCGTCAATCGCTCGCCGGCTTCCTCGTCGAGCGTCTTCCACGTCGACTCGGTGATCGGAGCTAGTGATCGCAGTAGATGGTTCATCGGGACGCTCCCTTCAGGCTGCCGATACCAAGTGAGACGGGACCTGCCGAGGACCCGCCCGATTCGCCTCCCTCGAAGGTCTCCGCTTCGGCCTCCTCTCCGTGCTCGACGATGTCGCCGGGCTGGAAGAGGATGCCTCGCGCGATCTCTCGCCACGCGGGCGTGCGACGCAGGAGGAACTCGAGGTCCATGCTGAAGTGCTTGAACTCCTCGCCCTGGGCGTCGCCCATGATCGCTCTCGCGTCGGGGTCGGTTTCCACCGCCAGGCGCTGCTCGTACCAGCCGATCGCTTCCGCCTCCTCGGTTAGCGAGGCGCAAAGCCGGGCAAAGGTTCTCGTCGCGGGGGGAAGTTCGTCAGGTGGCTCGTGGTATTGATCGAAACCCATCGCATCTCCCTCATTTCGCGCAGCCTATCCCGTGCCTGTGGCTACCCGTTGCCTTGTAGGCCCATGCGAGCTAAGGGAAAGGGGGAGCCATAACATTCTTTCATCTGACCGAGGAGGCCCCAGGTGCCTGAGCCCAAACCGTCCGTGACCCACGACCCCCGAATTCGCCCGCTGTCGGACGGAAACCGGATCCCGCGCCTCGGCCTCGGGGTGTGGCAGGTGCCCGACGGGCGCGAGTGCGTCGACGCCGTGCGCTGGGCCCTCGAGCTCGGCTATCGCCACATCGACACGGCCCAGGCCTACGGCAACGAGGCGAGCGTCGCGCGCGGAATCGAGGAGAGCGGCGTCCCGCGCGAGGAGATCTTCATTACCACGAAGTTCTATCCCGGGCACAGGGACCCCGAGGCCGAAGCGGCCCGGAGCCTCGAGCGCCTCGGGACCGACCACGTCGACCTCTACATCATCCACTGGCCCAAGGGCGGACCCACGTGGGCGTGGCCGGGAATGGAGGCGGCTCGTGATCGCGGCTACGCGCGCTCGATCGGCGTCTCCAACTTCAGCGCCCGCGAGCTCGAAGAGGTGAGGGCCGTCGCCACCAGCCCCCCGGTCGTCAACCAGGTCCAGTTCAGCCCCTTCGAGTACCGGCGCCGGCTGCTCGAGGCGTGCGAGGCCGACGGCGTCGCGGTCGAGGCGTACAGCCCGCTCGGCACCGGCCGCTATCTCTCAACCGGCGTGGTGGTTGAGATCGCCGAGCGCGTGGGACGTACCCCGGCCCAGGCCCTCCTCCACTGGGCCATCCAGCGCGCGGGCATCGTGATCGCCAAGTCGACCCATCGCGAACGCATCGCCGAGAACTCGGGCATCTTCGACTTCGAGCTCTCGGACGAGGACATGGCCATCCTCGATTCCCTCGACCGGACGGGCGGCACCGATCAGGCTCGCGAGCGGAAGTGGTGGTAGGCGAGCGGTAGGCGTGGTCGACGTTGACTACCCCTGTGGTAGCTAATGTCGTCCACCCCCGGCCGCGGGAGGCCGTCAAGCCGACGAACGCGCCCTGCCAGAATGAATGGGCATGGATTTTCGCCTCAGCGTCCTCGACCAGGCTCCGATCCCCGAGGGGCTCGGCGGCGCCGACGCGCTCCGCAACTCGGTCGACCTGGCCCGGCATGCCGAGGAGCTCGGCTATCACCGTTATTGGGTCGCGGAGCACCACGGCACGCCAGGTCTCGCGAGCGCCTCGCCGGAGGCGCTGATCGGTCCCATCGCCGCCGCCACCTCGCAGATCCGGGTGGGCAGCGGTGGCGTCATGCTGCCGCACTACAGCCCGCTCAAGGTGGCCGAGACGTTCAGCGCGCTGAGCGGCCTGTTCCCGGGACGGATCGACCTCGGGCTCGGGCGAGCCCCCGGCACCGATCCGATGACGACCTTCGCCCTGCAACGGGACCGTCGCGACGCCGCTCCCGATGACTTCCCGCAGCAGCTCGCCGAGCTCCTCGGATACATCAGCGACGACCTCCCCGCTGACCATCCGTTCGCGCGCCTCGCCGCCACGCTTCCGGGCCGGCCCGAGCGCCCGGAGCCGTGGCTCCTGGGCTCATCCCCGCAGAGCGGCATCTGGGCGGCCGAGACCGGGCTGCCCTACGCCTTCGCCGACTTCATCAACGCCGGCGGCGCCGAGATCGCCGCGCGCTACCGGGCCGACTCCGAGCGCCCGGTGCTCGCCGTGGCGACGTGGGCGATCTGCGCCGACACCCCGGAGGAGGCCGAGCGGCTCGCGTCGAGCAGCCGGATGACGATGCGCCTCCTCGGTCAGGGCCGGCTCATCGCCGTGCCGCCGGTCGAGAAGGCCATTCGCTTCCTGGCCTCCGCGGGGTCGGCCCCCAGCGACCGCGAGCGTCGTCGCCGCGCGATCATCGGCGATCCCGAGCAGGTACGCGCCGGCCTCGAGGCCGTCGCGAGCGAGTACGGGGCGGACGAGGTGATGGTCGTAACCATCACCTACGACCACGAGGCGCGGCGGCGGTCTTACGAGCTGATAGCCGAGGCGTTCGGTTTGCGGCGCGAACGCGCATCGGCGGTAACGGTCAGCTTTCCGGTCGCTTGACAAGCACGGTTAGGAGGCAGTGCTAGGGTCGTTATGACGGAGGGTGAGCCGCGACGAATAGAGCGTGAGCTCGAACTCCCATATAAGCCGTCTTGAATGGCTAGGAAGGTCATTAGACCTTATGATCGGCATTGGCGTATTTCTTCTCATCATCGCGCTGCTCTCGCACAACTCGCGGCTCTTCTGGTTCATCGGCGGTGTCATGCTTCTCATCGGCATCGTCTTCGAGGTACTCGGGATGATGGGGCGTGCGGTCGGAGGCCGGCGCCACTATTACTAAGGGCCCGCGACTTCGTAATTGACGGCTCCGACGGCGTCTGGACGCGTCTGGCGCCAACGAGCTCAGACCTCAAGTACCACCAGTACTATCGTGGCGAGCGGGCGGCGCCAGCCACGCCCAGCCACTCGCCGGATTCCGCCACTTACTCAGTCGCGGACCC
>JAXDGF010000364.1:0-5252 GCA_034665165.1 Solirubrobacteraceae bacterium | reverse complement strand
GGGCACTTCATCGTCCACAACTTCAAGAACACCTACTCGGGTACGAACACGCTGCTCGGCGCGACCACGTACTCGGACAACTCGATCTACGCCCAGGTGGGCATGAAGGTCGGGACCAAGCACATCGCCCGCATGGCGCACATGATGGGGATCCGATCGCCGATCTCGACCAACCCCTCGATGATCATCGGCGGGCTCAAGGTTGGCGTCAGCGCGCTCGACATGGCGCACGCCTACGAGACGTTGGCTACCGGCGGCCTGAAGGTCTACAACCCGAAGATCGGAGACTCGGGCGGGGGTCCGATCGGGATCGAGCGGATCAGCTGTCCGCCCCAGACCGGCTGCCCGCAGCGGGTCATGGTCAACCACCCGATCTACCAGCGGATCATGCCCGCCCCGATCGCCCAGGAGGTCGGCCAGATCCTCACCACGGTGGTGCAGTCGGGCACGGCCACCTCGGCGGCCATCCCCGGAGTCTTCGCGGCGGGAAAGACGGGCACGACGGAGAATTACGGCGACGCCTGGTTCGTCGGCTGGACGCCGAAGCTCACGGTCGCCGTGTGGGTCGGCTATCCGAACGGGCTCAAGCCGATGACCACGCTGTGGCAGGGCGGCCCGGTCGAGGGTGGGACCTACCCAGCCGCCATCTGGCACAACTTCATGGTCACGGCGCTCCAGATCCTCACCCAGGAGGCCGCGGCCCAGCACCCCGGCAAGACCACGACCACGACGACACCGACCGTGACCAGCGCTGGCGGGTCCGCCCCGGCGGCCCCCACTACGACCGGCACCGTGGCCCCCACGACCGCCGCGCCGACGACATCCACCCCAGCGGCGACCACGACTCCGACGACCCCCGTGCCCAGCGGCACTCAGGGCACCGGCGGGACCCCAGGCACGGGGACCGGCGGGACCCCGGGCACCGGCACCTCAGGGACCGGCGGCCCCACCTCAGGTGGCGCCGGTACCACCTCGGGCGGCGCCGGCATCCCGCCCGGATAGGGTCAAGGCCGGGAAAGAAACCTGCTCCCCGCGGCGCAGAACCGCCACGGGAGCTCCACCGCCTTGGTGATGCCGATCCGTGGTCCGGAGACGAGCTCGACCTCGCGCCACGCCCGAGGACGGGGGCCGATGACCACCGGTCCCGCCTCGAGGTCAGCGCCGTTGTGAATGAGCTCCACGCCGAGCGCCTGCGTCAGCTTGCCGGGGCCCGAGCACAGGTCCTCGATCCGTTCGACCCCCCGGCGGGCCTGCATCACCGAGATTCCCCCCACCGGCTCGAGCGCGCGGATGAGCACCGCGGCGCCGACCCCTTCGACGTCGCAGACGGCGTTGAGGAGCGCGTGGATCCCGTAGGAGCGATACACGTACGCCCGGCCGGGCGGGCCGAAGAGCGTCTCCGTGCGCGGCGTCAAGCCCACGAAGGCGTGGCACGCGGGCTCGGAGTCGTGGTAGGCCTCGGTCTCGACGATGATGCCGCTCACGCCGCCGTGCGAGACGACGCAGCCGACCAGGTCGCGCGCGACCTCGACCACGCCGCGCGCGTAGAACCCCGGGTCGAGGCCCCGGACGTCCAATGAACTATTCCCCGCGCGCGCGAGAAGCGCCGAGCGCCTCGCGAGCCCGCTGCAGCTGCTCGCGCACGCGCGCGAGGCTCGTCCCGCCCTCCGAGACCTTGGTCTCGAGCCATGCCCCTTCCCTGAGCACGGCGTAGTACTCGTCGTCGAGCAGGGGCGAGTGCTCGGCGATCTCCTCGCGCGTGAGCTCGGACAGCGCCTTGCCCTGGTCGATCGCGCTGCGCACGAGCCCTGCGACCACGCCGTGGGACTCGCGGAACGGCATCCCCCGCCGCACCAGGAGATCGGCGACGTCGGTCGCGGCCAGGAGCTCGTCACTCGCCGCCTCGGCCAGACGCTCACGCCGGAACGAGATGCCGGCGAGCATCCCGCGCGCCGCGGCCAGACACAGGTCGAGCGTGTCGACGACGTCGAACAGGTGCTCCTTGTCCTCCTGCATGTCCTTGTTGTAGGTCAGGGGCAGCCCGTGCATTACCCCGTGCAACGCCACCAGATGGCCGGCGACGCGGGGTGCCTTGGCGCGCAGGAGCTCGGCCGCGTCGGGGTTCTTCTTCTGGGGCATGATCGAGGAGCCGGACGCCCATGCGTCCGAGACCTCGCAGAACCCGAACTCCTCGCTGGACCACAGCACGATCTCCGCGCCGAGGCGCGAGAGGTGCGTCGCGCACGTGGCCGCGGCGGACAGGTAGTCGAGCACGAAGTCCCGGTTCGAAACCGCGTCGATCGAGTTCTCGGCCACCCCCGTGAAGCCGAGCTCTTGCGCGACCATGCCCCGGTCGGTGTCGAAGTTCACGCCCGCGAGCGCCCCCGCGCCCAAAGGAAGCTTGCCCGTCGCGGCGCTCACGGCCGCGAAGCGCTCGCGGTCGCGCAACAGCATCCAGACGTAGGCCAGCAGGTGGTGGCTGAGATACACGGGCTGGGCCCGCTGGAGATGGGTGTAGCCGGGCATGGGCCAGTCGAGGTGCGTCTCCGCACGAGCGACCAAGGTCTCGGCCAAGAGCCCGATCGCCTCCGAGGTCTCGAAAGCGTGCGCGCGCACGAAGAGCGCCATGTCGGTCGCGACCTGATCGTTGCGCGAGCGCGCCGTGTGGAGCTTGCCGCCTACGCGACCGGCGATCTCGGTGACCCGCCGCTCGATCGCCATGTGGATGTCCTCGTCCCCGTCGGCGAACGGGAACGAGCCGTCACCGAGCTCGGCCTCGACCTGAGCTAACGCGCTCAGGAGCTCGTCGCGGTCCTCGTCGCTGATGATTCCCCGCGCCGCCAGCATCGACGCGTGCGCGCGCGACTGCTGGACGTCGTAGGGCCCGAGGCGCCAGTCGTAGCCGACCGAGTCGTTGAGCTCGCGGAAGAGCGCGTGCGGGGGCTCGGCGAAGCGCGACATGACAACTGATCTTATGGGCGCGTACCCGCCGGAGCCCGGCGGATGACCTCGTTTAGCGCCTCCGCCACGCGGGCCACCTGGTCCTCGGTCATCTCGGGGAAGAACGGCAGCGAGATCGACCGGGACGCCACGTCTTCGCACACGGGGAACTCACCCTCGCGATGGCCGAAGCGCTCGCGGTAGAAGCTCATCAGGTGGATGGCGGGGAAGTAGGGCTTGCTCGGCACCCCTCGCTCGGCGAGCGCGCGCACCGTCCCGTCGCGGTCGAGGCCCCGCGGGAGCTGCACCACGTACACAAACCACCCCCGCCGAGCCCCCCCGAAATCCGCACACGGAAGTTCGAGCCCGTCGTCGATCGCGCCCAGCGCCTCGCGGTACCACCCCGCCACCTGCGCTCGCCCCGCGAGCATCGCGTCGAGATGCGTGAGCTGCGCCAGCCCGAGCGCGCAGGCCACGTCCGAGAGCCGGTAGTTGAACCCGAGGCGGTCGTGGTCGAGCCAGCCCATGTCGGGGGCGCGGCCCTGGTTGCGTTCGGAGTCCAGCCTCTCCTTGAAGGCCGGGTCGGCGGTCGTCACCATCCCGCCCTCCCCCGTCGTCAGCTGCTTGTTCGGGTAGAAGCCGAACACGGCGGGATGGACGCGCCCCGTCCCCACCGGCGTGCCGTCGGTCGCGACCGCGCCGAGCGCCTCGCACGCGTCCTCGACGATCGGGAGCCCGAGGCGCTCGAGGGCCGCGATGTCGGCCGGGTAGCCGAACACGTGCACGGGCAGGATGGCCGCCGTGCGCGGGGTGACGGCCGCGGCCGCCGCCTCGGGCGAGATGTTCAGCGTCACCGGGTCGATGTCGGCGAACACGGGCCTGGCTCGCTCATAGAGCGCCACGTTGGCGCTGGCCACGAACGAGAACGGGCTCGTGATCACCTCGTCGCCGTCGGACACCCCGACCGCGCGCAACGCCAGGTGCAGGCCCGCAGTGCCGCTCGACACGGCGCTCGCGTAGACGGCCCCGACGCGGGCGGCGAACGCCTCCTCGAACGCGGGCAACGACGGACCGAGCGCGAGCCGGCGCGAGCGCAGGACCTCGAGCACGCGCTCCTCCTCGGCGGCGCCGAGGACGGGGCGCGCGAGCGGAATCGGCTCCTCGGCGCTCACGCCGGCGGGGCGCCGCGCGCGGGCGCCGGTGAAGCGGCGCGCGCGGGCTGCGGTGACGCCCGCAAGCGCCCCGGCTGCATGCCGTACTCGAGCGAGTCGACGAGCGCCTCCCACGAGGCCTCGATGACGTTCTCCGACACCCCGATCGACCCCCACACGTCCTGCCCGTCGGAGGCGTCGAGGAGCACGCGGGTGACGGCGCCAGTTCCCTTGGTCTCGTCGAGGATGCGGACCTTGAAGTTGACGAGCTCGATGTCGCCCAGGTGGGGGTGAATCTCGGAGATCGCCTCGCGCAGGGCCTTGTCGAGCGCGTGCACGGGGCCGTTGCCCTCGGCCGTGCGCACGTAGCGCTCGCCGTTGACCCAGATCTTGATCGTGGCCTCGGTCTCGACCCGACCGTCGGCACGCTTCTCGACGATCGCGCGCCAGGACTCGAGTCGAAACAGGGGCTCGTACTCACCCGTCTCCTTGCGCAGCAGCAGCTCGAACGAGCCGTCGGCGGCCTCGAAGTGGTAGCCGTGGTGCTCGAGCTCCTTGACGCGCTCGACGACGCGCCGAGCGGCGACGTCGTCAATCTCGATTCCCGCGTCCTTGGCGCGCGCCTGCACCGTGCCCTTGCCCGAGAGCTCGGAGACAAGCAGTTCGCGCACGTTGCCGACCACGGCCGGGTCGAGGTGCTCGAAGGTGGTGGGATCGGTCCTTACCCCGGCGACGTGCATGCCGCCCTTGTGGGCGAAGGCGTTGCGTCCGACGTACGGGGCGTCGGGATCGGGGGTGAAGTTGAGGAGCTCGTCGAGGAAGTGCGAGGCCTCGGTCAGCGTCGTGAGCTGCGCCTCGCTCAGGCACTCGTAGCCGAGCTTGAGCTGAAGGCTGGGGATGACCGAGACGAGGTTGGCGTTGCCGCAGCGCTCGCCGTAGCCGTTCATCGTCCCCTGCACGTGGGTGGCCCCCTGCCCCACCGCGGCGAGGCTGCCCGCAACCCCGCAGCCGGCGTCGTCGTGGCAGTGGATGCCGATCCGCACCCCGTCGAGCGCGGCGCGGACGGCGCCGATCGCCGTTGCGATCCCGTCAGGGAGCGTGCCGCCGTTGGTGTCGCAGCAGGTCACGGTCTCGGCGCCGGCCTCGGCGGCGGCACGCAGG
>JAXDGF010000363.1:0-9394 GCA_034665165.1 Solirubrobacteraceae bacterium | reverse complement strand
GAGGAGAAGAACCCTGCGTGGCGCTCACGAGATCCCCTCGCCCTCGGGGAGGCCGAACATGAGGTTGAGGTTCTGGACTGCCTGCGAGGCCGCGCCCTTCCACAGGTTGTCGATAGCGGCGAACACGATCACGCGGCCTGTGCGCTCGTCGTGGTGGACAGAGATGCGGCAGAAGTTCGACTCGCGCACGTCGCGCACGCCCGGGGGGTGAGTGGCGAGCTCGACGAACGGCTCGTGTGCGTAAGCGCCGGCGTAGAGGTCGCCCAGCTCGGAGGCGTCGAGGTCCCGCGACGGAGTCACGTAGCACGAGACGAGCTCACCCTGGTCGAGCGGCACCAGGTGCGGGGTGAAGCTGACCCTGATGTCCGCGCCCATCGCTGCGAGCTCCTGCTCGATCTCGGGCGTGTGGCGATGGCGCGGCACGCTGTAGGCGTTCACGTTCTCGTCGGCGGTCACGAAGTGCGTCTTCTCGGTCGGGGTGCGACCAGCGCCCGATACGCCGGACTTGGCGTCGATGACGACGTCCTGAATGACTCCGGCGCGGGCGAGGGGAGCGAGCGCGAGCAGCGTCGCCGTCGGGTAGCAGCCGGGATTCGCCACAAGGTCGGCGCCTGGCAGCGCGTGGCGGTAGACCTCGGGCAGCCCGTACACCGCGTCGCGGAGCAGCTCGGGCGCGAGGTGGTCGCGATACCACTCGCCGTAGACGGCGGCATCACGCAGGCGGAAGTCGGCGCTCAGATCGACGACGCGCACCTCCCGCTCGATCAGGGCCGCGACCACGGGCGCCGCCGCCCCGTGCGGGTAGGCGACGACGGCGGCGTCGACGTCCGCGTGGCGATCGAGGTCGAGCTCTTCGAGCACGAGCGGCACGCGGTGATGGGGATAGAGGTCGTCGAGCCGCCGCCCCACGTCCGAGCGCGCGGTGATGGCGGCGAGCTCGAAGCTCGGATGGGCGTACAGGAGCCGCGCTGTGAGCGCGCCGCCAAACCCGGCCGCCCCGAACACGGAGACCCGCTTAAGCGCCACGAATGGTCCCCCCCACTTCGGCTTCGAGCGCCTGGGCGACCTTCGACCGGCGCTCGGCGACCTCTTCGTCGGTCAGCGTGCGGTCGCGCCCGCGGAAGGTCAGTCTGAGCGCGAGCGAGAGCTTGCCGGCGCCGATGCGCTCGACGTCGCGGTAGACGTCGAAGACCTCGGCGTCCGCGAGCAACGGCCCGGCGGCCCTGCGCACGACGGCAAGTATCTCGGCGGCCGGGGTCTCGTCGGGCACGATGACGGCGAGGTCCTCGCGCACCTCGGGGAAGCTCGTGACGTCGTGGTACATGGGCACGCCGGCGGTGACGGCGGCATCGGCAACCGCGTCGAGGTCGAGCTCGAAGCCGGCCACGATCTCGTCGACGTCCCACGCGGCGGTGACGAGGGGGTGGATCTCCCCGAGCCAGCCTATGCGCTCACCGTCTATTAGCGCTGCGGCGCTTCGCCCGGGATGGAGGAACGGCTCGGTCGCCGGCTCGACCTCATAGGAGACGCGCAGCGTCTGGAGGAGCGCCGTGAGCGCCCCCTTGGCGGCGAAGAAGTCGGCCGTCCGGGGGTCGGGGTCGCGCCACGTCGCGGGGCGCACGGCGCCGGTGAGGAGCGCACCCAGGTGCTGGGGCTCGCGCGGGAGGGGCTCGCCGCTCGTCAGGTACACCGGGCCGGCTTCGAACAGCCTCACGGTCGACGCGCCGCGCGCGTGGTTGTACTTGACCGCGTCGAGCAGCGACCCGAGGAGCATCGTCCGCAGCTCGGATTGGTCCCCCGACATCGGGTTTTCTAATTCGACCGCCTGGCGGCGGTCGTCGTTTGGGGCCAGCCGCAGGCGGTCGGCGAGATCGGGGGCGACGAAGCTCCAGCCCACCAGCTCGTGCACGCCCTGCGCGGCGAGGGCATCGGCCGCGCGACGGCGCAGGCGCTGACGGGTCGTGAGGCGGCCCGCGGCGCCGTGGCGGGAAGGGAGGGTCGCGGGGAGCTTGTCAACGCCGGCGATGCGGGCGATCTCCTCGACGAGGTCGGCCTCGCGCGTGACGTCGCCGCGGCGGAAGTAGGGGACGGTGATGTCGAGCCCGTCCCCGGCGTCGGCGACGCCGAATTCGAGCGCGCGCAGGATCTCGGCCGAGCGCTCACGCGGGATGGCGATGCCGAGGACGCTGTTCACACGCGCGTCCCGCAGGCGGATGGTGAGGGGCGCCGGACCGGTACCGCCGACGTCGATCGTGCCCGGCGACAGCGTGGCCCCAGTGAGGTCGATCATGAGCCGGGTCGCGACGGCTTGCGCGTCCATGGTCTGCTCGGGCTGAATCCCCTTCTCGAAGCGCGACGAGGCCTCGCTGCGGAGGCCGAGCGCGAGCGAGGTGCGCTGGATGTTCGGCCCGTTCCAGTTCGCCGCCTCCATGAGCACCCGTGCCGTGTCGGCGGCGACCTCGGAGCGCGCGCCTCCCATGACGCCGGCGATCGACGTCGGGCCCTCCGCGTCCTCGATCACGAGCATCTCCTCGTCGAGGATCCGGGTCTGGCCGTCGAGCGTCTCGACCGGCTCACCGGGACGCGCGCGCCTCACGACCAGGCGCTGCCCCGCCACCCGATCGAGGTCAAAGGCGTGCAGCGGCTGCCCGGTGAGGAGCATCACGTAGTTGGTGATGTCGACGACGTTCGAGATCGGGCGCTGGCCCGCGGCCATGAGCCGCGCCTTCAGCCACGGCGGCGAGGGGGCGATCCTCACGTTCTCGAACACCCGCGCGGTGAAGCGCGGGCAGAGGTCGGGTGATTCGACCTCGACGCTCGCTTCTTGCACCGGTCCGGGGGTGCCTGGATCGTCTTTCCACGGCGGCGGGGCCAGCGGGGCGCCGGTGGCGGCGTGGGCCTCGCGCGCGACGCCGTAGATGGCCAGGCAGTCGGGCCGGTTGGGGGTGATCTCGAGGACGAGGACGTCGGTGGCGAGGGGGAGGACGTCGGCGAGGGGGGCGCCGGGCGCGAGGTCTTCGGCGGCCGCGGCGCTCCCGTCATCCGCGAGCACCATGATCCCGTCGTGCTCGGTCCCGATCGCCAGCTCGTCCTCGGCCAAGATCATCCCCTGGGACTCGAGCCCCCGGAGCTTGGCCGCCCTCAGCTTCGTCCCGTCGGGCATGATGGCGCCCGGTCGCGCCACCGCCACTGTCTGGCCGCCGCGGACGTTCGGGGCCCCGCACACGATCTGCGCCGGATCGTCCTCGCCCACGTCGACGCGGCAGACGGTGAGGCGGTCCGCATTGGGGTGCGGGGCCGCCTCGAGCACCCGACCCACAACAAACCGCTCCAACCCCCCCACCCCATGCCGCTCCACGCGCTCGACCTCGGTCCCGGTCATGGCGAGGCGATCGGCGAGCTCACGCGTGCTGAGGGGCGGCGCGCAGTACTCGTGCAGCCATTCGAGGGGGACGCGCATCAGCCGAACTGCTCCAGGAAACGAATGTCGTTGTCGTAGAAGAGCCGCAGGTCGGGGACGCCGTGCCGGAGCATGGCGATGCGCTCGATCCCCATCCCGAAGGCGAAGCCCGAGACCTTCTCCGGGTCGTAGCCGTGCTCGCGCACGTAACCGAAGACGTTGGGGTCGACCATTCCCGCGCCGAGGATCTCGAGCCAGGCCGTGCCCCTGCAGATCGGGCAGCGCTCGCCGTCGGCGGTGATGCCGTCGACGCAGTTGAAGCACGAGACGTCGACCTCGACGCTCGGCTCGGTGAAGGGGAAGAAGTGCGGGCGCAGGCGGACCTCACGCTCCGCGCCGAAGATGGCCCGCGCGAAGGCGAGCAGCGTCCCCTTGAGGTCCGCGAGCGTGATGTCGGTGTCGACCGCAAGCCCCTCGATCTGGTGGAACTGCGGGGTGTGGGTGAGGTCGGAGTCGCGGCGGTAGACCCGTCCCGGGACGATGATGTAGATCGGCGGCGGCTGGAGCTCCATGGCCCGGACCTGGACGGGCGAGGTGTGCGTGCGCAGGACGACGTCGTCTTGTACGTAAAACGTGTCCGTGCGGCCGCGCGCGGGGTGGGTGATGTCGTGGTTGAGGGAGTCGAAGTTGTAGTAGACGAGCTCGACCTCGGGTCCCTCGGCCACGTCGAAGCCGAGGCCCACGAAGACGTCCTCGATCTCGCGTCGGGTCGCCGTCAGGAGGTGGAGCCGGCCGACGGCGGGGAGCGGGTCGCCGGGGAGGGTGACGTCGACGCGGTCGTGGATCAGGCGCGCGTCGAGTTCCTTGGCCGCGAGCTCGCCCGCGCGGAGCTCGATTTTGGTTTCGAGCGCCTGGCGCGCCTGGTTGGCCGCCTTACCCGTCGGCCCGCGCTCCTCGGGCGGGAGCTCGGCCACGCGGCGGAGCATGTTCGGGAGCTCGGCCTTGCGCCCGAGGTAGCGGATCCTTGTTTCTTCGAGCCCCGTCGTGCTCGTCGCGGCCTCGATCGCGGCCTCCGCCTCTTGTTTTAGCTCCGCGAGCCGTTCGATCATGCGGCGGGCATCCTAGTCAGCTCATAGAGCGCCACCGTGGCGGCCATGGCCGCGTTGAGGGAGTGGGTGGCGATGGGGATGTGCGCGACGTGATCGGCCTGCGCGGTGATCGCGTCCGGCAATCCTTCGCGCTCGGCGCCGATGAGGAGGGTCGTGGCGGCGCGCGCGGGCCCTGGATCGGGGGGGCGCGCGCGGGCCGGATCTGGGGGTGATGCGTTTTGAGCCGATATATGCGGCTTAAAACGCATCACGTCGGCCAGCGGGACGCCCAAGCCCGCCACCAGCGCGATCGTGTGACCCGGGAGGTCGGCGATCCCCTCCGCCGCCGCGGCCCGGGCGACCGGAACCGCGAAGATCGCCCCCATGCTGGCGCGCACCGCCTTGGGGCTGTACGGATCGGCGGTACCGGGACCAAGCGCCACGCACGAGGCGCCGAACGCCTCGGCCGAGCGCAGCACCGCGCCGACGTTGCCGGGGTCGCTGACGCCGTGCAGGTACACGCACAGCGGACCGAGCGGCTCGGGCGCCCAGCGCTCCTGATAGACACCGAGCGCCCGCGTTCCCGAGGCGAGGCCCGAGATCGAGGCGAGCACCGACGGCTCGATCTCCACGCCCGGGAGGCCGCTCCCGACTGCGCAGAAGCGCTCGAGCGCGGGCCAGCCGGCCGCGTCGGCGGCGGCGAGAAGGTCCTCGCCCTCGGCCACGAACCGGCGCGTGCGCTCGCGCTCACGGCGCCGCTGACGGAGCTTTCGGATTTCCTTGAGTCGCTGGTTGTGGTGGCTCGTGATGGTCATAAAAAAGGCGCCCTCCTGTCTGGAGCGGCGCCCGGGCGATGCTGGTGGTCGGTCTGGTCGCTCAGCCGGCCGCCAGCGCCTCGCGGGCGCGGTCGGCAAAGCGTCGGAACGTGTCGGCGTCGCGGACGGCCATGTCCGCCAGAACCTTGCGGTCGAGCTCGACGCCGGCGAGCTGCAACCCGTGCATGAACTGCGAGTAGGAGAGGCCGTTGATCCGTGCCGCGGCGTTGATGCGCGTGATCCACAGGCGGCGGAAGTCGCGCTTGCGGTTCCGGCGATCGCGGTAGCGATACTGATCGGCCTTGAGCAGGGCCTCCTTAGCCGCGCGATAATGGCGGCTGGCGTCGCCCCGGAAGCCCTTCGTGAGCTCGAGGGTGGCGCGGCGCTTCTTGCGCGCGTGAACCGAGCGCTTTACCCGCGTCATTTCGTCTTCGCTCCCGCCGGCGTCTTCGCTCCTGCGGGCGGAGGCCCTGCCGAGCGCGTTTTCGCTCCCAGCAGCTTCTTGACCCGCGGCGAATCATCCTTCGAGATCGCGGCAGGCTCGGCCAGCCGCCGCTTGCGCTTCGGCGACTTCTTCTCGAGGATGTGGCTCGAGAAGGCACTCCGACCGATCACCTTGCCGTTGGCCGTGAGCTTGAAGCGCTTCTTGGCGCCGGAATGGGTTTTCATCTTGGGCACGGGGAGCGATTAGTAAAGCAGAGCGGCCGCTTAGGTCAGCCTTTCGCCGAGGGCGGCGCGGGCGGTGGGGAGCGAGATCCCGTGATCGGCGAGGATCTGCGCGGCGAGGCTGCCGCTTACCGAGGCGAGCCCGACGAGGACATGACCCGGGGCGAGCGCGTGATCGCCCGCGTCCTGTGCGGCGCCTTCGAGCGCGCGTTTAAGGCGGGGCGCGACGGGCGTGCATCCGGACCACGTGCGCTCGGCGCGCGTGCCTCAGCTACGACTCTGGTGCGTGGTCCGCTCTAAGCGGTTGCGTCACTGGCCGCTGCGTCGCCCGCGTCGCCGGCCTCGCCGTCAGCCGGCGGCTTCCTGCCGGCCGCGACCTTGGCGGAACGCGGGGATTTCTCGGCGGCGGCCGCAGCCTGCTGCGGGCGCGCGGACGCCTGCCCGTCTTCGGCCGCGGACGGCGCCTCTCCGTCAGCGGACGCTGCCGGCTCGGCGGGGGGCGCGCTCTGCTCGGCGGGTGTCGCGGTCTGCTCGGCGGGTGGCGCACTCTGCTCGGCGGGTGGCGCGCTCTGCTCTGGGGCGGGAGCCGCGTCGAGCCCCGCGTTCGGCCCGGCGCCGTTCTCGGTCTGCTTGGCCTCCGCGGCCGGCTTGGCGCCCCGCTCCTCCGCCAGCACGGCCTTCGAGGGCGCGAGGAGCATGGTCATGTTCCGTCCATCCTGAAGCGGGCTCTGCTCGATGACCGCGATGTCGGCCAGCTCGCCGGCGAGCCGATCGAGAAGCGCCGTCCCGCGCTCGGGATGGGTCACCTCGCGTCCACGGAACATGATCGTGATCTTGACCTTGTCGTGGCCGCGCAGGAAGCGCGTGACGTGGCCCTTCTTGGTGTCGTAGTCGTTCTGCGCGATCTTGGGGCGGAACTTGATCTCGCGGATGGTGATCTGCTGCTGGTGCTTGCGCGCGGCCTTCTGTTTCTGGGCCTGCTCGTACTTGTACTTCGAGTAGTCGAGCACGCGGCATACGGGCGGGCGGGCGTCGGGAGCCACCTCGACGAGGTCGAGGTCCCGTTCCTGGGCATACGCGAGCGCATCGCTCGTCTTGACGACGCCGATCTGCTTCCCGTCCTCGCCGACGAGCCTGACCTCGGGTACGCGAATACGATCATTGATCCGCGTCGTATCACGGTCCGGCGGACGCCGGTCGAACCTACGAGGGACCGGCACTAGCTGCGATGGTGACGCTGCGTCAAGCTGTGACGCGGGGCCGTGTGTGATGAGGCGGTTGGATCAACGAACCCAAGTATAGCGGCGGGGTCCTCAACTTCGGCGATTAATTGTCTCCGCCCGGACGCGCTCGATGAAGTCCTCGACGGCGACCGATCCCGTATCGCCTCGGCGGTGCTCACGGAGCGAGACCTCCCCGGCTTCCTGCTCGCGGTCGCCGACGACCAGCATGTACGGGATCTTGCTCAGCTCCGCATCGCGAATCTTGCGCCCGACCGACTCGACGCGGTCGTCGAGCTCGGCCCGCACGCCCGACTCCTTCAGGCGCTGGACGACCTCGGCGGCGTATTCGACGTTGCGGTCGGCGATCGGGAGGACGCTGGCCTGGACGGGTGCGAGCCAGACCGGCAGCTCACCCTCGAGGTGCTCGAGCAGGATCCCGATGAAGCGCTCGTAGGACCCCATCAGGGCCCGGTGGATCATCACCGGCGTGTGCTCGGCATTGTCGGCGCCCGTGTAGGTGAGGTTGAAGCGGGCGGGCATGTTGTAGTCGAGCTGCACCGTGCCGAGCTGCCACGACCGCCCCAGCGAGTCGGTCATGTGGATGTCGATCTTCGGCCCGTAGAAGACTCCCTCCCCCTCGCCTACCTCGTACTTGAGGCCGTGGCTCTCGAGCGCGCTCGCGAGCGCCGCTTCGGTCGTGTCCCACAGCTCGTCGGAGCCGATCCGCTGCTCCGGTCGCGTCGAGAGCTCGAACCTCACGTCGAGGCCGAAGATCTCGTAGATCGCGAAGGCGAACTCGAGGCAGCCCGCGACCTCCGCTTGGATCTGGTCCTCGGTGCAGTAGATGTGGGCGTCGTCCTGAGCGAAGCGGCGCACGCGCAGCAGGCCGTGGAGCGTGCCGCTCGGCTCGTTGCGGTGGAGCTGGCCGGGCTCGGAGTAGCGGACGGGCAGGTCGCGATAGGAGTGCCGGGTAAGCGAGTAGAGCTGGCAGTGCCCGGGGCAGTTCATCGGCTTGATCGCCATGACGCGGCCCTCGGACTCGGTGAGGAACATGTTCTCCCGGTACTTGTCCCAGTGCCCCGAGGTCTTCCACAGCGAGCTGTCGTAGAGCTGCGGGGTGTTGACTTCGGTGTAGCCGCGGGACTCCCCCATCTCCCGGCTCAGCTTCACGAGCTCGTTGTACACGCGCGTGCCGTTCGGGAGCCAGAACGCCATCCCCGGCGCGACGTCTGAGAAGTTGAAGAGGCCGAGCTGCGGTCCGAGCTTGCGGTGATCGTTGGCGCGCGCACGCTCCAGCCGCTCGAGGTACTCCTCGAGCTCTCTCGCGGAGAAGAACGCGGTCCCATACACGCGCGTGAGCATCTGGTTGCGGGCGTCACCGCGCCAGTACGCGCCCGCTACCGACTGCAGCTTGAACGTCTTGATCCGCTTCGTGCTCGGGGCGTGCGGACCGCGGCACAGGTCGGTAAAGGGCCCGTTCGTATACAGGGAGACGGTCTCGAGCGGGTCGTCGGGGTCGGCATTGCGGGCGAGGTCCTCGATGAGCTCGACCTTGTAGTCCTGACCCTCGCCGCGGAAGCGTTCGAGCGCCTCGGCCACGCTCACGTCCTGGCGCACGAAGGGCTCGTCGGCGTCGACGTGCTCGCGCATCCGCGCCTCGATGGGCTCGAAATCGGCGTCCGAGAGCGAGACGCCCTCCGGGAACTCGAAGTCGTAGTAGAAGCCGTCCTCGATCGGCGGCCCGATCGAGATCTTCACCCCCGGATAGAGCTCCATCACCGCCTCCGCGAGCACGTGCGCGGCGTCGTGGCGGATGAGCGCCAGCGCCGGCGGTCCGCTCTTCTCGGTGATGACCTCGAGCCGCCCGCCCTCTGGCGGCAGCGGGCGCGCAAGGTCGCGCACCTCGCCGTCCACGGCCACGGCCAGCGCCGCCCGTGCCAGCCCAGGCCCGATCGCCGCCGCGGCGTCGGCGCCGGTGGCGCCGTCAGGGAGGGCAAGAACGTTGCCGTCGGGAAGCTCGTACTCCATGAAGCGATGGATCCTAGGCGACTGCCCGCGGACTGAAGGTTCGCGGTTCGCGGGCGCCCACCCGCGGCCGGCGGCCCGAGCGCGGAGCGCTGGTACATTTGACGCCCCGGACGATTAGCTCAGCTGGGAGAGCGCTGCCTCGACAAGGCAGAGGTCGCTGGTTCGAGCCCAGCA
>JAXDGF010000362.1:0-10042 GCA_034665165.1 Solirubrobacteraceae bacterium | reverse complement strand
CACGTCGCCGACACCGCGCGCTGGCTCTCAGAGGTGAGACGGGTGCTCGCTCGTGGCGGCCGCCTGCTCCTCACGACGCCCGCGCACGGGCGCATCGCGATGGCGCTCCGCGGAGTCGAGCATTACTCCCAACCCCTGGGGGATCACCTCCACCTCTACACGCGGCGCTCGTTACGCGAGCTGCTGGCGGATTTCCACTTCTCGGACGTCGAGATCCGCACCGGCGGCGGCCTGCCGCCGCTGCGACGGCTGCTGCTGGCGCGCGCCGTACGCTGAGTCGCCCGGTGCGCGTCCTCATCGACATCACCTATTCCGCGCGCGCCCCCCAGTCCGGGACAGGGGTGTACGTCGAGCGCCTGTCCGCCGCCCTCGCGGCGCTGGACGGAGTCGAGGTCGTGAGCGCCCGCAACGAGCGGCGCCGTGCCCCCGCAGGAGGCGGGTGGAGAAGCGCACGCAATCTGCTCGACGACGAACGCTGGACGCAGGTCGAGCTCCCCCGGCGCGCGCGAGCGGCCCGAGCCGACGTGATCCATCACCCGCTGCCCACCTTCGCCCACGCGTGCGCCGTGCCCCAGGTCATCACCGTCCACGACCTTGCCTTCGAGGCCCTCCCCGGCCATTTCGACCCGGGGTTCCGCCGCGTCGCCCACGTCACGCACCGTGCCGCGGCGCGGCGAGCGCGCGCCGTCATCTGCGTGAGCCAGGCCACGGCCGGCGACGTCCGAGAGCGCTGGGGTATCGCGGCCGAGCGAATCGTCGTGGCCCCTCATGGCCCGGGCCAGGATTTCGGGGCGCCTGTGGCGATGGAGCCTCGCCCCGGCTACTTCCTCTACGTCGGCGACGACGAGCCGCGCAAGAACCTCGCGGGCCTGCTCGCCGCCTATCGCGTCTACCGCGACCGCGACCGCGACCGCGGCGCGGCGCGGCGCGCCACGGCGCCGCTCGAGCTCGTGCTCGCCGGGTCGGCGAGCGCCCGCGAGGCCGGGGTTCGCGTCGAGACGAGACCGGACGCCGGACGCCTCGCGGCGCTTTACGCGGGCGCCGTCGCGCTCGTGCACGGCTCGCTCCATGAGGGGTTCGGGATGACTCTGCTCGAGGCGATGGCCGCCGGAGCGCCGGTGCTCGCCGCCCCCGCGCCCGGAGTGGTCGAGGTGTGCGGCGAGGCCGCCCGCTACGCCGACCCGGGGGACCCGAGCGCGTTCGCCGCCGCGATGGCGGAGATCGCGGCGGACGGGTCGCTGCGGCGCGAGCTCGCCGAGCGGGGACGCCGGCGCGCGGCAGAATTCTCATGGACTGACTCAGCGCGCATCCACATCTGCGCATACTCTCTCGCCCTGAGCGATGACCGCTGAACCATGAAGATCGCCATCCTCGGCACCCGCGGGATCCCCGCGTCCTACTCCGGCTTCGAGACCGCCGTCGAGCAGCTCGCCTCGCGGCTGACCGCGCGCGGCCACGAGGTCATCGTCTACTGCCGCCCCCACGTCGTCGACCGCCGGCTCCGCACCTACAAGGGAGCGCGCCTCGTCCACCTGCGCACGGTCCAGAACAAGTACCTGGACACCTTCGTCCACACCTTCCTCTCCGCCGTCCACGCGGCACGTGTGACCAAGCCCGACGCGGCCCTGTTCTTCATCGGCGGTAACTCCCCTCTGTGCCTGATCACGCGCTGGGCCTCGATCCCAACCGTGATCAATGTCGACGGGCTCGACTCCGACCGGCGCAAGTGGCCCGCCCTGGCCAAGGCGTACCTGCGCTTCGCCGAGCGCACCGCTCCGCGGCTCGCCGACCAGGCCATCACCGACTCCCACTCGGTGGCCGACATCTTCGAGGCTCGCTACGGCGAGCGGATCGGCGTCGTCCCCTACGGCGTCGAGGATCCGGGCCACCACGGCACCGAGATGCTCGAGCGCCTCGGCCTCGAGCCGCGCCGCTACATCCTCTTCGTCGGACGCCTCGAGCCCGAGAACAACCCCCATCTCCTCGTCGAGGCCTTCGCTCGCATCGGGGCCAAGCAGGCGCGGGGGATGAAGCTGGTGGTTGTGGGCGGGGCACCGTACGCCTCCGACTACATCCGCCAGGTCATGCGCTCGGCCGATCCGCGCGTGGTCTTCCCCGGCTACGTGTTCGGCCGCGGCTACTGGGAGCTTCAGCGCCACGCCTACCTGTTCTGCGCTCCGACCGAGGTCGGCGGCACCCACCCGGTGATCCTCGAAGCACTCGCGGCCGGCAACTGCGTGCTCGTCAACGACCACCGCCCCAACGCGGAGACCGTCGGCGACGCCGGCGTCTACTTCTCCGGCCGTTCCGGCGTTCCCGACCTGACGCTCCAGCTCGCGCGCCTACTCGAGCACCCCGAGATCGTCGCCGCCTACCGCGAGCTCGCCCGCGAGCGGGCACGCGGGTACTCGTGGGAGACCGTCACCGACGAGTACGAGAAGCTCCTGACCGGAGTGTGCGTCGCGCGCGGGCCGGGCTGGCTGCCACCCGAGCTCGTCGACCTCGAGGCGATCGCCGTAGCCGGTTAGCTCTTGGGGCCGAGCCGTTAGTCGTCGTCTTCTCAAGTTCGGTGACGGATTTGAGGGTCACGCGGCGGAGTTACGTGTGGAGGGGGCGGCTCGAGCGTGTCGATCCCGCGCCGGCGGGGCCCGCGGCGGCGGGGGTGTGCTGCGAATGCATCGACATGCGGTCAAAACGCAGCACGGGTCGCCGGCGGCAGGACGGGTCACGGCCGGCAGCACGGGTCACGGCCGGGAAGGATGTTCGAATTCCGGTACCAGGGCGACCGTTACTCGCACACCCTCCGAGATAGACCGGGTCGCGCGCCGGAGCCCACCGCACCGCCTTAGCCGACGAAGCGGGCGTAGTCGTCGCCCGCCCGTACGCTGTCGACGGGCACGATCTCGCGCCCGAGCGGAGCCAGAGATATCGGGATGAGCTTGAAGTTGGCGAGGCCGAGCGGGATCCCGATGATGGTCAGGCAGAGGACGACGCCGGTGACCAGGTGCCCGAGGGCCAGCCACCAGCCGCAGAACAGGAACCACAGGATGTTCCCGATCGTCGACGCCACACCCGCGTCGGGGCGCCTGACCACCGTCGAGCCAAAGGGCCAGAGCGCGAACGCGGCGATTCTCAGCGCCGCGATCCCGAACGGGATGGTGATGATGAGGACGAAGCAGATGAGCGCGGCGAGCACGTAGAGGAGCGCCATCCAGATTCCCGCGAACAGCAGCCAGATGATGTTCAGCACGACCCTCATGAAGAGGTCAAGTCGTCAAACCGCCGAGCGATCACGAAGTCGGTCTCGGTCAGGCCGCCGGCCGAGTGGTTGGTCAGCGCCAGGCGGACCTTGTTCCAGCCGTGAATCAGGATGTCGGGGTGATGGTTGGCGTCCTCGGCCACGTCGGCCACGCGATTGACGAAGGCTATGGCCGCCGCGAAGTCGTCGAACTTCCATTCCCGCACGATCTCGTCGCCGTCGCGCTCCCACTTGCTTCCGTCCAGGTGGGCCGCGATTTCGTCCTCACTGAGCAGCTGTGTCATATCTTTCTCCTCGAGATGCGCATCGTCAGTCTGGTCCCCTCAGCGACCGAGATGCTGTTCGCGCTCGGGCTCGGGTCCGAGGTTATCGCCGTCACGCACGAGTGTGACTACCCGCCCGAGGCCGGAGAGCTACCCAAGGTCACGCGCGACGTCCTGCCCGCGGGGCTGACCGCGCGCGAGATCGACGCGGCGGTACGCGAGCTGACCCTGGCGGGCGAGCCGATCTACGAGCTCGACGCCGAGGCCCTCATCGAACTGCGCCCCGACCTCATCGTGACTCAGGCGCTGTGCTCCGTGTGCGCCGTCTCGCACGACGACGTGCAGGCGGTGGCGGCAGAGATCGACTCGCAGCCGCAGGTCATCGCCCTGGACCCCCGCACCGTCGGCGAGATCCTCGGCGACGCTCGGACGCTGGCCGCCGCCACCGAACGCAAGGATGCCGCCGTCGACCTCGTCCACGACGCGGCGGCCCGCATCGACCGCGTCAAACTCGCGGTCCGCGGCGCGCGCCGCCCCCGCGTTGCGGCCCTGGAGTGGCTCGACCCGCCCTTCGCCGCCGGTCACTGGACGCCGCAGCTGATCGACTACGCCGGGGGCGAGGATGTGCTCGGGTTCGCGGGCGAGAACTCCGAGCAGCGCACCTGGGAGGAGGTCGCGCTGGCCCGGCCCGACATCGTGATCGTGATGCCGTGCGGCTACGACGCCGAGATCGCCCATCGTGAGGCGGAGATGCACCGCGACGAGCTCCTGGCCGTCGGCGCCGGCGAGGTAGTGGCCGTGAATGCCTCGGCCTACTTCTCTCGCCCCGGCCCACGGATCGTCGACGGGCTCGAGCTCCTGGCGAGCATCCTGCACCCCGACCGGGTGCCCGAGGCGCCCGGCGAGGCGCTGACGGTCGAGCTCTGAGCACGAGCACCGTCCTACTGCTGCACTCCTCGAGCGGCCGCTACGGCGCGGACCGCCAGCTCGCGCTCATCGCCGCCGGGCTCGACCGCTCCCGCTACACGCCCCTCGTCGTGCTGCCGGACGGCGGCGAGCTGGTGGGGGATCTCCGCGACGCGGGGGTCGAGGTCCTGGTCCGGCCGCTCGCGGTGGTACGCCGGGCGCTGCTCACCCCGCGCGGCCTCGCGGCGATTGCGGCCGCCGCGCTGAGAGACGCTCTTGACCTGCGCTCGCTCGCTCGTGCTCGCCGCGTCGCCCTCGTGCATTCGAACACGTCCGTCGTCCTCGCGGGCGCGGTGGCCGCCGCCGCCGCGGGCCTCCCCCACATCTGGCACGTGCGCGAGATCTACCCCGGCTCGAGGTTCGAACGGGCGTGGCCGGTGTTCAGGCCGATGCTGCTCTCGGCGGCGGCCCTCCCGTGCGTCTCGCGCGCCACCGCGGACCAGTTCCGGGGCTCACCCCGCGCCCGCGTGATCCCCGACGGGCTCGCTATCGAGCCTCGCCGGGCCCCGCGCGAGGCCGCCCGCGCCGCGCTCGGCCTGGCCGACGATGCGCCCGTGATCGCCGTCCTCGGGCGGATCACAGGCTGGAAGGGCCAGGACGTCCTCGTGCGCGCGCTGGCCGAGCCCGAGCTCTCGGCCCGCGGCGCCGTCGCCCTCATCGCCGGCGCCGCCTGGCCCGGCGCCAAGGAGCGTGCGTCGGCGGTGCGCGACCTTGCGCTCACGCTCGGCGTCGAGGATCGCGTCCATTTTGCCGGCTTCCGCGACGACGTCGAGAACGTGTACGGAGCGGCCGACATCGTCACCGTCCCCTCGACCGCTCCCGACCCGCTCCCGGGCGCCGCCATCGAGGCGGCGGCCGCGGGCTGCGCGGTGGTGGCGAGCGCGCACGGCGGCCTGCCGGAGATCATCAGCGACCGCCGCACCGGGCGGCTCGTCGCGCCCGGCGATCCCTCCGCCCTCGCCCGGACGGCGGCCGAGCTCCTCGACGACCCCGACGAGCGCGCACGCCTGGGTGCCGCCGCGGCCGCCGACGTCAGCGAGCGCTTCGCGCCCCGGCGCCTACTCGCGGCGATGCACCGGCTCTATGACGAGGTGCTGGAGGGCTGAGAGCGGCCGCGGCGCTGGACCCGGGATCCCTGGGCGCTACCTTCAGAGCTTCAGCCCGTTGGGCGTCAGCCCCGTGCTTCCGGCCACGGCGATCGCGCCCGCCACGCCCACCACCGCGACGACGACGCAGACCGCGAGGGCGGCCCGGGGCATGCGCCGCCGTTCGGCGAGCTCGACGATGGCGGCGCCGCAGATGAGCCCGCCGATGAAGCCGCCGATGTGCGCACCGAGCGAGATGTTCGACACGGTAAGAGAGAAGGCGATGTTGAGGACGAGCGTGATGCCCAGGCCGCTGCTCCAGATCGGTATGCCGCGATCGCGGGCGATGACGATCAGCGCTCCGAGCAGGCCGAAGAGCGCCCCGGAGGCTCCTGCTCCCGGAATGCCCGGTTGAAAGAGCAGCGCCCCGAACGACCCGGCGAGGAGCGAAGCGAAATAGACGGCGACGTAGTTCAGCCTGCCGACGGCCGTCTCGAGGTCCCGGCCGACGAAGAACAGGAACAGCATGTTGAAGAGGATGTGCTGGAGGCTGAGGTGCAGGAACCCGGAGGTCAGCAGCCGGTAGTACTGGTGATGGATCGATATATCAGGGCCGTCGAGCCACCCCTTGGTCAGCAGCGTCCCCAGCGTGCTCGAGTTCGTGAGCGCCGAGCCGCTCGAGACCTCGGCCAGGTACACGATCCCGTTGAGCGCCATCAGCGTGTAGGTGACGACCGGCTCCGTCGACCGCGTGATCGAGCGGCGGGTCCGCACCTTCGTCTTCTCGCCCGCGCACGCGGGACACCGCATCCCCACCGAAGTGGGGGTCATGCAGTCCGGACAGATCGGACGCCCGCAATTGGAGCACGACACGCCCGTCTCGCGGGAAGGATGGCGGTAGCAGACGGGCACTGACTCCCTGACGCTAGCAGCAGGTGGTTCGGTTTCCATCAAGCGTCTCGAAGCGTCTGGCGACGGGGCCGGCCGGGTGCCGCCAGGCCCGTCACCGGTCAGGCAGGACTCGGCGCGTCTCCTCGGCGAGGTCCTGCAGGGTCCGCCCCGCAAGCTCGCGCAGACTGCCCGCTCCGGCCTTCCGGGCGCGGTGGCGCGCCCGCACGCGCAGGAGGACCAGAGCCGTCCCGGCGGTGGTGCCGATGATCGCCGCCGCGGCGGGACGGACCCAGTTGCGCGGGTCCTTCATCGCCGGCAGCTCCCATGCTTCGAGTTCTTCCTGGGCGAGCTCGGTCAGGTTGATGAGCGTGAGCTCGAGCCGCTGCGCCAGGTCGGCGGGCGGGTCGACGGGCGTCAGCGCCTCGCGCAGGAGCGCCTCGAAGTCGGCGGCGCTGCTCGTCACGCCTGGGTCTCCTCTGGGGTCGCCACGATGCCTTCGAGCTGGCGGATGGCGCGGTGCAGGAGGACCTTGGTGGCACCGTCGGTCCGGCCCAGCGCCCGCGCGATCTCACGATTGTCCATCCCCAGCGCGAAGCGCATGATCAATGCCTCACGGCGGTCGTCGGGCAGCTGCGCCACGCCCGCAAGGATCGACTGCAGCTCCTCACGGCCCTCCACCAGAGATTCCGTGGTGTGCACCGAGGAGATCACGTCCGCGTCCTCAATCGCCGCCTCGGGCTTACGCGAGCGGTCGCGGTAGAAGTTGGCGGCGAGGTTGTGGGCGATGCGGATGAGCCACGGGCGCAGCGGCCGCCCGTTCGATTCGCGCAGCGCCCGCTCGAAGTGACGGTAGGCCTGGAGGAAGGTCTGCTCGGTGAGATCCTCGGCGTCGTGGTGGTTACCCACCCGGTAGTACGAGTACGAGTACACGTCGCGCAGATGGGCCCGGTAGAGCTCGGTGAAGCGGGCGTCGAGCTCCGCCTTGGTCTTTGCTTCGTCGCTGTCGCCCACATGGTGGAGCGTACCCTTGCTCAGTGTTCTCGTTCGTAAGTACGGCGACACCGAGAGGTGCCACTGGTGGATGCAGGGCGAGGACGCAGGACCCGACGTGTACCTCTGGTACACGAGCGTCCGAGGACAACGCCCTGCGCCGCCAGGGGCGCCTCGAATGTCGTCGTATTTGCGAACGGGGGCACTTAGGCTGCGCGGACAGGAAGGGGACGCGGGCGGGCCGACGGAGCGGTGACGGCGGCGGTCCACTGCTCGGGGTCGATCCGACCCTCGACCAGCGCCGCCAGCCCGTCGAGGGCCGGCGTCGCGAGACCGCCGTCGCGGGCGGCGCTCGCGAGCATCGGGACCGAGTCGACCGCCTCGGCCGCGTGACCCAGAGCCGGCGCGATATCGGCTGCGGGCATCCCCTGGGCCAGCAGCTCCCCGGCGCGGCGATTGCGTGACGTCGCGGAGAGCACGGTCGCGACCAGGTCGCCCGCGCCCGCGAGGCCCGCGAACGTCTCCGGCCGGCCGCCGCGCTGCGTGGCCAGGGCGCCGACCTCGCCGAACACCTTCCCGGCGGCGGCGCCGGCGACGTTCGGCCCGGCGGCAAAGGCCGCCGCGGCGGCCAGCACCGCTGCGTTCTTGGCGCAGCCGGCGAGCTCGACGCCGGTCACGTCGGAGGTTGAGGTGACGTCCAGCCCCGCGGCGCCGAGCGACTCCGCGAGCTGTCGCGAGAAGGCCGCGTCCACGGAGGCGAGGACGATCGAAGCCCCGTGCTCCAGCACCTCGCCGGCGTGCGCGGGGCCGCCGAGGACGCCCACCGCCCGCGCCCGCACCCGCTCAGCGGCGAAGGCCGACGGCAATGTCCCGAGCGGCGGCACGAGCCCTTTCGAGAGCACGAGCACGCCGGCCCGCTGCGGGATGCGCTCGCCGTGAGCGGCGAGCGTCGCGGGCAGCGACCGCGCCGGCACCGCGAGGCACACGAGATCGTGGCCGCCGAGCTCGAGATCGGCGGCGCGCTGGATGCGGATCGCCTCGGGGAGGGCGACGCCGGGCAGGTATTTCGCGTTCTCGCGGGTGGCGGCGAGCTCGAGCGCCTGCTCGCGGGTGCGACAGCCGAGGTCGACCTCGAGGCCCGCGCGCGCCAGGCACACGGCAAGGCTCGTGCCCCACGAGCCGGCGCCGATGACGGCGGCGCGCCGAACCGAAGGCAGGCCGCCGAGCCACTCCCACTGGAGCATCACGCAGGGCCAGATGCGGTCGGTGACCGCGGAGGCGAGCGCCGGCGAAGGTTCGCTCACGTGCGGGAAGGTGAGCGGGCGACCGGCGCGAACGCGGACCTTGTGGGGGCGGATGCGCCAGCCGCGGCGGACCGCCTCGGTCCCGATGATGGCCATGGGGACGACGGGCGCCCCGGTCTCGAGGGCCAGGCGTCCGACGCCGCGCCGGGGCTTGCCGAGCGAGCCGGGCCGGATGCGCGTGCCCTCCGGGAACATCAGGACGATGTCGCCGCGAGCAAGGATCTCCTTGGCCGTCTCGATCATGTCGCCGTCCCCGTTGCCCCGGACCACGGGAAAGGCGCCGAGCGCGTTGAGGATCCACGCCTGCCACGGGCGCGAGAACAGCTCTGACTTCGCGACGTAGTACATCGGCCGCCTCGCCATCGTGCCGATCACGAACGGGTCGAGAAAGCTCCGATGGTTCGAGGCGATGATGACCGGGCCCTCGCTGGGGATGTGCTCGCGTCCGACCCGGACGTAGCGGAGGTAGATGTGGAAGAACGGCTGCAGGACGGCGCGCACGAGCCAGTAGACGAGCGGGTTGACACCGCGCCCGCGCGCGCGAGCGTGCAGCGAATCGTGATCCATCGCACATGGCGTACCCGTTCCGGGACGGGGCGTTACAGTTGCTGATCTCGACCATGGCCATCGACCGGACACGAACGCTGAGGGGAGCGGTATGCGGCGCGGTGGCGTCCGCCGTGTGGGCGCTTCAGCAGCCGCTCGACAAGATTGTGTTCGGGAGCCGCTACGACGACGTCGAGCTCCTCGGCCGGGCCTTGGTGCGCGCCGACGGCTGGTACCCGGCGGGATTGGCCTTGCATATGGAGAACGGGGCAATCTTCGGCGCCGTATATGCCAACGTGGCGCCGCTGCTGCCGCTGCCGCCCGCGCTGCGCGGGCCCGCGGCCGCGCTGATCGAGAACGCTCTGACCTGGCCGCTCGGCCGGCTCTCGGACCGCTTCCATCCCGCCCGCTCGAAGCTCCCCACCTTGACCGGGAATCGTCGTGCCCTCGCCCAATCGACCTGGCGCCATCTCCTCTTCGGCGTCGTGCTCGGCGAGCTCGAGCGCCGCCTCAACGCCGAGCCCGAGCCGGCGCCACCGGCGTACCAGAGCGAGTTCTCGAGCAATGGTCACGGGTCGCTGACACACGCAGTGTCGGTCGAGCCCGCGTCCTGACGGCGGGCCTCGCCGAGAGTGCGTGGGCGGGTATTTTGCGCGTACTGATCACGGGCGCTTCAGGGTTTGCCGGCGGCCACCTGGCCGTCGCGTGCGCGGCCGCGGGCGACAAGGTCACCGGGCT
>JAXDGF010000361.1:0-18260 GCA_034665165.1 Solirubrobacteraceae bacterium | reverse complement strand
TCTCGCCACCTTAGGGCTCTCCACGACGTGGCGAAAGCTCAGGGCTCGCGCAGCTCCAACCGCTCGATGAGCACATCGAGGACGTCGATGGCCCGCGCCAGCGTCTCCACTTCCTCGTCGCCGAGGGTCGCCATCTCCTCGTGCATGAGGGCGCGATACTCGGCCCGCAGGCCTTCGATCACCTCACGGCCGGCGGGGGTGAGGGTCACGAGCACGGCGCGACCGTCGCGCGGATCGGACCCACGGGCCACCCAGCCCCGGTCTGCGAGGCGGTTGACGAGCAACGTGATTCCGGGCTGGCTCACGCCCTCGGCGGCCGCCAGCTCGGTAATGCGCTGAGGCTGGGCCGAGAGCGCTCGCATGACGCCGGCCTCGGTGCGCGAGATGCTGAGGCTCGTCCGCGTGAGGAAGAGCCTCGTCAGGGTGGCCACGCGCTGCGGGAGCGCTTCTGCGATGTCGTCGAGCTGGCGCGTGCGCACCGGAATCGGGCCAAGGTCCATTGCGCGCTTATATTAGGGCCCGCGAGCGCGAACCCTACGAGCCCTCAGCCCAACATGCAGTGCCGGTCAGGCGCGCTCGAACACCAGCCGGTAGTGATCCATGAGCTCGCGCTCAAAGCAGACCTTGTTCGAGCTTGCCCTCGAGGTGTAGGCGAAGCGAAAGTCCGGGCTCGTGAGCCAGCGCGGAAGCAGGCGGAGCTTCAACAGGGCCATGCGGGGAGTCCACGCTTCGGTGCGTAGGTCCCACTGATGGATCGTCTCGATGTAGTCGATCCGGCCGCTGATGCTCGAGACGAGGCGGAAGTGGGGCTCGGCGCAGCTGATCACCTGCTCCTGGCCGAAGGGAAGGAAGGAGCCGGGAAAGGCCGCCTGCATCATGGCCAGGTACCACGCGTCGGACTCGCGGGGTGCGTGGCGGTCGACCTCGCCGATGGGGATCATGTGGCGCCCGAAGACCATCGTCTGCAGGTAGAAGCGGCCGCCCGCCGGGAGGACGCCGGCGACCCGGGCGAAGAAGTCGCGGTAGACGTCCTCCTGCCGCCCCGCTTCGTAGTCCTCGCGCGAGCAGAAGTGCTCGAACGCGCCGAGGCTCGCGGCGGCGTCGAACTCGCCGAAGCGCTCGCGGGTGACCTTGCGGGCGTCGTGCAGGTGGACGTCGAGGCCGTGCCGCCGGCAGGCCGCGACCTGGGCCGAGGAGAGCGAGAGGCCGACGCCGATCGCCCCGCGCTCGCGGATGTAGTTGAGCAGCCCGCCCCAGCCGCAGCCGAGGTCGATGACGTTGCGTCCCGGACCGATGCCGATCTGCTCGGCCACATATTCGTGCTTGCGGCGCTGGGCCTGCTCGAGCGTGAGTGAGTAATCGCCGTCGTACTTGGCCGCGCTGAAGTCGGCGAGCTCGCCCAGCGCGAGCCGGACCACGCGGTCGGTCAGCGTGTAGCTGAAGTCGATGTCGTTGCGGTCAGCTATGCCCGAAACCTACCCTCAGGACGGGGCACCCAAATCGGACAGGTCGTAGACGTCGGGGGCCGCCGCCGACATCACCAGGTCCGCGATCTCGAGCTTGACGGCGGCAAAGCGACTCTCCTGGGCCGGGGTGCGATCGGGAATGCGGGCCAGGTCGATGAGCTCGTCGGTGACGTAGCCCTCTCTGGCCGTGAGCGTGACCTCGCGATCGCGGTAGCGGAGTCCGAACACGAAGCGAGCGAGGGCACGGCCGCGCTCGGCGCGCTCGAGGGCGGGGTCGATGATGTAGCGATCCTCGGTCACGGCTCGCGTCACGAGCTCGAAGGCGTCGCGAGCGCCCGGTCCTCCAAACGGGGTCCGCACGACGATCTCGCGGCGCTCGGGGATCCCGTCGGGATCGAGCAGCGGGAGAGCGCGCTCGAGCACCTTGTAGGCGTGGGCGACCCCGCCCGGGGAGCCCGGGCCGTGGTAGCGCATCATGTCCGCGAACGAGAACTCGAGCGTCTGCCCCTGGTCGCGCACCACGATCGCGCTGTTCATCTGACACTGCCTCCGGGCCTTGAGTGACTCGCGCGCGCCCGCCAAGACCGCACGCCCCGGCCGGGACCCTAGCGCCCCGTCCCTCGGTCGGGAGGTGAAGCCGACCCGGCGCGGCAGGGAGTCCGCAGCGGGCCGGCCTCTTCCCCGGATGGGATGTGCCGGCGAGCCCCCGCCGAACACATTCCCTTACTGACGTGAAAGAGACTAGACCCGCCTGGTCGCCCTGGCATCCGAGGATCGCCGCCGACCTCGTCCGTAACTAGTACGGATCGTCGCGAACGGCTACGGAATGATCACCGCGGCGCCGGTGAACCGGCCCGAACGGAGATCGCCGAGGGCCTGGTTGGCCTCCTCCAGGCGATACTCCGCCGGCCGCGTCTGGACGGGAACGCGGGGGACGAGATCGAGGAACTCGTGGCCGTCGGCTCGGGTCAGGTTGGCGACCGAGCGAACGCTGCGCTCGCCCCACAGGATGTCGTAGGGGAAGCTGGGGATGTCGCTCATGTGGATACCGCCGCAGATAACGGGGCATCCCGGGCGCACTGCCCTGAGGGCCGCGGGCACGAGGGCTCCGTCGGGGGCGAAGATGATGGCCGCGTCGAGCGGCTCAGGAGGGGGCTCGTCCGATCCGCCCGCCCAGCTCGCGCCCATCTCGAGGGCGAAGCCCTGCCCCTTCTCGTCGCCCGGACGGGTGAAGGCGAGCACCTCGCGCCCCTGCCAGTTGGCCACCTGAACGAGGATGTGGGCGGCGGCGCCGAAGCCATAGAAGCCGACCCGCCGCGCATCGCCGGTCATGCGCAGAGCCCGGTAGCCGATGAGCCCGGCGCACAGGAGGGGCGCGGCCTGGAGGTCGGGGTACCCCTCCGGGATAGGGAGGCAGAAGCGCTCGTCGGCCAC
The DNA here is from genome assembly GCA_034665165.1 of Solirubrobacteraceae bacterium. Taxonomy (GTDB): domain Bacteria; phylum Actinomycetota; class Thermoleophilia; order Solirubrobacterales; family Solirubrobacteraceae; genus Palsa-465. The sequence continues at coordinate 15,360 of JAXDGF010000361.1, read as the reverse complement.
CGTGTACTCGGCGTACCCGCCGTCGATGTCCCGCCCCGTGAAGCGAGCGTTCTCGCACAGGTTCTCCTGCCCCGCCCGGCAGTACCGGCACGTACCGTCGGTCCACCCGAGCCAAGGGACGCCGACGCGGCGGCCGCCGGGCTCGACCTCGCCGACGATCTGATGCCCGAGCACGCGGGGCGGATGGGGAACGTCGACCTCCCCGTCGAGGAGATGGAGATCGGTGCGGCACACCCCGCACGCGAGCACGCGGAGCAGCACCTGGCCTGGCTCTGGGGTGGGGATGGGCCGCTCGACGAGCTCCAGCGGTCGGCCCACCGCCTCGAACACCATCGCGCGCACTACCGTATCTATGCGCATATGGAGATCGAGCGCAAGTTCCTGATCCGCGACCCGCCCCCCGATCGCGAGCGCTATCCCTGCACGCGGATCGAGCAGGCCTACGTAGCCATCGACCCCGCCGGCACCGAGGTCAGGATCCGCCGGCGGGAGGGGGAGACCAGCCTCACGGTCAAGGGCGGACGCGGGCGCGCGCGGGCCGAGGAGGAGGTCGAGATCGACGGCGAGCGCTTCGCGCGTCTGTGGGAGCTGGCGGCCGGGCGCTCCGTGGAGAAGCGCCGCTACCAGATCCCGACCGACGACGCCCTGACCATCGAGCTCGACGTGTACGACGGCGACCTCGCGGGGCTCGTCGTCGCCGAAGTCGAGTTTCCGTCCGAGGAGGCCGCCGAGCGCTACGAGCCGCCGTTCTGGTTCGGCGCCGAGGTCACCGACGACGATGCCTACAAGAACCGCCGCCTCGCCGTCGACGGCCGGCCCCGCGAGGGTTGAAACACGAGTCAGGCGACCTGCGCGATCAAGGACTGCCGCAGGCGCCGCTCGGCCGCGCCGACGGCGCTCTCGATCGTCGCGATCAGGTCCTCGAAGCGCTCGCGGATGGGATGGTGACCCATGCCGCTCCATACGTCGAGGCTGACCTGTGGCAGCGCCGCGCGGACTCCCTTCGAGTGTGATGGGGGCACGAGCCGGTCCTGATCCCCCCAGATCGCGAACACGGGCCCGTCGTAGGCGACCGTGCGGCGATGAAACGCGTCTGGGGCGCGACCGGCGTCGGCGGTGGCGCGGGTCCCTTCGCGAACGCCGGGAACGAGCTTGCCCCCGCGGTCCGCGACACGGTCGACGATCGCGCGCTCAGGCGTCAATCCGTTGGAGACCATCGTCAGGTACGCGGCGGTGATGGCCAATCGGCTGGAGAAGGCGAGCGGCATCGCGCCCTGGACAAGGTTCCTGATGCCCGGGAACGAGACCGCCTCGGCCAGGCGAATCCGGCCGAACCCGACCGGCGCCAGGAGGACGACGGCGCCCACGCGGTCGGGCATCATCTCGGCCAGGGCGGTGGCGATCCCGCCCCCGAGCGAGTGGCCGACGAGGTTGAAGCGCTCAACGCCCAGCAGCTCGAGGCCGGCGGCGATGTCGCGGGCGTATCCGGCCAGAGAACCGCGAGCGGGCGCGTCCGAATGGCCAAAGCCGGGCAGGTCGAAGGCGATGCGCTCGCACGGGAGCGCGGCCAGGTGGTTCCAGCCCTCGGAGGAGTCCAGCAGGCCGTGCAGGAGGACGAGCGGATCTCCGACCCCGGGCCAGCGCCGCACGCAGAGCGAGCGTCCGTCGGGCAGCGTGAGCGTGGTGACACTCGCGATCGGCGAGCCGCCGCGCTCGGTGGCGGGGGCGGAACCGATGCTCGTGGGAAGCGATCCGGCCATCTCACGATCTATATCGGCGCACTGGCGGCCTTACCTAGAGCGATTTCTACGAAACGAGTTCGGTTTATCCCGATCGGGATTCGGTCGCGCCGGACGGCTATCGTAAGCGCGATGGACGCTGAGCAGAGGGAGGGAACGTGACGACGGTGGTGCTCGCCGACGATCATCGGGTCATCCGCACCGGGTTGCGCATGCTCCTCGATGCCGAGGACGACATCGAGGTCGTGGCCGAAGCAGGTGACGTCGAGGCCACCGAGCGCGCCGTGCTCGGGTACGGGCCCGACGTGCTCGTGCTCGACCTCAACATGCCCGGCGAGGAGAGCCTGCCCGCGATTCCGCGCCTCCACCAGTCCGCGCCGGATACCGCCATCGTCGTGCTCACGATGCAGGACGACCCGGCGCTCGCCCGCGAGGCGCTACGGGGAGGAGCCCTTGGCTACGTTCTCAAGGACGCGGCCGACACCGAGCTCGTGCACGCGATCCGGCTCGCCGCCGAGGGTCGCACCTACCTGCACCCCGAGCTCGGAGCGAGGATCGCCGCGGCCCCGTTGGTGCCGCCCGGGCCACCCGATGGCCTGAGCGAGCGCGAGGTCGAGGTGCTGAGGCTGATCGCCAGCGGCCACAGCAACAGCGAGATCGCCTCCCAGCTCTATCTCAGCGTGCGCACGATCGAGTCGCACCGGGCGCACATCCAGCAGAAGACACGCCGCAGCACCCGGGCGGAGCTCGTGAGCTACGCGCGCGAGCACGGCCTGGCCTAATCGGCTCCGTGCCGCCGTGCCGTCCGCGCCGTCGCCACCTCGGAGGACGGGACCACGATCACCGGCCGGTCGGCCTCGTGCAGGACGGCGTGCGAGACGCTGCCGAGGAAGACACCCTTGACGCCCGTGAGCCCGCGCGTGCCCATCACGATCGCGCGCGCCCCCACCTCCTCGGCCTCGGCGAGGATCGCATCGGCCATCGACCCGTCCCTCGGGCGCGTCCGCGCCTGCGCGTCGAAGCCGGCGGCGGCCGCGCGTTCGACGCCCTCCTCGGCCCGCCGGAGTGCCTCACGCTCGTTGCCGGCGTCGATGGCCTCTACGTCCGTCGCCTCGGGGGCGAACATCGAGATGCCGAAGCTGTTGCGGGCGAGCATGTCGAGGAACGGCTCCCAAACACAGAGCACCGCAGCCTGCCCGTCTTCCATGAGCTCGCCGGCGTGGTCGATGGCGGCCCGCGCGTCCGGCGATCCGTCGTAGCAGATGAGAATCATCTTCTTGGTCCCTCCCTCGGTGTCACGCGCTGCTCGACGCAGCCCAGATGTTGATGCCGCCGTCCTGAGCGTGCTGGTCGATCTCCTCGAGCTCGGCCGGCTCGAACTCGAGCCGCTCGAGCGCGGCGACGTTCTGCTCGAGTTGCCTGACGCTGCTCGCACCGACCAGGGCCGAGGTGACGCGCGGGTCACGCAGCGCCCACGCGAGCGCGAGCTGTGCCAGCGTCTGCCCGCGGCGCCCGGCGATCTCGTTCAGGGCTCGCACGCGGGCGAGGTTCTCCTCGCTGATCATCTCCGACGAGAGGTAGTGGCCGCGGGTGACGCGGGAGTCGTCGGGGACACCGGAGAGGTACTTGTCGGTGAGCATTCCCTGGGCCAAGGGCGAGAACACGATCGCCCCCACGCCCTCGCGTTCGAGCACTTCGAGCAGGCCCCGCTCGATCCAGCGGTTGAGCATCGAGTACGAGGGCTGATGGATGAGCAGCGGGGTGCCGAGCTCGCGCAGGAGGCGGGCGGCCTCCTCGGTGCGCTCGGGCGAGTAGGAGGAGACGCCGGCGTAGAGGGCCTTCCCTTCGCGCACGGCGGCGGCGAGCGCGGCCATCGTCTCTTCCAGCGGCGTGCTCGGGTCGAAGCGGTGCGAGTAGAAGATGTCGACGTAGTCGAGCCCCATTCGCGTCAGGCTCTGATCGAGCGAGGCGAGCAGGTACTTGCGTGAGCCGCCTTCGCCGTACGGGCCCGGCCACATGTCGTATCCGGCCTTGGTCGAGATCACGAGCTCGTCCCGGTACGGGCGGAGATCCTCGGCCAGGATGCGGCCGAAATTCGTCTCGGCCGAACCGTAGGGAGGCCCGTAGTTGTTGGCGAGGTCGAAGTGGGTTATGCCGAGATCGAAGGCGCGGCGGATGATCGCCCGGCTCGTGGCCAGGGGCCGGTCATCGCCGAAGTTCTGCCACAGCCCGAGCGAGATGGCCGGGAGGTCGATTCCGCTGCGCGCGCAGCGGCGGTAGTGCATCTTTTCGTAGCGGTCGGGCCCCGCCGCGTACCGCACCGGCCCGAGCTCGGCGTTGTAGGGCACCAAGTGAGTATCTCAGGGACGAGACGGCGGGCCCTGGGCGGTTTCTCCCCCCAAGACAGGACACAATGGGCGCGATGAGCAGCGACGGCCTCAAGGCGGCAGAGGAGAAGATGCGCGCCGCGGGCCAGCCCGAAGGTGCGATCCGCGCCTTCCGCAGCGCCTACGAGCGCCTCGTGGCCGGCGAGTCCGGCATGCTCGGAAGCGACGAGCTCGAGCCCGCCGGCGATGTCCCGGCGCTGACCGCGCTGCCCGAGGCCAACGCGGCGAGCGCGCTCGAGCAGGTGGCGGTGATCAAGCTCAACGGCGGGCTGGCCACGACGATGGGCCTGCGCAGCCCGAAGTCCCTGCTCGAGGCGCGCGAGGGACGATCGTTCCTCGACATCATCGTCGGCCAGACGCTGGCCCTCCGACGCCGGTACGGCGTTCAGGTCCCACTCGTGCTCATGGACAGTCAGGCCACGCAGGCGGACACGCTGCGGGCGCTGGCGGCGCACCCGGAGCTCGGCGACGACCTACCGCACGACTTCCTCCAGAGCATGATCCCCAAGCTCGACGCCGAGACGCTCGCGCCCGTGAGCTGGCCGCCCGAGCCCGCGCTCGAATGGTGCCCCCCTGGCCATGGCGACGTCTACGGGGCGCTCGAACGCTCGGGCATGCTCGCCTCGCTCCTCGAGCGGGGCTTCCGCTACGCCATGCTCTCCAACGCGGACAACCTCGGCGCCACCCTCGATCCCCGCATCGCCGCGCACATGGCTCGCGAGCGGGTCCCGTTCCTGATGGAGGCGGTGGAAGGGACGGAGGCCGACCGCAAGGGCGGGCACATCGCGCGCCGGCGCGCCGACCGGCAGCTCGTCCTCCGCGAGACGGCGCAGACGCCCCTCGAGGACCTCGAGTCCTTCCGCGATTACCGGCGCTGGCGCTACTACAACACGAACAACCTGTGGATCGATCTGCGTGCGCTCGACCAGACCCTGGCGGCGCGCGACGGGGTGCTCGAGCTCCCGCTCATCCTCAACCGGAAGACCGTGGATCCCCGCGATCCGCGGTCTCCGTCCGTGCTCCAGCTCGAGAGCGCGATGGGAGCGGCGATCGCGAGCTTCCCCGGCGCCGGCGTGCTCCTGGTCCCCCGGACCAGGTTCGTGCCCGTCAAGACCACCGATGACCTCCTCGTGCTCCGCTCCGACGTCTACTCGCTGACCGACGACCTTCGCGTCGAGGCGCGGGCCGAGCGCGGCGAGCGCCTGCCCTTCGTCGAGCTCGACCCGCGCTTCTACAAGCTCCTCGACGAATTCGAGGCGCGCTTCCCGGGTGGGCCGCCGTCGCTGGTGGAAGCCGAGCGACTTGTGGTGCGCGGTGACGTGACCTTCGGGCCGGGGGTGGTCGTGTGCGGCGCCGTCGAGCTCGAGGCCGAGGAGCCGATCCGCGTGGAGGACGCCGTGCTCAGCGGGCGCACATAAACTCACGCGCCGTGGCCTCACTCGCGGACGTCGACCTCTCACACAAACTCGGTTCCAAGGAGAGCGAGGACCGGATCCAGACGGCCCAGAAGCGGCTCCTCGCCCTCCGGCTCCAGCTCGGCGGACTGATCGGCGGCGGCCAGCTCGGCCCGCCCCTGTGCGTGCTCTTCGAGGGCTGGGACGCGTCGGGCAAGGGCGGCGCCATCCGGCGCCTCGTCACCCCCCTCGACCCCCGCCACGTCCGTGTCTCCCAGTTCGCCGCGCCCGACGAGGACGAGCGCCGCCACCATTTCCTGCATCGCTTCGGGCCCGCGCTCCCGGGCTGGGGCGGGATGGCCGTGCTCGACCGTTCCTGGTACGGGCGCGTCCTCGTCGAGCGCGTAGAGGGGTTCGCCACCGAGGCCGAGTGGCGGCGCGCCTACCCCCAGATCGTCGGCTTCGAGGAGGGACTCGCCACCGAGGGTCTCGTCCTCGTCAAGTTCTGGCTCCACGTCTCCGAGGACGAGCAACTGCGCCGCTTCCGCGCCCGCGAGCGCGACCCCCTCAAGCGCTGGAAGCTGACCGGCGAGGACTGGCGCAACCTCTCGCACCGCGCCGACTACGAGCAGGCCGTCGAGGACATGCTCGCGGAGACCGACCACCACGTCGCACCATGGACTGTGGTCGCCGCCGAATCCAAGCCCTACGCGCGCGTTCGCGTCCTCGAGGTCGTCATCGACTCGGTGGAGCAGGCGCTACGGGCGGTCGGGCAGGAGCCCGTCGCCGCCGAAGCGGCGCTGTAGTGGGGAGAGGTCGCTCGATCGCGGTCGCGCTCCTGATCGCGGTCGTCGTCATCGTCGTCCTCGCCTCTTGCTCCAGTGGGGGCCCGGGGCCTGCGCCGATGCCGAAAGGACCGGCGCTCCCGATCGTGCTCGGGCCAGGCCGAGCGCTCCCCCCGGCCCTTCTCGGCATCGACGGCGAGGCCATCATCGGGCGCACGGTGTGGTCGAACCCCCTGTTCTTGAATGCGGTGGCCGCTCTGCACCCCGGGGCGATCCGCGTGTTCGGCGGTACTCCGGCCAACTTCTGGGATTGGCGCACCGGAACCTACGCTCGCTCTCCTCACGTGCCGGCGAGCCTGAGCGCGCTCCGCGCTCACATCAAGGTCACCCTTCCCGACTGGGCGCGGCTCGTGCACGCGGCGGGGGCGACGCCCGTGTTCGACCTCAACATGGTCACCAGCGACCTCGGCTCTCAGCTCGCGATGCTCCGCGCCGCGCGCCGGCTCGGCATGCCGGTGAGCTACGTCGAGCTCGGCAACGAGCTCTACATGCCGCAGTACACGTTCCGGTTCCGCGACGGGGCCGAGTACGGGCGTGTGAGCACGCGCTGGATCGCCGCCCTCCGGCGCGCCTTCCCCGGCGTCGCGGTCGCCGCCGACGCCTACCCGGGCCGCGACACCAACACCGGCACCGTGACCGCGCGCGAGCAGCGCTGGAACGCCCGGCTCCTGAGCACCCTGCGGGGCGCATCCGCGCTCAGCCTCCACGCCTACTTCTCCTCGCGGCTCGGTCCCCACGACTCGCTCGTCTCGCCGGCGGCCGACGCGCGGCTGCTGCGCGCCCCCGCGCGCCGCTGGGCGGCTCTGGTCCGGCTCATGTCCGGGCTGCCGGCCGGGCTGCAGGTATGGGTCACGGAATGGAACCTGTTCGACACCGTCGCGCCCGTGCACGGGACCTGGGGCCAGGGCCTCGCCGTCGCCGAATTCGGCCTCGACCTCCTGAGCACGTCCCGCGTGGTCCAGTCCGACTACGAGACGCTCGTGGACAGCGCCCCCTTCGGCGCCATCTTCGGGAGCACGACCGGCCTTCAGCTCTCGCCCGTGGGCACGGCCGACACGCAGAGCTTCCATGCCGTCCGCGCCCGGGCGCCGGCCACGCCCGTGTTCGGCCTCGCCACCGGCGGCGTGGCGATGAAGGCGCTCCTGGGCGCGCTCCACGGGGCCAATGTGTCTCGCGCGATCGGCTTCGGCCGAGCTCCCGTGGGGGGGATCGCCTTCGGTGGCCCCAACGGTTTTGCCGCTGTCATCGTCAACGTGTCGCGCCGGCCCTACTCGCTGTCGGTGCCTGCCTTGCTGCGCGGACTTCGGTACACCGAATGGTGGGGGCGGCCGATCACGCTCGTAGCCGGGGCGGGCGCATTGCACAGCGGCACGGGGACGACGGGCGCCCACTTCGGGCTCGAGCCCTACTCGTTGCTTCAGATCGGGGGCCAGTGAGCCATCAAGCGCGCCAGACCGCTGGGCCTTCCGGCGTCAGGCACCGCCTCGTAGACTCCGCGGGATGGTGTTGCCGCCTGGTCACTTCCAAGAGATTGCCAGCAAACGTGCCTTCACGCGGCGCGAGCGGCGAACCCTCGCGGTCGTGATGGCGGGCCTGGTCGCTTTCGCCGTCGTCCTCATCATCGCCCTGACCGGACCCAGCCAGAACACCGTGCGCGGCTGCGTCGACGTCTCCATCGTCGGCGCGACCGGGGCGGCCGCCATCCACCAGTGCGGCGCCAACGCGCGGGCCCTGTGCCGCTCGACCACCGCACCGGCTGCCGCCGTCAACGAGACCGGTCGAGCGATCAGGGCGGCGTGCCGCAGAGACGGGTTCCCGGTCGGGTGAGATTGTGACCGAGGAAGTCGAGCTGCCCCGGGCGGTGAAATCGTGACCGAGGAAGCCGAGCTGTCCCCAGCCGCCCCGCCACCGACCGACCCGGAGGCGTTCCGGGCGCAGTTTCCCGTGCTCGAGCGCGTCGTCTTCATGAACGCGGGGACGGAGGGACCGGTCCCGCGCGCCGCTGAGAAGGCGGCCGCCACCCGGATCGAGCGCGAGGTCCACGAGGGCCGCTGGGGAAAGGCGTACTTCGAGGAGTTGCTCGGGCTGGCCAAGAGCCTGCGCGCGCGCTACGCCGCCGCGCTGGGGTGCGATTTCGCCTCCGTCGCGCTCACGGGATCGACGACCGACGGTGTCAACACCGTGGTCGCCGGCCTGGACCTGAACGCCGGCGAGGAGATCCTCACCACCGAGGAAGAGCATCCGGGGCTCCTCGCCCCCCTGGCTCGGGCCCGGATCCGTCACGGCGTCGCCGTACGCGTGGTGCCCTTCGCCGAGCTCCCCGGTGCGGTGTCGCCCGCGACGCGGCTCATCGCCTGCTCGCACGTGTCGTGGGTCTCCGGCCGGATCATGGACGTACCCGCTCTCGCCGCCTCCGGGGTCCCTGTCCTCCTCGACGGAGCGCAGGGGCTGGGTGCCGTTCCGGTCAACGTCGGCGAGCTCGGCTGCGCCTTCTACGCCGCGTCGGGGCAGAAGTGGCTGTGCGGGCCCGAGGGCAGTGGCTGCCTCTTCGTCTCCCCGGAGCACGTCGATGACCTCTTGATTCCCTGGCCGAGCTACGGCTCGGTGGTCCGGGGCAGCGACCCCCTTGATCTCGAGCCCGGCGAGGGGGCGACGCGCTTCGACCACGGCTTCCCCCCCGGCTTGCGCAGCGCCTGGGCGCTGGCGTCGCTCGAGGTCTTGGAAACGGCGGGCTGGCAGTGGGTGCACGGGCGCGCGGCCGAGATGGCCCTCGCCCTCGTCGCCGGCCTCGAGGCCCGTGGCCTCGAGGTGGCCCCCCGCGGGCGCTCCACGCTCGTCTCCTGGCGGGTCGAGGACCCCGACGCCGAGGTCCAGCGCCTCGCGGATGCCGGCGTCGTCGTGCGCAGCATCCCGGGGCGCGGGCTCGTGCGCGCCTCGGTCGGCGCCTGGTGCTCGGCCGAGGACATCGAGACCCTCGCCCGGCACGCGGTGGCGTGAGAAGAGCGGCCTCGCCGGCGGCGCCGCTCAGAACGCCAGCTCGGAGCTCGGCACCTTGGGCACCGCGGACGCGATCCGCTGCATGACGCCGTAGAAGCGCGGGAGCTCCGGGTAGACGATCGCCTTACCCGTGGTGATGAGCGCCGCCGAGAGTGCGCGCTCGGGGTCAGCCCAGCCCGCGATGTTGATGAAGCCCAGGTGGCCGAAGGCGAGGTCGGTGTCTCGCCCGTAGGGGCTGATGAGCTTGGCCCCGAGCATGAGCCCGTAGCTGTAGCGCACCGGGAAGCCGAGCTGGAAGTCGATCTCCAGGTGCGCCTGCTGGGTAAGCGCGCGGCGGATCGTGCGCGGCGCCATGACCCGCACGCCATCGAGCTCGCCGCCGGCGCGGAGGATCTCGAAGAAGCGCGAGAGCTCGTTGGCCGTGGTCACCACGTTCCCCGCCGGGATTACCGCGGTCAAGAAGCGCGGGTCTGACGCGAGCTCGACGACCCGGGCCACCGGGACGCCGAGGACCCGGGTCGAGAGCGTCGAGAGCGGCGGCAGCAGCCGCGGGCCGGTGACGTAGTCGCGGCCCACCGCCTTCACGTCACTGGGCTCGACGCCGTAGCTGGTCCAGCGGAAGTTGAGGGGGTCGAGGATCTCCTCGGCGAGGACCTCCCGGATGTTCTTGCCTGTGACCCGGCGGACGATCTCGCCGAGGATGAAGCCACCCGAGATCGCGTGATAGGCGAGCAGGGTGCCGGGCTTCGCGAACGGCTTGGCGTCCGAGAGCAGGCCGATGATGAACTCCGAGTCGTCGATGCGCTCGAGGCTCAAGGCCTCACGCGGGATCCCGGGGACGCCGGCCCGGTGCGAGAGCACGTGGCCGATCGTCGTTTCACCCTTGCCCTTGCGGGCGTACTCGGGGATGTAGTCGCTGACCTTGTCGGCGATGTCGAGCGCGCCGCGCTCGGCGAGCACGTGAACGACGACCGCGGTGAGCGCCTTCGACGTCGAGTAGATGCAGAACGGCGTCGCCGGAGTGGCCAGCTCCTTCGCCGCCTCGGGTGGATCGCTCGGCCCGTTGCCCCGCGCGTGTCCGAGGGCCCGGTCGAGCACGACGACGCCGTTTCGGCGCAGGCAGAGCTGGAGCGCGGGGTGAACGCCGCTGCGGTAGAGGCTGACGGCCGCGCGCCAGATCTCCTCGATCGCATCCTCGCTCAGGCCGGCGCGGGCCGGGTCCGCTTCCGTGCCAGAGCTGGTCACCGCCTCCAGGTCGCGCGGAACCCTGATCCTGCGCAGCGGGTCGGGCACCAGCGGCAGCCGAGGCAGTGACGGCAGGCGTGGGCTCAGCGTGTGCGCTCGGGGTGCGTGTACACGTTGATGCTGGACCGGCGGGCGAACCCACACAGCGTCAGGCCGCGGTCCGACGCGAGCTCGATCGCGAGCGAGCTCGGCGCCCCGACGCCGACGAGGATCGGCGCCCCCGCGACGGCGGCCTTCTGCACGAGCTCGAACGACAGCCGCCCGCTCACGCACAGGACGTTGTCGTGCAGGGGAAGCAGACCGTCGAGGAGGGCCCGTCCCACAATCTTGTCCATCGCGTTATGCCGCCCCACGTCCTCACGGCTCACGACGAGCTCTCCGCTGGCGTCGAAGAGGCCCGTGGCATGCATGCCGCCGGTGCGCTCGAAGGCGGGCTGGGAGAGCCGGTCGGGAAGCTCGGCGAGCAGAGCCCGGTCGAGGCGCGGCCCTGACGGCAGCGGCGCGCTGTGGACGGCCACTTCGTCGATCGCGCCCTTGCCGCACACACCGCACGACGATGTCGTGTAGAAGCGTCGCGTCCCAGGGTCGCGCAGCAACGGGCCGGCCACCTCGATCGTGTTCTTGGCGAAGTCTCCGGTCAGGCCGGCAGCGTGGGGACCGTCGATCAGCCCCTCGCCATAGAGGAAACCGAGTGACAGCTCCTCGTCGTGGCCCGGCGTCCGCATCGTCACCGCCAGCGGAACGCCGTCGACGCGGATCTCGAGCGGCTCCTCGATCGCGACGGCGTCGCTGCCGGCGTCGTGGCGGATCGTGGTGTACATCGGCTGGGCCGACCCGAGGGGTTCGATCCGAACCGTCAGCGCTCGCCTCCCACGCGTGCGCGTTCGATATCCGCGAGCGTGGGCGGCCGGCCCTGTAGCCGCTCGCTCGCCGGCACGGGCCGGAGCGCGGCGCGGACGAGATCGAGCTGGCGCGCGGCGATGTCGACGTTGTTGAATGGGCGCGACGCTTCGCACACGCCCTTGAACATCATCAGCAGGTCGAGCGCACCGACGTCGTCCCGTACCGCCCCGGCGTCCTGGGCGCGGCGCAGCAGTTGATCGAGGGAGTCGACGAGGTCATCGTGGGCCTCGCGAATGTCCTCGTTGGCGAGGAAGATGTCGTCGACGGCCTCGAACAGGGCGCGGTCGGTCTGGGCGGCCTTGACCATGGCCGTGAGCAGTTCGAACACGGCCGCGCCCGGGTCGGGGGCGGCGAGGAGCTCGCGCCCGCGCGCGCTCGCCTGATGCATGCGGTCGACGACGACCGCCGCGATCAGGTGCTCCTTGGTCGGGAAGCGGCGGAAGACCGTACCCTGGCCGACGCCGGCGCGGCGAGCGATCTCGCCCACGCTGACGTCGAGCCCGTGCTCGGCGAACGCCTCCGCCGCGGCGTCGAGCAGGAGCCGTCGGTTGCGCTCGGCGTCCGCTCGCAGGGGCTTGGTGCTTTCAGGCATAAATGCATTGTCCTATGCCACGGGGACGGGCGCCGCGGTCAGGTCGATCCCCACCACGTGGCGCCGGCGCAGCCCGAGCGCGAGCAGGAGCGCCCCGGCCCCGAGCACGATGGCGCCGCCGACGAAGGCCACGTGGTAGCCGCTGACCAGCGCCGCCGCCCGGACCGCGGGGGTGGAGACGCCATGGAGGAGCGAGGACGTCTGACTGGCGGCGAGGGTGGAGAGCACGGCCAGGCCGAGCGCGCCGCCCACCTGCTGGGCGGTGTTGAACAGACCCGATGCGAGCCCGGCGTCGTCGTCCTTCAGGTTGCCTGTTCCGAGCAGGGTGATGGGGACGAACGTCAGGCCCATGCCGATGCTCATCGGCAGCAGGCCCACGAGGAGGTTTCCGGCGTAGCTGCCGTGCACCGGGAGCCCCGTGAGGATCACCATCCCTACCGTCGCCAGCGCGATCCCGGCGACCCCGACGGCCCGGACCCCGAGGCGGCGGATGAGCTGCTGCGCGATGGCGGCGCCGATCCCGATCCCCGCCGTCGCGGGCAGGAAGGCCAGGCCCGCGCGCAGCGGGCTGTAGCCCAGGATCTCCTGCACGTACAGCGAGGTGAAGAAGAACATCGAGAACAGCCCCGAGGCCACGAAGAGCATGACCGTGTCGGCCACCGTCAACGTCCGCAGGCGGAAGATGTTCAAGCGCACGAGCGGGGACTTGCTCCTGCGCTCGATGACCGCGAAGACGGCGAGGAGGACGAGGCCTCCGGAGATGAGGGCGAGCGTGCGCGCCGAGCCCCAGCCGTAGGACTGCGCCTTGACGATCGCGTACACGATCAGCGTGAGCCCGGCCGTCACGCTTGCGGCCCCGGCGATATCGAAGGTGCGGTGCTCAGATTCGACCCGCGACTCGGGCACGTAGCGCAGCGTCATGGCCAGGGCGATCGCGCCGACGGGGACGTTGACGAAGAAGATCCACGGCCAGGACAGGAGGTCGGTGAGAACGCCGCCGAGGAGGAGGCCCACGGCCCCGCCGCCGGCGGCGATGCCGCTCCACACTCCGAGCGCCTTCGTGCGCTCCTCGCTCGAGGTAAACGTCGTCGTGATGATCGAGAGCGCGGCGGGTGACACGAGCGCGGCGCCGAGTCCCTGCAGCGCGCGCCCGGCGATGAGCATGGTCGAGGACTGCGCGAACCCGTTCAGCAGCGACGCCAACGAGAACAGTGCCACGCCGGCGCCGAACAGGCGCTTGCGCCCGATCAGATCAGCCGCCCGACCGCCCAGCAGCAGGAAGCCACCAAACACAAGCGTGTAGCCGTTGATAACCCACTGCAGGCTCGAGGGCGAGAAGTGCAGGCCCCGTTGAATCGACGGAAGCGCCACGTTCACGATCGTCACATCGAGGACGACCATGAACTGCGCCAAGCACGCGATGACGAGGACGAGCCAGCGGTTGGTTGAAGGAGCTGCAGACGCGGCGGCGGGAGCTTCGAGGGCGGTTGCGGGCACGGGAGGCCTCCTGGTCGATCGGGCTTACAGTCCGCCCTCGCCGCGTTAGTGACATGGAGCACTAACCGGACTCAGCGGTCCGGTTACGATAACACAAAGCGGACCGGTGGGTCCGGTTAGGGTTTGTTCGGGTGCGGCGGGTGCTGGGACCGGCGGACCGCCCGGCGTCGGGACCGCCGCCCGTGGGGAGGGTGGGGCGCGGGGAGGGGCGGGGCGGGCCGGTTTGTGCGGGGCGTGCTGCGAAACCCTTGAAATACGATCAAAACGCAGCAAGGGGTCGGCCGCGCCGCGCGGCCGCCTGGCGATCGCCCCGCTCCGCGCCCGCCGCAAGCCCCACCACGAACACATCCGCAACCGCCCTCGCCACGAATAATGGTCACGATGACCGCCACGCCCGGGATCCGCGCGCGCAAGAACGTCGCCGCGCCCCCGGAAACCCTCTACCGGTTCCTCGTCACCCTCGACAACCACTGGCTCCTCACCGATCGCTTCGTCTCGCTCGTGTGCCTGCACGGTCCTGCCCAGTCACCCACCGGAGGCGAGATCACCATCCGCGGGCCGTGGGGTCTGCGCCGCCACGCGCGCACCTCCCTCGACGCGGGCGAGCCAAACTCGCGGCTCGTGGGGACCGCGCGCGTGGGGCGGCGCACCACAGCGCGCGTGAGCTGGTCGCTCACCCCGATCCCTGGCGGTACCGAGGTCGAGCTCGCAGCGACGATTCTGGAGGCAAGCCTTCTCGACCGCGCCCTACTCCTGATCGGGCAGCCGTGGCTACGCCGTCGGTTCCGAGCCGCGATCGTCAACCTCGAGGAGCAGGCCGCTCGCCCGACCGGCGCGACCGAACGAGCCGATCTCACAGATACCAGTCAGTTCGTCCACCCGTGACCCACCCAAGCCTCGCTTGAGGTTCTACGCTACGCCTCATGCCCGACCGTATCGTTTACGTTTCGAGGCTCGTGCGGCGATCGCTCGTCGGGGCGGATGGGGCGGATGTGGGGCGCGTCGTGGACGTGGTGCTCGGCTCGGGCAGCCGGCCCCCGCGCGTCAACGGCTTCGTCGTCTCCGTGCAGCGCCGGCACGTGTTTGTGGGCGCGGGAAGGGTGGGGGAGATCGACGCCGAGGGCATTCGCCTCCGCCGCGGCTCGATCAACCTGCGCCAGTTCGAGCTGCGAGCGGGGGAGCGCCTCGCCGCCGGTGAGCTGATCGGCAGCAAGGTCGGCGAGGGTCGGGTGGTCGACATCGGACTGGCACCCGCTCCCGAGCCCTTCGCGTGGGAGGTGGCCACCGTGGCGCTGGGACACCGAGGACTGCCGGGCCGGCGCCGGGGGCCGACGGTGCTCGACTGGAGCGAGGCGCGCGAGCTCTTCGCCGACGAGCGCCCGATCGATCGCGAGGTCGCGGCCCTGGGCGGGCTGCATCCCGCCGAGATGGCCGCCGCGATCCGGAGCATGCCTCTGAGCCGACGGCGCGTGCTGGCGTCGGCGCTCGAAGACGAGCGGCTCGCCGATCTCCTCGAGGAGCTCTCCGAGGATGAGCAGGTCCGGATCGTCGAGGGGCTCGACCGCGAGCGCCTGGGGCGGGTGCTCGATGAGATGGAGGCCGACGACGCCGCCGACCTGCTGGCTGAGTTCTCGGCCACGCGCCAGGCCGAGCTGCTGGGCGCGATGGATCCCGACGAGGCCGAGCCGGTGCGCAGGCTGCTGACCTACGCGCCCGACACTGCGGGCGGGTTGATGACCCCCGAGCCGATCATTCTCGGGC
>JAXDGF010000360.1:0-8977 GCA_034665165.1 Solirubrobacteraceae bacterium | reverse complement strand
GCCCTCGACCTCCTCCTGATCAGCCCCGAGCGGCTCAACAACCCGCAGTTCCGCGAGCACATGCTGCCCCTGTTCGCGGCGTCGGTCGGGCTGCTGGTCATCGACGAGGCCCATTGCATCTCGGACTGGGGGCACGATTTCCGCCCCGATTACCGCCGCGTCAAGGACATGCTCGGCTTGCTCGGGCCCGAGGTCGCGGTGCTCGGCACGACGGCGACGGCGAACGACCGCGTCGTCAGAGACGTCGTCGAGCAGCTCGCCAGCCCCGGCGGCGAGCCGCTGCGCACCTACCGCGGCCCGCTCGCCCGGACGAGCTTGCGCCTCGAGGCCCTCGAACTGCCGCGTCCGGCCGAGCGCCTCGCCTGGCTCGTCGAGCACCTGCCGGCGCTCGAGGGCTCGGGGATCGTCTACACGCTGACCAAGCGCGATTCCGAGCAGGTCGCGGCGTTCCTCGCCGCCAACGGGATCGCGGCGCTCGCTTACAGCGGCGAGCAGGAGACCGAGGAGCGGATCGCGACCGAGGAGCGCCTGCTCAACAACGAGGTCAAGGCCGTCGTCGCCACCAGCGCGCTCGGGATGGGCTACGACAAGGGCGACCTCACGTTCGTCGTGCACTACCAGGCGCCGGGGTCGGTGGTTTCCTACTACCAGCAGGTGGGGCGGGCCGGGCGCGGCGTCGACCACGCCGACGTCATCCTCCTGCGCGGCGGCGAGGACCGCCGCATCCAGGACTTCTTCATCGAGCAGGCGTTCCCCGCGCGCGACCGGGTCGAAGCGGTCCTCGAGGAGCTCCGCGACTGCGGCGACGAGGGTCGCACGACGCGCGAGCTGATGGCCGTCGTCAACCTCGGCCTCGGCCGCATCGAGGCGATGCTGAAGATCCTCGACGTCGAGGGCGCCGTGCGCCGCGACGGCAGGCGCTGGCAGCTCGTCCCCGGCGCCGATTGGACGTACGACGGCGAGCGCTACGCCCAGGTCACGGCCCTGCGCCGCGCCGAGCAGGACGCGATGGCCGCGTTCGGGACCGACGGGCGCTGCCTCATGCGCGTGCTCCAGGAGGAGCTCGATGATCCGGATCCCGACGAATCCTGCGGCCGCTGCTCGGTGTGCACCGGGCCGCGCTTCGCCCAGCCCCCCGACCCGGCGCTGGTCGAGCTCGCAGGGCGCCACCTGCGCTCACGACCGATCGAGCTCGAGGTGAAGAAGATGGCGCCCGACGCCGCCGGCGCGATGCGCAAGATCTCCGAAGACGTGCGTATCGAGCCCGGCTGGGCGCTCGCGCGCTTCGGCGACGGGGGCTGGTGGCCGGCGATCGAGCGCGGCCTGCGGTCCGGGGAGTTCGACCCCGAGGTCGTCGCCGGGCTCGCGGACCTCGTACGCGGCGCCGGCGCCGGCGGAGGCGCCGGCGGCCCGGGAGGACCCGACGGCGCGAACCAGGCGGGCGGGACCGTTTCCTGGCTCACGACCGTCCCCTCCACGCGCTCGGGGGAGGTCATCGGCCGGCTCGCGGGGCGCCTGGCGGGCGAGCTCGGAGTCCCGCTCCTGGATCTCGTGAGGCGCACCCAGGCTCGCCCGCCTCAGCGTGAGATGGCCAACGCCGCGCAGCGGGTCGCCAACGTCCGCGGGGCCTTCGCGGTCGGCGGCCAGCCGCCGCCGGGCACCGGGGTGCTGCTCGACGACCGTCGCAACTCGGGATGGACGCTGGCGATGGTCGGCGGTCAGCTCCGCCGCGCGGGCGCCGAGCGCGTCGTGCCGCTCGTGCTCGGAACCTTGGCCTAGCCGGGCCGCGCGCGGCGGACGCGCGCGCGGCGGACCTGACGCGACTCATGTCGCGCCGGGACTCCTCCACCGCGGTCTCGGCCCCGCCCCGCGACCGGCCCCCGGGTGTCGGCGTGCCGCGAGCCATCGACGGCTGTCATTCTTCCCGTCCTTCGATCAGCCCAGGGAGAGCCAATGACGCACGTCGACACCGATCAGGCAGCTCGCGAGGCGAGCGGAGCGCATCCATACGGCCGTTATCTCGAGGAGTTCGAGGTGGGCGCGGTCTACAAGCACTGGCCCGCGAAGACCGTGACGGAGGGCGACGACCACCTCTTCTGCCTGCTGACGATGAACCACCACCCGCTGCACATCAACGACGTCTACGCCAAGCAGTCCCAGCAGGGACGCAACGTCGTCGTCGGCCCGCTCGTGTACTCGCTCGCGCTGGGCATGAGCGTCTCCGACGTGAGCGGAAAGGCGATCGCCAATCTGGCCACCGAGGAGCTCAAGCACCCGGCGCCCGTCTTCCACGGCGACACCCTGTTCTGCGAGTCCGAGGTCCTCGAGGTGCGCGAGTCGCGCTCGAAGCCCGACCGCGGCACCGTGCGCGTCCATACCCGCGTGCTCAACCAGGATGGGGTGCTGGTAGCCGAGTTCAAGCGCCTCGTGCTCGTGCCCCGCCGCCAGCCCGCCGAGGGTATAGAGAGCCCGGAGGGAGACGTCGATTAAGCTCTATAGGCGCGCCCGCGCGTCGGCTTCACAAGATAGGCTACGGCCAGCCACCGAGTCCTAAAAGGAGTGCAAAAGAGCCCATGGCGTACACCGAAGCGCAGCATGCAGCGACGACCGACAACGTGCGCCTACAGGACTGGGTGGCAGACGTAGCCGAGCTCACCGAGCCCGACGCCATTTATTGGTGCGACGGCTCCGAGAGGGAGTACGAGCAGTTCGCGCAGACGCTTCTCGATGCCGGAACCTTCGAGCGCCTCGCGGAGGAGAAGCGCCCGAACTCGTTCCTCGCCCGCTCCGATCCAGCCGATGTCGCCCGTGTCGAGGACCGGACCTTCATCTGCTCAAGAAACGAGGCCGACGCGGGGCCGACCAACAATTGGTGCGACCCGATCGAGATGCGTGCGAGGCTGAAGGGCCTGTTCGCGGGCTCGATGCGCGGCCGGACCATGTACGTGGTGCCCTTCTCGATGGGCCCGCTCGGCTCGACAATCTCCCACATCGGCGTCCAGGTCACTGATTCCGCCTACGTGGCCGCCTCGATGCGGATCATGACGCGGATGGGGCAACCGGCGCTCGACGCGCTCGGCGCCGACGGCGAGTTCGTGCCCTGCCTGCACTCGGTGGGAATGCCGCTCGGCCCCGATGTCGAGGACGTGCCCTGGCCCTGCAACGCGGAGAACAAGTACATCGTCCACTTCCCCGAGACGCGCGAGATCTGGTCCTTCGGATCGGGCTACGGCGGCAACGCCCTCCTGGGCAAGAAGTGCTTCGCCCTGCGCATCGCCTCGGTCATGGCCCGCGACGAGGGCTGGATGGCCGAGCACATGCTCATCCTCAAGCTCACCTCCCCAGAGGGTGAGGTCAAGTACATCGCGGGCGCGTTCCCGAGCGCGTGCGGCAAGACCAATCTGGCCATGCTCATCCCGACGCTGCCGGGCTGGAAGGTCGAGACCATCGGCGACGACATCGCCTGGATGAAGTTCGGCGCGGACGGGCGGCTATACGCCGTCAACCCCGAGGCCGGATTCTTCGGCGTCGCGCCGGGCACGGGCGAGAAGACGAACCCCAACGCGATCCGGACCCTGGTCGCGAACTCGGTCTTCACCAACTGCGCCAAGACCGACGACGGCGACGTGTGGTGGGAGGGGATGACGCCCGAGCCGCCCGCGCACGCCATCGACTGGCACGGCAACGACTGGACACCGGCGTCGGAGAAGCCCTCCGCCCATCCAAATGCGCGCTTCACCACGCCCGCCTCGCAGTGTCCGTCGATGGCCCCCGAGTGGGAGGACCCGGCCGGGGTCCCGATCGACGCCATGCTCTTCGGCGGCCGGCGCTCCACCGTCGTTCCGCTCGTGCACGAGGCCCGCGACTGGGAGCACGGAGTCTTCCTCGGCTCGATCATGTCCTCGGAGACAACGGCCGCGCAGGCCGGGGCGGTGGGGAAGCTCCGCTTCGACCCCATGGCCATGCTCCCGTTCTGCGGCTATCACATGGCCGACTACTTTGGACACTGGCTCGCGCTCGGTGCCCGCGACGGGGTCAAGCTCCCGAAGATCTTCTACGTCAACTGGTTCCGCAAGGACGCCAAGGGCAAGTTCATGTGGCCCGGATACGGTGAGAACTCCCGGGTCCTGGCCTGGGTCTTCCGCCGCTGCCAGGGAACCGCCCCGGCCGAGGAGAGCGCGATCGGCCTGGTGCCGAGAACGGGAGCGGACGGGATCGAGATCGAGGGTCTCGACGTCTCCGAGGAGACCATGGCCGAGCTCTTGGCCGTCGACCCCGAGGCGTGGAAGCAGCAGCTGTCCCAGGTGCACGAGCACTTCGAGCGCTTCGGGGACAAGCTTCCGTCCGAGCTCACGGCCCAGCTGAACGCGCTCGAGGAGCGCCTCGGCTAGCTCCAGGCGCCCGCCCGGCGGACAGGGCCGGCCGCGTAACCTGAGGGAGGACCGTGGCCCTGCCCTTCGTCCCCTCCGATGCCGCCATGCTCGCCGTCCAGGCGGCGCTCGTGGCCGCCCCTCGCGCCGACCCGCCCGGCCTCGACTGGATGCGCCGGCTCGGCGGGCGCTGGTGGGCGCTCCTCCCCCTGGGCTCGATCGTCGTCGTCATCGTCGCGATCGGCGCCACGGCCCAGACGGCGACCGACCTGACCTACCTCGCCCTCGTCGCCGTCCCCATCCTCGCCGCCCTCGCGCTCGGCTGGGGCATCAGAGGCGCAAGGCCGGCAGCCGCCCTCGCCGCCATCCCCTTGTTCGCGATCGCCTGGATCTGGCGCACTTCCCTCGTCGGCGAGGCCGCCGCCCTGATCCTCTCCGCCCTCAGTTGCGTCACGCTCGGCATCCTCCTCGCCGCCCTCACCCCACCGAGCTGGCTCAAGGTCGGGATCGTCCTCATGGCCATCGGTGACGCCTACCTCGTCGCTACCGACCTCCTCCAAGCGCCCAACAACGTCCTCACCGCCGCCCACCCCACCGCCGGGCTTCCCCAGCTCCAAGCAGAGCTCTTCGGCTCCGTCCAAATGGGCTACGGAGACCTCTTCATCGCCGCAGTGCTCGGAGCCGTCCTGGCAAATGACAAGAACAGGCAGCGAGCCGGAGCGGTCCTCACCCTAGCTTTCGCCGCCACGTTCGACCTCCTCTTCCTGACCGTCAACGAGCTCCCAGCCACAGTGCCAGTAGCCCTCGCGCTAATAGCTAGCGAGCTGTGGCACCGCCAAACGAGAGGGTCGACGGAGACCCGGCCGCCCGAGCCCGCCACCAGGCCCACCACGCTCCGAGGCGCCCGGTGGGCATGGGTTCAGCGCCAATTGTCTGCGCCCCCGACCCGCAAGTAACTCTTCAGACGCCGTTCTTGGCGCGGAACCCATGCCCATCGGGCGCCCCAACCAAGACAGCTAGTGTTGGTCGCCGCCGGTAGACGCCGGCGGCCGCGACTCCTCGGCCAAGGATGTGATGGCGAGCGCCCCGCGAGCCGACCCTTCGAGCACCGCCGTCGCCTCCTCCGCCGAGCGCGCGTAGAGCTCGACCAGCAGGTGCACGACGATCTGGTCCTCGTCGTGCTTGTGAAAGCGAACGTGGGTGAAGAACTCGCGCGTGCCGTGGTCGCCGAAGGCGGCGTAGGAGAGGGCGTCGCCCGCCTCGGGGCCTGAGCACGTCTCGACCTCCTCGGCGTCGACGGTGACGGTGCACGACGCGACCCAGGGGGTCCCGGCGATCATCCGCTCCCAGCGGTCCTCGATCGGCTCGACGCGTCCGTTGTGAAAGCCCAGGTGGGGCTGATCGTGCATGCAGTCGAGGCACTGAACTACCGCCTCCTGCATTTCGTCCACGACCTCGCCGCGCTCTCCGCTCTCGGGATCGATCCTGTGGATCCCCTCGTAGTGCACCTGCACTTCGAGATTTTGCGACCAGCAGCGGTAGCAGCGCAGCCAGCTCCGGACCTCGGTGGAGCCCTCCATAGACATGATTCTATTGTGCCCTCGCATGTACCGGCCCCAGGCCCCGATCGGAGTGATCCTCGCCGGCGGCCTCGGGCGGCGCCTGGGGGGCGCGAAGGCAAACGTGGAGCTCGGCGGCCGCCCACTGATCTCCTACCCGCTCAGGGCCATGTGCGCGGCCCTCGCCGAGGTGGCGATCGTGGCCAAGGAGGACACCGAGCTCCCGGCCGGCCTCGGCCCCGTGCCCGTGTGGATCGAGCCCCCGGAGCCGCGGCATCCCCTGGCCGGGATCGTCCATGCCCTCGGCGTGGCCGGCGGGCGAGCGGTGCTCGTGTGCGCGGCCGATATGCCCCTCGTAACCCCGGCCCTCGTGTCGCAGATCGCCGCCACGGATCCGGGGCGCGCGCCGGCCGTGGTCCCCTCCTGCGGCGGCGAGCTCCAGCCCCTGCTCGCGCTCTACCTCCCCGCCGCGGCCGCCCGGCTCGCGCCGGCAGCGACCGCCGAGGGCCCGCTCCGCCAAGCGGTCGCGGCCATCGGACCACACATCCTCGCCATCGAGGACCCCCACGCGTTCGCCAACGTCAACACCCCGGAGGACCTGGCGCGCGCGGCGGCCCTGGTCGCCTAGCCGAACGTATAGTCGTACGCCTGCACCCCCGGGGGGAGGCGGACCGTGAGCAGGCGCTGCTCGTCCGTGGTCATGGAGACGAGGCTGTACAGGCGCTGCCCGGTGACGGTGACGGCGCCGTCGTGGACGTCGCCGCCGGCCGCGGAGGCCGGGATCGGCCGCCCGTTGAGGCGTACCTGGACGCTGCGTGGGACGTCGCCGACCGAGGTGAGCACGAGGTAGACCTTGGCCGCCTGGAAGTCGAGCGAGATCTGACCGGGGGAGGAGACCGGCGTCGCGTACTGCGAGGTCACCTTCCAGATTCCCTTGAGCGAGGCCTGGTTGAGCTGCAGGCTGCCGTCGCCGGGGTAGAGGTGGGTCCCGGCATGGACGGCCGGCAGGAAGCGAGTGCTCTGCTGACCGGCGCGGTCGGCGCCGAGGTAGGTCTCGAGCGTCGCCATCCCCTGCGTGGCGGTCGGGATCTTCACGGTGATCGGTGGCGGCAGGCGCTTGACCCCGGCCCGGAAGAGGAGGGCCCGCACGGCGGCCTCGCTCTGCTTGTAGTCGCCTTCGCCGACCGTCGTGTACCTGACCTCGCCGCTCGCATCGATCAGGTAGTCGGCCGGCCAGCCCTGGTTCTGGTAGGCGTTCCAGGTCCCAAAGTTGTTGTCCTGGACGACCGGGTAGCGGATCCCGTCGGTCCGCACCGCCTGTTGGACATTGCTCGCCTCCTGCTCGAAGGTGAACTCGGGCGTCTCGACGCCGACGATCTGGAGGCCGTAGCGGTGGTAGTCGGCGTAGAGAGCCTTCAGGAAGGGCAGCGTCCGGATGCAGTTGATGCACGTGTAGGTCCAGAAGTCGACGAGCACGACGTGCCCGTGCAGACCGGCCATGGTCAGGGGACGGCTGCCGGGGGTGTTGAACCAGGCCTGGTTGTCGATGAAGTCCGGCGCCGCTCCGAGGTCGGGGAGCGAGGGGGTCGCGACGCCGGGGAGGGCGACGCCGGCGGCGGCAGCCGTGGTCGGGCTGGCCACGTCGGCGGGGACGCCCCTGGCGGCCGCCTCGCGCTGGCGCAAGGCGAAGCGCGAGGCGGGGCGCAGCGCATTGAGCCGGTTCTGAACCGCGTTCGAGCTCTCGAGTGAGCGCGTCGGGTCGGTGAAGAAGGCGGGCAGGCTCTTCGACGTCGCCAGCGCGTCCTCGAAGCGTACGTCGAGGTTGGTGGCCATGACGACGCCGGTGAGGAGGAGGACGACCCCGAGCGTGCGTTCGACGAGGTGGCCGCGGGCCTTGCGGCGTACGAGGTCCATCACCCGCCGCCCGCCGATCGAGTACACGGCGAGGATCGCGCTCAGGCCGGCGACGTAGGCGATCGCCACCGCGACCACGCGGGCCGACGTGTTGCCCGACGCGCTCACCGAGATGACCGCCGCCAGGATCGGGCCGGCGCAGGGCGCGCACACGAACCCCAGGGCCCCGCCGACGAGCAGGCCCGACCAGAACCCGCTCCCGCGGGTACGGGGCCCGAAGCGCGCCAGGCGCGAGAGCGGAGCCTGCACGCGCTCGGCGACCTCGGGGATGAGCAGGACGAGTCCGAAGACGATGAGGACGACGACCGCGAGCGTGCGCGTCGCGCCGCTCGCGAGACCGACCCCCTTGGCGATCTGAGCGAGGGCGACGATGGCGATGGTGAAGGTCAGCGCCAGCCCGACGATGATCCCGAGGGGGCGGCGCCGCCCGCCCAGTGCGCTCGCCGAGAGCAGGGCCGGCAGTACGGGCAGCACACAGGGGGTGATCGCCGTACCCGCTCCGGCGACGAGGGCGAACAGCAAAAGCACGACCATGTGCGCGGATGATGCGGGGGCGGTCTTGCGCGCGTATTAACGCGCGCCGTTGCCGTTCGGCGCCGGCATGCCGCGACGCGTGTCGAGCGCGTCGATCATGAGCTCGAGCATGCGCCGCCAGGCGCGCGGTTCGACCTGCCGGGCCGCTCGGGTGGCCGCGAACAGGAGGCGGAGATCAAGCGGAGTGGCGTCGCCGCGCAGACGCCCCTCGGCTCGGGTATCGACGAGGAGTTGGTCCATGGCCTCGTGGACGCGGTCGAGGGCGGCGACGACCTCGGGATGATCGGACACCATCTGCATCGCGTCGCCGAAGAAGTCGTCGCACGACTTGCGCTCGAGCAGCCGCCACAGCATCTCGATCAGCGCGGTCCAGCGGTCACCCGTGCGCTCGCCCGCCTGGCGGGCGCCCTCGGCGATCTGGTCGAGCCGATCGATGACGAGCTCGGCGATGAGGTCGTGCTTGGAGGGGAACTGGCGGTACACGCTGCCGATTCCCGCGCCGGCGGCGGCGGCGACGACGGGCATGGGGGTATCGAGCCCGTTCCTGGCGAACACCTCGCCCGCGGCCCGAAGCAGCCGGGCGCGCTTGGCCTCGGGCTC
>JAXDGF010000359.1:0-19604 GCA_034665165.1 Solirubrobacteraceae bacterium | reverse complement strand
GCGGGTCCCCCGGATCACGACGCGCGCGGGTCCCCCGGATCACGACGCGCGCGGGTCCCCCGGATCATGACGGGGAGGTTCGCCACCGGCGGGCGGCAGTCCTCGTGCGCTGCGGCTGTTCGCGGCGCGCCAATGTAACGCCGGCGTAACGAATCTCCGTCGCCCGCGCCAATTTCCGGGCGCGGGGCAGGTGAAACTCGGGGGGCCGTGCTGCGTTTGCCTTGTATTTCAAGGGTTTCGCAGCGCACCCCGCGTGCGACCCATCCTCTACCGCGCGCGTCAGTCCCAGTCGATCGGTATGTCCTGCACCTCTTTGGGCTCCTCGCGGTGGCTGTCGAGGCGCTCGAGGTACCAGTTGATGAGGGCCCTGACGGCGAGCAGGAGCTCGCGCAGAGCTTCGACGAGGCGCTGCTGGAGCTCGGGCGGGATGAGATCGCGGAGCGATTCGAGGAGGTGGACGAGGAGGTCGAGGTCGGGCCGGGGGGCGCCCGCGTCCTCGGCCTTGGGTGCCTGCCAGCCCGAGGGCGGCGGACGGCGCGCGCCCGACGAGCCGGCGGCGGCTTCGGCGATCAGACGCTCGGCCGCGTCTGAGGCCCGGTCGAGCCGCTCCTCGAGGCGCCGCAGCGCATCGGCGTCGCCGCCGCCGGGCTCGCCGCCACCGGGCTCGCCGCCGCCGGGCTCGCCGCCGCCGGGCTCGCCGCCACCCGGCTCGCCGCCACCCGGCTCGTCGTCGCCGGGACTCCCCGGGTCGTCAGGTGCGCCGGGGGGAGGAGGTTCGTTGCTCGCCATCGAAGTTCACCTCGAGCGACCCGGCCTCGAACGTCGCCGCGCTGGGGCGGAAGGAGGCGAGCGCGGGGGGCAGGATGATAGTCCGCTTCTGCCCGTCGACCCGGACGATGAGCTCGAGGCCGATCTTCTTCAGGGTGACGTCGCCCTTGCGCGCGAACGGGAGCGAGAGGCGAAGCCGCGCCCCGGTCTCGGAAATGGACAGCTCCTGGGTGATGGCATCGTGGAGGACGCCGGCGGGATCGTGGCGAGCGAAGAGCTCGGACCCAAGTCGGTCGAGCATCTCCGCGCCCGCCACCTCCTGATCGAAGTACGGCGCTCGCAGCACGGGGACGGGCGCGAAGGCCGACTGGACGAGCTCGAGGTGCTCCTCCTGCAGCGCCCGCCAGCGCGCGAAGTAGCCGCCCACCTCCTCGGGGAAGATGCGGTTGACGATCACCGCGTCGGTCAGGTAGCCGTACAGGTTCAGGTAGGTGAACGTCCGCATCGCCTCCCCGATCACCATCTTGTCGGGGTTCATGACCAGGCGGATCGTCGAGCGCTCGCGGTCGCGGAGGATCTCGTTCATCGCGATCAGACTCTTCGACAGGCGCTGGACGTCGGCGAACACGGCCTCCGTGGGGATGGGGATATCGAGCAGCGAGCGGGCGATGGGGCGGGCGGCGGCGAGGATCTGGCGCTCCTTGGGGAACACCTTCTCGATCCACCACCGCGCGATGTCGGGGAAGGACAGAAGCCGCAGCGTCTCGCCCGTGGGCGCGCAGTCGACGATGATCACGTCCCACTCGCCGGAGGCGTGGTGGGCGCGGAGGCGCAGCAGCGAGAAGAGCTCGTCCATCCCGGGCGGGACGCTCAGCTCCTCGGCCGAGATGCGGTCGACGCCGCGCTCGACCAAAATTTCGCCGAGCCAGTCCTGCACGCCCGACCAATGTCGCTCCATCTCGTCTTGAGCCTTGACCTCCTGGCCGTAGAGCCGGTCAGAGACCTCGACGGGCTCGCTGCCAAGCTCGGTCTCGAGCGACTCCGACAGGCTGTGCGCGGGATCGGTCGAGAGGATCAGGGTGCGCAGGCCGCTCGCCGCTGTGCGCCGGGCCGTGCAGGCCGCCACCGACGTCTTCCCGACTCCGCCCTTGCCGGTATAGAGGATGGTGCGCGGCCGCATCAGGGGAGCGAGTCTAAGCGCCTGATTTGCCGGCGGGCGCGACGTCGATCGTGCCCACGAGCCGGGTGAAGTTGCCGGCCAGGTCGGTCGCCGTGAGGCGCACCGTGTAGGTACCGGCGTGATGCGGGGTTGGGATCCCCAGCGTGTTGTTTCCGTACCCGAGCTCCGTGCTCGTCGCGAAGACCTTGGTCCCACGGAACACTTCGGTGATCCCGACGCGCGACTGCTTCGAGAGCCAGAAGTGGACATCGGTCAGCGCTCCGACGCGCGAGCGATGGGTGATGAGCTTGAGCACCGGGGGTGTCTTCAGGTCCTGCTGGAACGCGGTCGCGGTCGTGCAGTACGTGGCCACCTGTGTACGCGAGCACAGCTGCTGCAGGAACCCGGTGACGAGCTGGTGGTAGCTGAGCGAGTCCTCCTGGCCCGGCTCGTAGAGCGACCAGGCTCCGGTATCGAAGTGCGGGACCTCGGCCATGGCCTCGGCGTTGCCGTCGTTGAAGAGCTGCTGCGCAACCGGGTTGGCGCTGAGGGACGCGTAGTCGTAGAGGCCGATGAGGCTCTGAAGAAAGGCATTGATGATCGAGGCTCCGGGCGCGAACGAGTACTGGAGGTAGCGCGCGCCGTGCGCGGTCCGGATCCGGACTCCGGCCGGCGGGGCGGCGGAAAAGAGGGGCAGGGCCTGGGCGGCCAGGGTCAGGTACGACGGGTCGTGGAACGCCTCGTAGGAGCGCGTCAGGGCTTCGAGCGCGGTTCCCTGGGCCATCGCGCTCACCCATGGGGGGCGGCCGCCGTCGAACTTGAAGTAGTACTCCCAGACCAGCCCGCCGGCCCGCTTCACGGCCAGGGGAATGAGCTCCGCCATCAGCTGCTGAAGCTTCGGATATTGGGAGGGCCCCGCCGTGTAGAGGCCATCCGCCTCGCCGAAGTTCCCGAGCACCTGCAGCTCGATCCCCTGGCCCGGGTAGTACTCCCACACAAGCTGCGACCCCGTGAACTGGACGCGCTGGCCGTAGCCGAGCAGCGGACCGGTCGACCACCACTGCCGGTTCTTGTCGAGGGTGAGGAAGAGCGCGGGGAGGCGCGACGGGGTCAGCGCGCCGGCGACGGCCATGCGGTGCATGTTCGTGAGCACGCTGTAGAGCTCGGTCGAGCGCGTGCCCTTGAGCCGGGCCGCGGTGCGGATCGCCGCTTCGAGGCCGGCGTGATAGGCGCCGTAGTCGGAAGCGGTGATCTCCCCACGGCGCAATTGCTTGGCCAGGGTCGAGGCGATCGTGACCTGCGATGCGGCGGCGTGCGCGCGTACCGCCGCTGGGGCCCGGCGCGCGCGGCGAAGAGCCGGGGCCGGGGACGCCGCCGGGGCCAGCGCCGCGCTGGGCAGGAAGGGGTTCTGCCGTACCACGGCATGGCCCTCAGGACCGAGGACGAGGACGGGGGCGGCACGCGAGGTCGATGCACCCCCGAGCATGCCGACGGTGCAGGCGACCGCGACGAACGGGCCGAGCAGGCGCCTACGCACCAGGCCAATGCTACGGGCGTCGTTCGTTCGTCGTTAAGAGGTGAGCAGGATCTTGCAGACCCGGCCGGGCGCTACTCGTGCTCGTGGCCGAGCTCGTGGGGCTCGTCCTCGTCCTCGTCCTCATCCTCGTCGAGCTCGTCAGGCTCGTCTTCGTCCTCCGCGGTGCTCGCGGCGATCGCGTCCGGGTTCTGACGGATCTGGAAGGCCTCGAGGAGCTCGTCGCGCTGGTGCTCGTCGACCGGGACTTCGTCAGAGACGAGGACCCAGTCGGCGCCCTCGAGGGTCTCGAAGGCCTCCATGTCGAGCTCGGGCGAGTCGTCGACGATGACGAGGATCTCGGTCTCCGGGTTGTAATAGGTCCCGGGACGGATCAGGAACTCGTCGGGCTCGAAGCGACGGGGGTCAACCATGAGGGCGCAGCCTACCGGGCGTCAGACGAGCTCGCCGAGCTCCTCGATCTCCCGCGCGATCTCGGCCTCGACGTCGAGCTCGGGCTTGCCGGCGCGGGCGCGCCTGTGGTTGCGGGCGATGACCAAGTCGCGGATCTCGCCCCGGAGGGCGTCGTCGATCTTAGGGGTCGTCAGGCGCTCGAGCTCGGCCTCGACATCGAGCTCGCGCTCGCCGCGCCGGCGCCGGCGCGCGTTGCGCGCCTCGAGGAACTCACGGATCTCCTCGTCGCGCTCACGGAGATCCACGGGCGAGCCGGTCGCGCCGATGCCGGTCGGGACGGAGCCGTCTCGGTCCATGATCAGGCGGTCGCGCCCGAATTCCTCCCACTGCTTGCCACTGCTCGCGAGGGCGATCACGGCGGCCACGAAACTGAGACCGGTGACGATCCAGAGCACGGGCCAGAACAGATTCTGGAGGCCATCCACGGGTCAAATTCTGACACCCGGAGGACGCAGGTCTGGTGAACGGGCCGGCCGTGCTTTGCGGCGGCGCCTATTGGCGGGCGGGACGCGATCCGATACCCTTCGAGAAGGAACGTTGACTGACTAGTCAATCTACCTTGAGCTAGAGCCTGGCTCGCGTGACAAGCCCGAGTCCTGGCGGCCTAGAAGAGGTAGCGAGAACCACTCTTTCAAGGAGCCATCAACCGTGGTCGATTTCACGCTCACCGACGAGCAGAAGAGCATGCGAGAGCTCGCACACGACTTCGCGCAGAAGGAAATCCGGCCGGTCGCCTGGGAATATGACAAGGACGGCACCTGGCCGCAGGAGATCATCGACAAGGCCTGGGAGCTCGGGCTGATGAACGTCCACCTGCCCGAGGCTTATGGTGGCCCCGGACTCAGCTACCTCGATGGCTGCATCATCGAGGAGGAGATCGCTTGGGGCTGCTCGGGCATCGGCACCTCGCTTTCGTGCAACGGGCTGGCCACCGCGCCGGTGGCGCTCGCAGCCTCCGACGAGCTGAAGAAGGAATATCTCGGACGCTTGAGCGAAGCGCCGCTGCTCGCGTCCTTCTGCCTGACCGAGCCGGATGCCGGGTCCGACGTGTCCGGGATGAAGACCAATGCCGTCCGCAAGGGCGACAAGTGGGTCATCAACGGCTCCAAGTGCTTCATCACCAACGGGAGCTACGCCAACTGGTACACGGTCTACGCCAAGACCGACAAGGAGGCCGGCCACCGCGGCATCTCCTGCTTCATCATCCCCCGTGACGCCGGGGTCGTGGTCGACAAGAAGGAAGACAAGATGGGCCAGCGCGCGTCGAACACCGCCACCATCTCCTTCAACGACGTCGAGATTCCGCTCAACCACCTTGTGGGTGAGGAGAACAAGGGCTTCAAGATCGCGATGATGACGCTCGATCGCACCCGTCCGGGAGTGGCGGCCATGGCCACCGGCGTCGCCCGCGCCGCCATGGAGTTCGCCGTCGACTACTCCAAGGAGCGGGTTCAGTTCGGCGTCCCCATCGCCATGCACCAGGCGATCCAGTTCATGATCGCCGACATGGCGACCAAGGTGCATAT
Organism: Solirubrobacteraceae bacterium; assembly: GCA_034665165.1. Taxonomy (GTDB): domain Bacteria; phylum Actinomycetota; class Thermoleophilia; order Solirubrobacterales; family Solirubrobacteraceae; genus Palsa-465. The sequence goes on along the minus strand of JAXDGF010000359.1, from coordinate 14,164 downwards.
GTCTCGCCTCGCGACCTGGAACTCGGCCGTGCTCCTCGACCAGGGCAAGCGCAACACGCTCGAGTCCTCCCACGCCAAGCGCTTCTCCGCCGACTCGGCCATGGAGGTCACGACCGACGCCGTGCAGGTCTACGGGGGCTACGGTTTCATCAAGGACTACCCCGTCGAGAAGCTCATGCGCGACGCCAAGATCCTGCAGCTCTACGAGGGCACGGCGCAGATCCAGCGCCTGGTCATCGCCCGCGAGACGCTGCTGCCGCGCCGGGTCGAGGAGCCCGCGGCCGCGGTCGCGTAACTGTCATTCAGTGCCGGCAGATAAAGGGGGCCGCCCGCTGGGGCGGCCCTCCTTTGTCATCAGCCGGTCACGCCGCCGGTCCCCCCACGGCGGATATCCCAGACGGCGTGCCCCCGCCGCCTGGGATCGTGTCGCGTCCTTCGATCAAGCAGAGTTTCCCAACGAGCTCGACCACCCGACGTTGACGTATCCGCCCCCGAAGCCCGCAGACCCTGCCGCCTGCATTCCCAGTCACGCCGGGAGCCCCATCAAGCTGGGCGACGATCGCGAGCTTCAATTTCATTGCTCGGCAAAGGTAATCCCTGAAGCCGGGTCCTCCGGGTGATATTTGTCACAACCGGGGGGGGCGATCGCTCAGTCGGTAGCGCTGAACTCCAGGATCGCGACGCCCAGCATGACGAGACCGAGGGCGACGATGATCCCCGCCTCCAGGAGGGCGGGAACGTGCCACCCCCACCACGTCACGCCCGGGTCGAGCACCCGCCGGGCGGCAGCGCTCACGTGGAGATGGGAGAACACGAGCCGGCGCATGGGGTCGACGGCGTAGGTGAGCGGATCGATCCGGTTGAGCACGCCCAGCCAGGTCGGCAGCCGCGAGACGGGGAAGAGCGCGCCCGAGATGAAGAACATCGGCATCACCACCATCTGCATGACGCCCATGAACGACTGGACCTGGCGGATCCGGGCGGCGACCATGATGCCGAAGGCGGTGATGGCGAAGGCGAGCAGGGCCTGGAGCACGAACACACCGAGGATGAGGAGTGGCGCGTAGGGCACGTGGACGGTGCCGGCCAGGCAGAGGACGATGACGCCCTGGAAGCTCGCGACCGTCGCTCCGCCCAAGCACTTGCCGATCACGATCGAGCTGCGGCGGACGGGCGCGACCATCATCTCGCGCAGGAAGCCGAACTCGCGGTCCCAGACGAGCGACGCGGCCGAGAACATGGCCGTGAACATGACCGAGATGCAGAGGATGCCGGGGTAGATGAACGTCTTCAGATCGACGCCATGGGTGCTGGCCGCCGACAGGCTCTGAAGCCCCGAACCGAGGACGAAGAGGAAGAGGAGGGGCTGGACGAGCGTCGTCGCGATCCGGATTCGGTCGCTCCGGTAGCGGATGAGCTCGCGCCTCCAGACGATCTTGATCGCCCGCAGCTCGCTCGCAAAGCTCCGCTCCGGGACCTCGACCCTGACGACCTCAGGCGGCGCGCCGGCCGGCGGGGCGAGCTGGGGATCGGCGGTGGTGCTCACCGGCGCCCGCCTCCACCCGACATCGCCCGCATCATCATCTTGTCCCGATCCGAGGGGCCGGATGACTCCTCGACGTCGCGGATCGAGCTGCCGGTGTAGGACATGAAGACGTCATCGAGGGTCGGGCGCGACACGCTGACCGAGCGGATGGGGATGCCGAGCTCGGCGAAGAGCCGGGGCACGAACTCCTCGCCCGACTGGATCCGGAAGGTCACGGCACCTTCGGAGATGACCGCCTCGATCCCGAAGCGCTCCCGAAGCGAGGCGATCGCGGCCTCGTCGTCCTCGGTCTCGATCCGGACCCGGTCTGCCCCAACCTCCGCCTTCAGCGCCTCGGGCGTGTCGAGGGCGACGATCACGCCCTGGTCCATGATCGCGATCCGGTCGCACCATTCGGCCTCGTCCATGTAGTGCGTGGTCATGAAGATGGTGATCTCCTCGCTCGCCTTCAGCGTCCGGATGTAGGTCCAGATCGAGCGCCGGGTCTGCGGGTCGAGCCCGATCGTCGGCTCGTCGAGGAAGAGCACGCGCGGTGAGTGCATGAGCCCTCGGGCGATTTCCAGGCGCCGCTTCATCCCGCCCGAGAACGTGCGCACCGGGGAGTCCTTGCGCTGCCACAGCCCGACCATCTCCATGACCTGGCGCATGCGGGCGGGGATGAGCGCCGATTGCACGCCGTAGAGCTCGGCGTGGAGGCGCAGGTTCTGCTCGGCCGTGAGGTAGCCGTCGAGCGTGGTCTCCTGGAATACGAGCCCGATGTTGCGCCGGACGTTGTCGCGCTCGCGCACGACGTCGTAGCCGGCCACCTCCGCCGTGCCGCCCGACGGCTTGGTCAGGGTGCAGCACATGTTGATCGTCGTCGTCTTGCCCGCGCCGTTGGGGCCGAGGAACCCGAACACCTCGCCCGTGGCCACCTCGAAGTCGACGCCGCGCACCGCCTGAATGTCGCCGAATGACTTCTCGAGCCCGCGGACGGCGATGGCGGGAGGGTGGTCCGGTGCGCCGCGGCCATCCCGGGGGGCGGTCGTGGGTGCGGCCTCGCTCATGTGCCCAACAGCGTAGCCACCCTGGTCCCGGGCCTGATGGTTACGAGCCATCCTCGTCAGGGGGCGGGCCGGATCCGCCGCCCCGTCCGCGAATCCAGTCGGCCATCTGCTCGGCCATCCCGCCGACCTGGGCGCCGAGCTTGGTCACGTTCTCGCCGATGTCGCGGAAGATCGCCCGGAAGCGCCCGGCGTAGAACTCGAACGCGTCGCCGGCCTCCTCGCGGACCGGGGGCTCCTCGCCGCGCTTGATGTAGTCCCCGCCGACGATGCGGTCGTACTCGCCGCTCTGGACCCAGCGCATGATCTCCGAGACGCGCCTGACTGCGTAGGGGTGGGTGGCGTTGATCTCGTAGAAGAACCGCCGGACGCGGTCGCTCGGGTCGTCCCACTCCTCGTAGTCCTGCGCCTGGGTGAGGAACGCGTCGAGGTCGAGCTTCTCGGCCTTCATGCCGCCGGCCATCACCATCAGTAACCGGCAGCTGACGCGCGGATCGCGGACGACGAGAGTCTCGACCCGATCGCAGCTGAGCTCGGCGGCGCGGGACCACTCGAGCAGCACCGCTCTCACCGCCAGCGCGGGGATGCCGAGGGGGAACGGCACGTTGCCCCCCATGCTCAGCAGGATGTTGAGCGCCGTCGTGTAGAGCATGTGATCGGAGAGGATGTGACCGACCTCGTGGGCCAGGAGGGAGCGCGTCTCGCCCGGTCCCAGGCGGCCGAGCAGCGGCGTCCCCACCACCACGATCGGATTCTTCGAGCCGATCGCTCCAGCGTTGGCGCCAATCACGTCCGTCACGTATAGGTCGTACGTCTGCGGCATGTCGAGGATCTGGCAGACGGCGAGTTGATGGGCCCACAGATCGGGAAGCTGGCGCTCGTCCACGCGGACCGAATTGCTGAGGAACATCTGCCGCGTGGCGCGCTCGTAGCGCCACTCGATCAGCCTGCGTACGACCGTGTCGAGCATCGGAATCGACTTCAGCGCCGCGGTGGCGGCCCGATCGGCGGGGTGCTCGTACGCCTTCGAGGAGATGTTGGGGTAAGGGCGGATCTCCTCGGGAAGCATCTCTGTCATCGGGTTCTGGCCGCAGCGTAGTACTCCTGGGTCCGCCGCGCGAGCGATAATCGCGCGTGCATGGAATTCTCGACCGGTTCTGACCTCGCCGGTCCGGGTACGGCTGACCCGCTCCTCGGGGACATTCGCCGGGCCGGGCTGCTCCCGTTGCTCGTCCTCCACTACGTCGCCCGCGACCGGTGCTACGGCAATCAGCTCATCGAGCGGATCGCATGGCTCACGGCGGGCATGGTGGCGGTCAACCCGAACACGATGTACCCGCTCCTGCGCTCGCTCGAAGCGCGCGGTCTCGTGGACGCCGAGTGGGAGCTCCCGGGCGGGCGGGGCAGGCGTTTCTACCGAATCACCCCCGCCGGGGACGACGAGCGGCTTCACCTGGCGGGCCTGATGGCCCCCCACCTCGATGCCGTGGCCGCCAGCGTCGAGGTCATCCGCACAGAGCTGCTCGAGCGCTGATGCGCCGGGCGAGCGCCGAAGAAGCGTTCGCGGCCCCCCTCCCGGAAGCGGAGGCGCTGTGGTACGACACCGATCGCTGGCCGGCGTGGGTTGACGGCCTGAGTCGTGTGGCCATGCTCGAGGGCGACTGGCCCCAGCCGGGGGCCAGCGTCACGTGGGTGTCCAATCCGGCGGGCCGCGGGCGCGTCGTCGAGCGCGTCGTGAGCTACGAGCCGACCGTGGGCCAGACGCTCGAGGTCGAGGACGACTCGATCCGCGGGCGCCAGCGCGTGGCCTTCGCCGGGCTCGACGGGGGCGTCCGCGTCGAGCTCGCCCTCGAGTACGAGCTCAAGGCACGCTCGATCGTGACGCCGCTCATCGACTTGCTGTTCATTCGGCGGGCGATGGCGGCCTCGCTGGACTCGACGCTGGCGCGGTTCGGGGCCGAGCTGGACGGCGGGTCGCGGGCGTAGGCGATGACCGACGTATGGGTACCCGCGATCCCGGCCTCCGCGGGGGCCATGATCTTCGACCGCGCGGGCCGGCTCCTGATCATGAAGCCGAGCTACAAGCCCAAGTGGACGATTCCCGGCGGCCAGATCGAGCCCGACGGCGAGTCGCCGTGGGAGGCGTGCCGGCGCGAGACCTTCGAGGAGTGCGGACTGCGGGTGGAGCGGGGCCGGCTTGTGTGCGTCGACTTCCTGCGGCCGCGTCCTGACCCGCACCGACCCGGCGGAGTGCGCTTCCTGTTCGACTGCGGCGCCTTCGACGACGACGCGCTGAGCGCGATCAGTCTCCAGCCCGACGAGATCGTCGAGCACCGCTTCGTGGAGCTCGGAGAGGCGTTCGCGCGCCTGAGCGGGCCGCTCCGGCGCCGCGTGCGGGCGGGCGCCGGGCGCAAGCGCTGCGTCTATCTCGAGGAGGGGCGGCGGGTCAAAGGGGTGCGGTGATGCTAATCGTCGTTATTGGAAGATCTCCCTCATGGACGGACTCCTCTCCTTCGTGTGGGGCGTGGTCGCCTCGGCGCGGTCGGGTGGGCTGTGTCGGGGCGGGTCGGCGGGTCCGGGTGGGGTCATAGCAAAGGGGTAATGTCGATCGAGTTTGGTGAGTTTCGGCGGGCGGCGCTTGGTGAGAGCGGCACGGTCAGTGAGTCGGTCGAGAGCGACAGCTCAGCGAAGCGCTCATAGCTCCACCCCTCCTCGCGGGCGCGGTCAGCGAGCGCGGGCAGCGCCCGCGCGGCGGCGGGGGCTTTCAGCGCGCGGAACAGGTGCGCAAGCTCGGCGTCGCTGCTCATCGTTGCCACCAGCCGGCCCGCTCGGTGACCCGTTCGGCGTGCTCGGCGCACTCGAGCAGCCCGAACGCGAGATCTCGCGCCTGCTCAGGCCGCAGGTCGGTGCAGACGTCCTCCTGACCGGCGGGCTCGCCGGTGAGCTCGTCGACGACGCCGGGCCCGTCGAACATCCGGACGCGGACGAGCAGCATCGCGCGGCCGCAGCACACGCCCTCCCGGGCCGGGCCGGCGGACGCGTCGATCTCGAAGCGGTGCAACGCCATCGCCGTCACGCTCCGATCGCATCGTCGTAGCGCGACAGCGGACGGATCTCGACGTCGACGTCGTCCCGGCGGCGGCGCTTCTGACGCTGACGCTCAAGCTCGGTCTGATGCGCCGGATCGGTCAGCGTCGGCCCGCCCGCGAACACGCGACGATGCCGCGCGGCGAGCTCGCCCGTGTCCAGCACGACCGCGGTGATCTCGGTCTGCGAGACGCGCACCTCGACGCGACGACCGGCGAACCTGGGGTCGATCGAGTAGTCATTGCGATCGATCCGCACCAACGGCTGCGCCGGCACCCGCACCACCCGCCGCCGGCCGCGCGAAGGGCGCGGTGCCGTTTTGCGGGCCCTGGTTCGCGCCACGGCCACAGGCAGCGGCATCAGTGATCGGGTCGCCGGCGCGAGCGAGCTCTGGGAGGACGAGTGACGCGACATACATGAAAGAAAGGCTGTCCCAAACACGCTTCGCGACAGCCTCACATACGATCAAAACAGTGCGGCCCAGTGCCGCTCCCGCGCCACAGCCCCCTCAGTCGTGCAACAGCAGCGTCGCGCCCAGCTCGGCCGCCAGCCCGCTGCCGCCCTCGCGCATCACGAGGTCGTGGTTCCATGCGAAGGCCGGACGGGCGAGCGGGCCGAAGAGGTTCATCCAGAGTTTGGTCGTTCGCACGCGCCAGTCGTAGACGACGGCTGTGCCTTGACCCTCATACAGCCTCCAGGTGCCCTTGCCTTCGAGCTCGCCGTTGGCGAGGCCCTCGATCAGGTAGGGGCGCTCCACGCGGGTCACGCGGAGATCGAAACCGAGCGAGTAGGGGAGGACGCTGCGCCAGGTGAAGTGGTCGAGCTCGCCGATGCCGAGGTCGTCACCCTGCTCGAGGACCTCGACGCTCTGGACGCCCTTCCACCAGCGCGGATAGGCGGTGGAGTCTTGGAGGACGTCGAAGACGGCCTCGATCGGCGCGTCGAGACACCACGTGGTGAGGAACTCGTATCGCGCCAAGATCTACGTCCGCGGCATGTCCAGCGACCAGCTGCCCGTGAGCTGGACGACGTGGCGGTCGGGCAGGCTCGTGATCCGCAGGGCGATGTCGCCGCAGACGGGGCAGCGCACGACGGTGCCCGCGCCCCGGTAGACGCGATGAGCGCCCAAGCAGTTGACTGCGCCGCAGGTCTGGCAGCCACGCTCGGTGGCGGTCAGCTCCGCTCCGAAGAGCTCGCGGAGAAGTCCCGCAATGGCGTTGCCGTCGACCCACAGCCCCTCGGTGCTCATCTCATTCTCCCGTCGGTCCGAAGCGCTCGGCGCGGATCGCGTCCGGGGCGTGGCCGAGCTCGACGAGACGGTCGGCGACGAACTCGACGAAGGCCGTGGGTCCACACACAAATATCTGCGGTTGCTCCGATGGGCCCGGCCCAACGGCGGTCAGCATCTCGGCGTCCACCCGCCGGCCGAACCCGGTCCATCCCGGAGGCTGCTCGCGCGTCAGCGTAAGGCTCACGTCGACCGCGTCGTGCCCGTCGAGGTCGGCCAGCTCGTCCCGGTAGAGGACGTCGTCGAGGCGGCGCGAGGACACGAGCAGGCGCGCCGGAACCGTGCTCTTCTGGGCGGCGTGGTGGCGCAGCATCGCCATCAGGGGAACGAGCCCGGACCCACCCGCGAGCAGGAAAAGCGGCCCGCCGTCTTGCACGCGCCAGATGAAATAGCCGCCGACCGGGCCCCGGACCTCGAACTCGTCGCCGACCTGGAGCTCCTCGACCAGGTACGGAGACACCTCGCCATCGTCGAAGAGCTCAACCGTCAGCGAGAGCGCTGCGGTCTCGGGCGCGGAGGCGATCGAATAGGAGCGCTCGGCCTGGTAGCCATCCTCGGCCGTCAGGCGCACGTCGACGTGCTGCCCGGCGACGTGCCCAGGCCAGCCCGGCACGTCGAGGAGGATCGTCCTCGCGTGGGCGGTCTCGGGAACGATCTCGCGTACGGTCACCGTGCGCCACACGATCGGCGCTCGACTGCCGGTCAATCGCTCCAGTAGCGCTGCTCTTTCCACGGGTCCCCTCGGTTGTGGTAGCCGGCATTTTCCCAGAAACCAGGCTCGTCGCGGCTCGTGAGCGTGAGGCCGCGGACCCACTTCGCACTCTTCCAGAAGTACAGGTGAGGCACCAAGAGCCGGGCCGGACCGCCGTGCTCCGGGTGAAGGGGCTCACCGTCGAAACGGTAGGCGACCCAGGCGCGCCCGCCGGTGAGGTCCTCGAGCGGCAGGTTGGTCGTGTAGCCGCCGTCGCAGAAGGCGGTGATGTGTTGCGACTGCGTCTCGATGCCCTCTAGCAGCGTGTCGACGGAGACGCCGGTCCAGTGCGTGTCGAGCTTCGACCACTTCGTCACGCAGTGGATGTCGCGGGTGAAGGTCTCGGCGGGCAGGGCGAGGAACTCGTCCCATTCCCAAGATGTGGGCCGATCGACCTTGCCCTGCACCGTGAAGCTCCAGTCCTCGAGCGGCGTGCGCGGGGTGGGGCCGGCGGACAGGACCGGGAAGTCCTCGACGATGTACTGACCCGGCGGAACCCGGGCTGGATCGATGTCCCGGCGCCGGCGCCCGCGGAAGCCACGCGAGATGGGCGACATTGCTCCAGTATTACGTGTGAGTCGAGTGGGGACGAGCAAGCGCCGCCGAATAAACTCCACAGCAGCATGTTCGTCTTCAAGGCCGCCGTCGTCGGCGCGGGCACAATGGGCGGGGAGATCGCGCAGACGATCGCCAACGCCGAGATCCCCGTCGTGCTCAAGGATGTCGATCAGAGGTTCGTCGATCTTGGGCTGGAGAAAGCTCGGTCGCTGTGGCAGAGCCGCGTCGATGCCGGCAAGCTCGAGCCGGCGGAGCGCGAGCGGAGGATGGGGCTGATCACGGGGACGACCGAGTACGCGGGGTTCGGTGACGTTGACTTCGTGATCGAGGCCGTGCCGGAGCGGATGTCGATCAAGCAGTCCGTTTTCTCGGAGCTCGACGAGGTCACGCCGGGCCACGCCATTCTCGCGTCGAATACGTCGTCGCTGTCGGTGACCGAGATGGGCGAGGCGACGAGCAGGCCCGAGATGGTGGTCGGCTTTCATTTCTTCTATCCGGCCTCGGTCATGCGCCTGGTCGAGGTCATCGAAGGGGAGGAGACGTCGGCCGAGACCGTTCAGGACGCGGTCAACTTCGCGACCTCGATCCGGAAGGTGCCGATCCGATGTGGTGAGGCCCCCGGTTTCGTCGTCAACCGGATCCTCAACTCAGCCGTGTCCGAGCTCTGGCGCTTTCAGGAGGAGACGGGCACGCCGATCACCGAGCTCGACAAGCTGGTCCAGGAGAGCAAGGCGGCGCCCATGGGACCGTTCTTCCTCGCCGACCTCCTCGGTCTCGACACGGTCCTCCACGTCGCCGAGTACCTCCAGGAGGCCTACGGCGACCGCTTCTTCGTGCACCAGCAGATGCGCGAGCTCGTTGCGGCGGGCAACCTGGGCGCCAAGACGGGGAAGGGTTTCTATGAGCACCAGCACTGAGCCCGACGCGGAGAAGCTCGTCGAGCGCTTCACGCTGAAGGCGCTCGTCGAGAGTTGCCTCGTCCTCGAAGAGGGCGTCGCTACGACCAAGGACATCGATCTTGGCATGATGGCCGGGGCCGGCATCATCCCGCCGCCGTTCGCCCGCGCCGACCAGGCCGGCCTCGACGAAGTGCTGGCCAAGCTCGAGCGCGCCGCGCAGGAATGGGGGGAGAGCTTCGAGCCGCCCACGATCCTGCGCCGGCTCGTGGCCCAGGGACGTCTCGGCGTCAAGACGGGCCAGGGCTTCTTTCCCTACGCCAAGCCCGACGCCGGGTGGGAGGAGAGCCCGGTCAAGCTCGAGTCGCGCGGCGACTACGCCATTGCCTGGCTCGACCGGCCCCCGGCGAACTCGATCTCCCCCGAGGTCGTGGAGGCGCTCGAGAAGGTCTGGCGCGCCGTCGCCGGCTCGGAGGCGCGCGGCTCGGAGGCGCGAGCGCTGATCTTCGCCTCGGCGAACCCGATGCTGTTCTGCGCCGGCGCCGACATCAAGGCCTTCACGACGATGGACGCCGCTGCCGGCAAGGAACTGCTGGACCGGATGCACGCGCTGTTACGCGCGATGGAGACCTCCCGCATCGCCACCATCGCCGCCGTCAACGCGGTCGCCTTCGGGGGCGGTTGCGAGCTCGCGATGGCGTGCGACGTGCGGATCGCGGCCGAGTCCGCCACGTTCGGTCAGCCCGAGATCAGCCTCGGGATCATCCCCGGCTTCGGCGGGACACAACGGCTCCCACGTCTCGTGGGCGAGGCGAAGGCGCTCGAGATGAACCTGATCGGCGACGCGATATCGGCCGGCGAGGCCTACGAGCTCGGTCTCGCCCACCGCGTCGTGCCCGACCACGAGCTTCTCGACACGGCGGTGGCGTGGGCGCGCAAGCTCGCCGGCCAGGCGCCGCTTGCGGTCGAGCAGATCAAGCGGGTTTCGGCAGGCGGCGATCTCGACGCCGGGATCGAGGCAGAGAAGCAGGCCTTTGCCACCGTGTTTGCCTCCGAGGACGCGCGCGAGGGCATCGGAGCCTTTGTCCAGAAGCGCCGTCCCCACTTCCACGGAAAGTGAGCGGGCCGGCCGCCACCCTCGCCGACCTCATCCGCGCCGCCGGCTCGGTGGTGGCGCTGACCGGCGCCGGGATCTCCGTCCCGTCGGGGATACCCGACTTCCGCTCGCCGGGGACCGGCCTGTGGGAGAACGTGGACCCCATGGAGGTCGCGCACATCGATGTCTTCCGCCGCGATCCGGAGCGCTTCTGGAGCTTCTACGGCGAGCGCTTCCAGACGCTCGAGGACAAACGGCCCAACCGTGCCCACCGCGCCCTGGCGGCGCTCGAGCAGGCTGGGTTCGTCGACGCGGTCATCACGCAGAACATCGATCAGCTGCACACGCGTGCGGGCACCCGCGAGCTGATCGAGGTGCACGGGACGATCGCGCACTCGTCCTGCCTGGGCTGCGGTGCCCGCTACCCGCTGGACGATGTCCGGGCCCGGCAGCGGGCCGACGAGCGCGGGGTTCCCCGCTGCGATTGCGGTGAGCCCCTGAAACCGGACGTCGTCCTGTTCGGTGAGTACCTCCCGGTCGATGCGCTTGCGCGCGCCGAGGCGCTCGCCGCCGGCGCCGACCTGATGCTGTGCATCGGGTCCTCGCTCGAGGTCTATCCCGTGGCCCAGCTCCCGCACGTCACGCTCGCGGCGGGCGGGAAGATCGCGATCCTCACCCTGGGCCCGACCCCCCTCGACAACCGGGCCGCCGTTCGCATGGGGGGCGACATCGTGGACGAGCTCGACGCCCTCCTCGAAGCCCTCGAGCTCTCGGACACCGCGCTCACGCGCTGACCGCCGCCCGGGCGCGCAGGGCCGCCTCCAGGCGACCGAGCGTGTCGCTCACCGCCGCGCGCGAAGCGTCGTCGAGCGGGCCCGCGAGGGCCATCTGCGCCGCCGCTACGACCGCCTCGCGGCGCCCGCGGAGCTCCGCGAGGCGGTCGGCGAGCGCGTCGGCGCGGGGATCGACGGGGAGCTCGGCGAGCGCGGCGTCGAGGGCTACCAGGAGCTGGAGTGCGGCCTCGCGCTCGCGGTCGTGGTCGATGTCGGCCCGCGCCCTGAGTGCGAGCTCCTCGCACGCGAGCACGCGCTGGTGGCCGCCGAGGGCGCCGGCGAGCCGCGCCTGTGGCTGGAGGATGGCGGACCGGCGCCGGCGTGCAGGCGCGGCCGCGAGCTCGCGCGCATCGCTCCACAGACCGCGGGCGACCTGGTCGCCGGCGCCGTAGCCGACGCGGGCCACGAGTGCCTGCTCGCGTCCGACCTCGTGCACGTAGGGATCGGCGGTGGCGATCCGGAAGGCGTGCAGGGCGCGGTTGATCACCACGAGCCCGGCGGCCAGATCTTCCTCGCCGGCGCCCTCGAGCCAGGCTCTCGCGACGATCTCGTCACTCATCGGGTCACCGACGTCGATGACCGTCACCCGTCCCGTCGTGACCGGCGATGGCTCAGGCTCAGGTAGAGCCTGAGAGCTCTTCTTCTGAAGCATGCGCCGGCGCTCGGGGGCGCCGAGAGTGGCGAACACGAGGACGTGCGCGGCGGGCGCGTCAGGAGGGTCGCCGGGACGGCGGAGGAGATAACGGCCGTGGGCCGGCCCTAGCGCCCAGGGAAGCTCGAGCTGGGCGAAGCGGAAGAGCGTCGGGGTCGCGCGGGCCGGCCCGTCAGGGACCGCTTGACGGGTTGATCGTGGCGGTGGGGATCGTGGGCTCGGGGATCTGGCTGATCGTGTCGATGAGCTTGATCCACTGCTGGGGCTTGAGGATGCTGTTGACCTGCTTGGAGAGCTTCTTGTTCTGCCCGAAGAGCGGGGTGTACGCGACCTGGACGCGGTCCGCGTGGTCGGGGAGGGCCAGGGTGTTGGTCTGGCCCTGGAAGCTCATCAGGCTGATGATCTGGTTCGGGCGCATCGAGCCCTGGAGCGTGAGCAGACGCCGGATCGTGAGATCGGTGATCGAGCCCGTGCCCTGATGGCCCTGGATCGGGATGCCGTTGATCTTGGCGAGCTCCATACTGTCGCCCGTCGCGACGGAGTTGGCCCCCGGCGTGCGCTTGGTGGTACCGCTCTGCCCGCACTGGAGACCCGAGACCGTCGGATCGAGACCCGACCGGGAGAGGAACTCCATCGTCGCCAGGATCCGCCGGTCCACGAGCCCGGCGGTGACGTCGCGCCGGCCGCAGGAGTAGATCTGGACGTGGGGGTCGGCGAGCACGACCTGCTCGAGCTGGGCCTTGCTCATCAGCAGCACCTGCCCGATGGTCGGGTTCTTCGCGTCGGGTCCGACGAACGGGTTGATGTTCGCGGCGCGGTAGATCGAGCTCGCCTGGAGGAGCTCCCAGCCATCGAGGATGACCTTGGGGTCGATCAGCGGCGCGTTCCGGCCCGCCGGGCGGATCATGAAGAGCAGATGCGAGGCGTACGTCGGGGTGCCCGCGGCGACTCGACCGAGGACGGTGCCCGCGACGACGGTCGACCCGACCCGCAACGGATGCAGCGTGTACTGGTTGCGCGCCAGGTGCAGCGTCGAGGAGAAGTAGTTCTGGAAGCTCGCGATCGCGCCGGGGCCCGTGTTGATCTGGGTCTGGCCGCCTGAGGCGTAGGAGCCGGGGCGCGACGGGTTGGCGAAGAGCCGTACCTTGGGCGAACCCGACGGCTGCGCGCTCGCCGCGTGCTTCGTGGCGGCGGTCGCCTTGGTCTTGACCTTGGCCGCGGCCTTGACCACGGTGGCGGCGATCGTGCTCGTCTTACCCGGGACCTGCGAGCCGGCGGTTGCGGGGCCGGTCGGCCTCGGGGCGGGCTTGCTCGAGAGCTCGTTGGCGATCTCCTTGGCCGTTACCTTGACCGGCTTTGGCACCGCGTACGTGGTCGAGATCGAACCCATATGCGCGTACGTGTAGGTGTTGCCGTTCGTGTCCTGGAGCTCGACGTAGCGTCCGAGCCTGCGGTTGTGGCCGATGGCGACGATCTTTCCGTCGTTGACGGCGATCAGGGGTGAGCCCTGCTTCGCAAAGATCGAGATCGACCTCGCCTTGCTCGAGTCGATCGGGACGGCGGCGTTGGCCGTGTGGACCCTGCGTGTGGCCAGTCGCTCGACAGCGTCATCCGCGTAGGTGGCGGGGGCGGCGATCGGGAAGTGCCCCTGGACGAGGCCGGAGAGCGCTCCGATGAGCTGCTCGGGGATGCCCTCGATGAGCTTGGCCCGGAGAAGGACGGACTGGACGTACCAGGTGGCGTGGTTGTAGGCGAAGATCGCCTTGCCCAGATTCTTCGACGCGCCCGCCGCGTTCAGGTAGCGCGCCGCGGCGAAGATCGCGTCAACGGGGTTGTACGGATCGGCCGTGCCGCTGTTGGTCGCGTCGACTCCGTACTTCTTCCACGTCGAGGGAAGGAACTGCATCCAGCCCTCGGCCCCGGCCGAGCTGATCGACAGGTTGCGCCCGTAGTCGGTCTCGATGTCGTTGATCGCCGCCAGGACCGCCCACGGCACGTTGTACTGAATCCCGGCCGCCTGATAGATCGGCAACAGGCTGGGCGGGATCTGGAAGCTGTCGATGAAGAAGTTCGGAACCCCGATCGGCGCCGGCGTCGGCAGCGCGAACGAGAAGGTCGGGTTCTGCGGCGTCGGTGCTCCGGTAACCATGCGCAGGGGCGCCTGCCCGTTCTGGACCGCGGCCGCCGACTGCGGGGCTGCGCTCCTCACGACGGCGTTGCCCTGAACCTGGCCGGAAAGGCCCCCCCCGTTGCCCGTCTTCGAGGGCTTCGCGCCCGCGGACTTGGGGAGGGCCGAGGTCGCCTGCGACGTGGGGGCACCCGTCGTCGAGGGCGACTGTGTCGACGCGGAGCCCGTCGGCGCCACCGGCGCCGCGGTCGTCGGCGCCGGAGCCTGCGGGCACGACTCCGACTCG
>JAXDGF010000358.1:0-17920 GCA_034665165.1 Solirubrobacteraceae bacterium | reverse complement strand
GGCCGGGCCTGGGGGGCCACTCGGGCGTCGTCTTCGCCGGGCCAGAGGTCTGGCTCCCGGCCGCGCTGGCATCCGAGCTCCGCACCTACGTCCAGAACGGCGGCCGGGTTCTTTCCCTCGGCACGGGCACCCTCCAGCGCACCGCGACGGTCAGGCCGACGCCGGCCGGCCTCGAGGCCCTCAACCCGACGTCTGCGGCCGCCAACGACGTCCTCGGCGCTCGCCCGGTCCCCCTCGTCACCCACAACACCGAGACGATCGTCGCCGTCAGTGACGGACTCGGCCTCTTCAACGGCACGAGCGGCACCTTCTCGGGATTCGGCTCCTTCGCGCCCATCCCGACGGTCGCGGCCCCGGGGAAGCTCGTGGCCGAAGCGGGCACGACGACGCAGACGCCGAGCATCGTTGCCTACCGGCTCGGCTCGGGCGTCGTGGTCGACATCGGCCTGCCCGCCTTCACGGCGAGCCTCGCCCACGACGTCGATACTCAGGAGCTGCTGCGGCGGCTATGGACGATCCTCCGAAGCTAGATGAGAGCTTCCCCATCGTCGCGGCCCACGCATATCTCCGTCCGCTACCTTGTCCGACCGTGATAATCGCCAGCCTCACGAGTTCGATCACCAGCTCGATCGCCGACAGCGGCGCCTACGCCATCTTCGGCCTCATGGCCCTGGACTCGCTGCTTCCGCTCGGAGGCGAGCTCATCATGCTCTACGCCGGGGCGCTGGGGGCGGGCGCGATCGCGGGCAAGCACGCGACCCTGTTCGGTTCCCAGCTCTCGAACGGGCTCGAGGCCTTCCTCGTTCTCGCCCTCGTGGGCGGCCTCGGCTATCTCGCCGGTTCGCTCGTGGGGTGGGGGATCGGTCGCCTCGGCGGCCGGGCGCTGATCGAAAGCCACGGCCGCTGGTTCCACATCAGCCCCGCTGCCTTCGCTCGGGCCGAGCGGTGGTTTGACCGCTTCGGGCCGCGTGCCGTCTTCTTCGGACGGCTGACGCCGGTGGTTCGTTCCTTCATCTCGATCCCCGCCGGGGTGCTCGACAGCCCGCTCGGGATGTACACGGCGCTCACGTTCGCGGGCGGTCTCATCTGGTGCCTCGCCTTCGCCGGCGCCGGCTGGGCCCTCGGCGGCACCTGGAAGGATCTCCACGACAATTTCCGCTACGCCGACTACGCCGCTGTCGCCGCCGTGGTCATCGTCGCCGGCCTGGTCGTCTGGCATCGCCTCCGGGCGCGAGGGCGCCGGCGCGGCGCCCCCGGGGCATAAGGGCACGCGAACCCCAAGCGGGCGAGCGCGCCGGGGGCGCTCAGCCCTTGAAGTGCGCGATGTCGAGCTCCTCGAGGCGATCCCACAGCGACTCGTTGGCGTCGAACCACGTCCGCGCCGGAGGCAGCGGCGCGAGATCCTCGAGCGTCATTTCGAGGTCGGCGCGCCGGCGAGCGAGCGCGTCACGATCGGCGATGCGTCGCTGCAGCTTCGGATCGGCCTCGGTGCTCTCGGGCTCGGAGCGCAGGTACCAGAGCTCGGCGTTCGGATGGCGGGCCAGCAGGCCGAGCGCCATGTACGTCTGCAGCGGGTCGTAGAGGATGACCACCAGCACCTCGCCGGGGAGCTTCAGGCGCTTGGCCGAGCGCATTGCCGTGCGCAGCGCGAAGGCCTCGGGCATTCTCGCCAGCCGGCTCCAGGGGATGCGCGGCGGCTCCAGCGCGATCACGCGCGGGGCTCGGAGCAGGTCGCGCGCGTGCTCGGCGAGGGCGAAATCCTCGAGGCGCTCGGGCAGCAGGAGCACGGCGAGCGGATCGGGCATCGCCTGCGCACCGTAGCGTTTGCGCCGTGACCGGCTACCTCAAGCGGCTGCTGCGCGTGCTAGCGGCGTACCAGCTGCCCGACATCGTGTCCAAGTTTGCCGCCGTCGGGCTTCTTCCCGTCTACACGCACTACATCCCGCCGCGCGGCTACGGCGAGGTCGAGCTGCTGGCCAACGGGGTCATCTTCGTCAGCATCGTCGTGCGCTTCGGAATCATCGAGGCCTTCCTGCGCTACTACTACACCGACACCGAGCAGGAGCGCCGCGACGCGCTCGCGCGCCGGGCGGTGGGCTTCCTCCTGGTTACGAGCACGCTCGTCGCCGCCGTCGCGGCCGCGGCCGCCGGCCCGCTCTCGCGCCTGGTCCTCGGCCCTGTCCCGCACGCCACCGAGCTCTTCCTCATCGCCGTGCTCGGCCTGTGGTCCTTCACCAACCTCGAGCTCGCCTACGGGCTGCTCCGCGTGGACGAGCGCGTTCGCACCTACGCCACCGCCTCGCTCATCAACGTGGCCCTGACGATCGCGGCCTCGGTCGTGTTGGTGGTGGGGTTCGGGTTGGGAGCGCGAGGTTTGTTGCTCGCAAATTACGGCGCCTCGACCCTCGTTCTCCTCGGCCTGTGGTGGTCCTATCGCCACCGGCTCCTCCGGGCGCCGGGAAGCGCCGAGCGCCTTCCCGTCCTCATGCGCTTCGGCCTGCCCACCGTGCCCGCCGAGGCGTCCGTCTACGCACTCAACATCGTCGACCGCTACTTCATCTACCACGGTCACGGCAGGGGGCACGGTCCCGCGGCCGCCGGCGTCTACTCGATTGCGGTCAAGCTCGCCGGCGTCGTGGTCTTCACCGTGCGCGCCTTCCAGTACGCCTGGCCCCCGCTCGCCTACTCGGTCACCGACGACGCCGAGGCCTCGCGTCTGTACGGCTTCGTCACCACCTATTACGTCCTCTTCAGCGGCTGGATCGTGGCCGGGCTCGCGCTCGAGGGTCGTTGGGTCGTGCGCTTGCTGACCTCGCAGTCGAGCTACTACTCCGCCTACCGGCCCCTGCCCTGGGTCGCGCTCGGGTGGGCCATGTACGGCCTCTTCGTCGTCTTCGTCGTCATCGCCGGACGGGCCAAGGTTACGACGCGGAACTTCCCCGCCGCGCTCGCCGGCCTCGCCGCCAACGTGATTCTCTTGGTCGTCCTCCTTCCCCGCCTTGGCCTCGTCGGCGCCGGCGCCGCGCTGTGCGGCGCCTACCTGGTCATGCTCGCCGCCATGTACTTCTTCACCCGCCGCCTGTTCACCGTCGCCTTCGAGTGGCGCCGGCTGGCCCAGATCGTCCTCGTCGTCGGGGGGATCGCGGCCCTCGGCGACGTGTTCCTGCCCACCGGCGGCTTCGGGGGGTTCGCTCTGCGCGCGCTGGCGTGGCTCGCGATCCCGGTCGCGCTTCTGGTCAGCCACTTCCCGCATCCCGAGGAGCTCGCCCGGCTGCGGGCGTTCACGCGCCGGCGCGCCGGCAGCGCCCTATCGCCGTGACCCTCACCGGCGTGACCCCTCCCGCCGTGAGCCGTCCCGCCGTAAGCGTCGTGATGCCCTTCGCCGGGAGCGCCGCCGAGGCGCGCTCCGCGGTGGGCTCTCTCCTCGCCCTCGAGGCGCGTCGGGGTGACGAGCTCATCATCGCCGACAACTCAGGCTCCGTCGCCGTCACCACCGGGGTGACGATCGTCCGCGCGCACGCCGAGCGCTCGCCCGCACACGCCCGTAACGCCGGAGCCGAGCGCGCCGGCAACGACTGGATCCTCTTCCTCGACGCCGACTGCCGTCCCCTGCCCGGATTGCTCGACGCCTACTTCGCGGTTTCGGTCGATCCCCGAGTGGGCGCCCTCGCCGGCGCCGTCCTCCCCGCGCGGGAGGGGGCGACCCTGGCCGCGCGATACGGCGCGGCACGCAACTTCCTGAACCACGAGGCCCACCTCGCCCATCCCTTCCGTCCCCGCGCCGTCGCCGCCAACCTCATGGTCCGTCGCGCGGCCTTCGAGCTCGTTGGCGGCTTCTACGAGGGTCTGCGCGCGGCCGAGGACACCGACTTCTCGTGGCGGCTCCAGGACGCGGGCTGGGTCCTCGGCGCCCGACCGGACGCTCGCGTGGAGCACCGCTACCGGGCGACCGTGGGCGAGCTCCGGCGGCAATGGCGCGGCTACGCCGCGGGGCGGGCCTGGTTGGGGCGGCGGTACGAGGGGTTTGTGCCCGAGCCGGCGCTCGTGCGGGCGGCGAAGCGGGCGTGGGGGGCGGCGCGCGGCGGCGCGGCGGGCCAGCGGGGCGTGGCAAGCCAGCGGGGCGTGGCGGGCCAGCGGGGCGTGGCGGGCCAGCGGGGCGTGGCGGACCCCCGCGCCTACCTCGCCTTGGACGCGCTGCTCGCCCTGGACGAGCTCGCCGGCTTCACCCTCTCGAACCGTCCCTCGACCGTCGCGGGACCGCCCGCCCCGACCGCGGTCGTCCTCGTCGCCGATCACTTCCCCTCGCCTGGCTCCACCACCGCCCCAAGCGAGGTCCGGGTCGAGGCCGCCCGCCGCCCCGACGTCATCGACCTCCGGTCCGCACGCGGCGTCCAGGTCGACTACCGCGAAGACGACGGCATCGGAGCGCGCGCGTGGGCACTCGCACGGCTCGTCATCCGCCACCCTGTGCGCTGTTTACGAAGCCTGGGCGGGAAACGTGCCTATGAGTCACGTTTCCCGCCCAGGCTCGCGAGTCTCGCCGCCCTCGCGCCCTCGGCCCTCCGCCTCACCCGCGACCCCGGCGCGCGCGTCGAAGCCCTCAACCCGAGCGACCCGACCGAACGTTCCACCGCCCGGCGCCTGGCCACCCTCGCCGGCGCGCGCTACGACCCAGACGGCCTCTGATGCGCGTCCACCTCGTCGATCCGTCGGCCTACACGCCGCCCTACGACCACGCGCTCGCGGCCGCCCTCGCGCGCGCCGGCGCTGACGTCGAGCTCTATACGAGCGCGTTCGCCTACGGCTCGGTGCCCGCCCCCGACCGCTACGCGGCCCGCGAGTTCTTCTACCGCCACGCTCGCGGCGCCCCCGGATCGCCCGCCCGCCGCGCCACCAAGCTCGCCGAGCACATCCCCGACATGCTCCGCTACCGGCGCGCCGCTCGCGCCGCCGACGTCGTCCACTTCCAGTGGCTCGCGGTGCAGTGGCTCGACCCGTGGCTGGTCCCCGACCGCCCGATCGTCGTGACCGCCCACGACCTCCTTCCGCGCGAGCCGCGCCCGGGCCAGGCGTGGGCGCAGCGGCGCTGCTACATGGCGGCCGACGCCCTCGTCGTCCACTCCGACTACGGTCGTCGTCAGCTGATCGAGGCGGCGGCGGTCGATCCGGCCAAGGTGCACGTCATCCACCACGGCGCGTTCGACTACCTCACCCGTCTTCCCCACGAAGGAGCCCTCAGCCCCGAGCTGCAACGGGTCGAGGGACCCGTCGTCCTCTTCTTCGGGCTGCTCCGGCCTTACAAGGGGATCGACGTGCTGCTCGACGCCTGGCGCGGACTGAAAACCGCCGAGCTGTGGATCGTGGGCCGGCCGCGCATGCCCGTTCAGCCCCTCCGCGCGCGCGCCGGCACCGGCGTCCGCTTCGTACCCCGCTTCGTGGCTGACGGCGAGGTCCCCGCCCTCTTCCGGCGAGCCGACATCGTCGTCCTGCCCTACTCGCGCACCGAGCGCTTCGACTTCTCCGGGGTCGTCGCGACCGCGCTCGCATTCGGCAAGCCGATCGTGCTCACCGACATCGGCGGCTTCAGCGAGGTCGCGCGCTCCGGCGCCGCGCTCCTCGTGCCGCCCGACGACCCGGGCGCCCTGCGCGAGGCCCTTACGAACTTGATCGAGGACCCGGCCGCCCGCGCGCGCCTGGGCGCGGCCGCGGCCGCGGCGGCCGCGGGCCCCTACTCGTGGGATGAGGCGGCGCGCCGCACGCTCGAGCTGTATCGCACGCTCGTGTGAGCGCATCATGGTGTCCTCAGCGCATCCGGTAGACGCGGACCCCGGGTGCGGAGGCAGGGCGATGAACCGCTCCTCGATTCCGGAGGTGCTGAGACCGGGTGAGAGCCACACGCGGTGTCCTGCCCCGTGGTGCGTTTTATCGAATTATTTGACATTTTCTACCACGCCCCCCCGGCACGGCCCGCTCGACACGCGCTCACGGGGGTGCCGGGCCCCTCGGCCCCGGGGGCGCGGCGCCAGCGCGGCGTGTCGTGCCGTCAAGCGCGGGATCGTTGCGACGATCGCGGTGGTGACGATCTCAGCCGCCCGCCCCCGAAGTTCAGCTCACCGAACTTGAGAAAACGACCGCTTAGGCCGGCGGTTTCCGGTGCGAGTGTCGGCACACAGGACCTTCCACCACTCCGCCTCTGTCATTGCGGGCATCGACACGTCGTCTCATGCCGCCGCCCGCCACAATGAGCGCCGCCGTGACCGCCCTCGCGATCATCTTCTGGGTCTCCGCCGGACTGCTCATCTACGCGCAGGTCGGGTACGGCCTTCTGCTCGCGATCCTCGCCCGCCTGCGCCGACCCGCCGACAGCGCCGCAAACCCGCTCGTAGCGCCCGTCCAGGCCCCGCCGCCTCCCACCGTCTCGGTCATCGTCCCCGCCTACGCCGAAGAGACGGTGATCGCCGGCCGGGTGGCGAACCTGCGCGCCCTCGACTATCCGCCCGAGCTCCTCGAGGTGATCGTGGCCTGCGACGGTTCCGTCGACGCCACCGCCGAGCGGGCGCGGGCGGCCGGGGCCGACCTCGTCCTCGAGCTTCCCCGAGGGGGCAAGATCCGCGCCCAGGACACAGCCGTGCAACGGGCCAAGGGCGACGTCGTCGCCTTCTCGGACGCCAACGCGATCTGGGAGCCGGACGCGCTCACGCGCCTGGTGGCGGCCTTCGCCAACCCGCGCGTCGGGTACGTGTGCGGCGACGTTCGCTTCGTGAGCGAGAACGGGACCAACCAGGAGGGTCTGTACTGGCGCTACGAGATGGCGATCCGGTCCCTCGAGTCGCGTCTGCGCTCGGTCACGGGCGGGAACGGCGCCATCTACGCGACGCGCAAGGAGTCCTACGTCATCGTCGACCCGATCATGGGCCACGACCTCTCCTTCCCCTTCAACATGGTCAAGCGCGGCTGGCTCGCCCTGTACGAACCCGGAGCACGGGCGAGCGAGAAGATGGTCCCCAGCATCGAGGGAGAGTTCGCGCGCAAGCGGCGGATGATGAGCCACGCCTGGCCCATCGTCCTGCGCGGCGGGATGCTCTCGCCCCGCGGCTATGACCCCCTCTACGCCTTCATGATCGTCTCCCATCGTGTGCTGCGCTATGCGACGCCGTTCCTGCATCTCATCGTTCTCGGCACGAGCATCGCTCTCCTCGGTCACGGCTGGGTCTATGCCGCCGCCGTCGCGGTTCAGGCGGCGATCCTCCTCGCCGCTTTTGCCGCCGGCGTCGTGCCCGCCCGCCCCTTCCTCGTCGCGCGCTACTACGTCCTCACCACCGCGTCGCTCGCCGCCGGCCTGTGGGACTGGCTGCGCCGGGGCACGCCGGCCGTGTGGGAGCCCGCCGAGGGAACCCGGTGACGCGCGCCAACGCAGACGCCAAGCGGGTCCTCGACGTGGTGCTCGCGGGCGCCGGGTCGGCGCTGAGCGCTCCGCTGGTCGCGCTCGTGGCCCTCGCCATCCGGATCGAGTCGCCGGGGAGCCCGATCTACCGCCAGACCCGCGCGGGCCTCGGCGGCAAGACGTTCCAGATCTACAAGCTCCGCACCATGCAGCACGGCGCCGAGTTCACCGGCGCCGGCCTCGCGATCCAGCGCGGCGACGCCCGTATCACGCGCGTCGGGCAGATCCTCAGACGCATGTCGCTCGACGAGCTCCCGAACCTGTGGAACGTCCTCCGGGGCGAGATGTCGATCGTCGGCCCGCGGCCGACCGTGCCCGTGCAGGTGGAGCAGTACACCGAGCGCCAGCGTGGCCGCCTGGCCGTCAAGCCGGGGATCACGGGTTGGGCCCAGGTCAACGGGCGCGCGGCGCTCCCGTGGTCGGAGCGGATCGAGCTCGACCTCTGGTACGTCGAGCACCAATCGCTCACGCTCGACCTCAAGATCCTCGCCATGACGTGGCGCGCGGTGCTGAGTGGTCAGGGCCTCTACAAGGGAAAGAGGGGCGGATGGCATCCGCCGAGCGCGACGTAGGCGTCCTCCTCACCGGCGTCGGTAAGCGCTACGACATCGTCTCGGCCTTCGCGCAGCACGCCACCGTCGTGGCCGCCGATCCGAATCCCCTTGCGCCCGCCCAGTACGCCGCCCACCACCGCGCCGCCGTGCCGGCCATCCAGGACCCGCGCTACGTGCCCGCGCTGGGATAGCTGTGCCAGCGCCACGGCGTCAAGGCAGTGATCCCCCTGACCGACCTCGACCTCGAGGTCCTCGCCCAGGCGCACGAACAAGGAGAGCTGCCGGCACTCGTGCCCGCCCCCGAGATCGCCCGCGCCACGTTCGACAAATACGAGGCTCATCTCCTCCTCGAGCGCCTCGACCTCCCCTCGCCGCCAACCGTGCTGCCGGGCGAGCCCATCGAGCACTACCCGGTGATGATCAAGCCGCGCCAGGGCTCGGGTGCCCGCTCGATCCACCGCGCGGACGACGCGCGCGCCGTCGAGTTCCTCGTCGACTACGTCAAGGAGCCGACCATGGTGCAGTGGTGGATGGACGGCCCCGAGTTCTCGATCGACTGCCTGTCCGACCTCGAGGGCCGGTGCCTGAACGCGATT
The DNA here is from genome assembly GCA_034665165.1 of Solirubrobacteraceae bacterium. GTDB lineage: Bacteria > Actinomycetota > Thermoleophilia > Solirubrobacterales > Solirubrobacteraceae > Palsa-465. The sequence continues at coordinate 9,326 of JAXDGF010000358.1, read as the reverse complement.
CCGCGCACGATGATCGAGTCGCGCGGCGGCGAATCGATCAAGGGCACGGTGATCGCCGACCGCGAGCTCGTCGAGCTCGGATGTCGCGTCGTCGAGGCCCTCGGCGTCCGCGGCCCGTGCACCGTCCAGGCCTTTCGCGATCGCGAGATCGGCCTCGGCATCACCGACGTCAACACCCGGTTCGGCGGCGCTTTCCCCGCCCCCATGTACGCCGCCCTGCCCGGCCGTACCTACCCCGAGCTCATCGTCGCCATGGCCCGCGGCGAGCACGTCGAGCCCCACATCGGCGAGTTCCGCGCCGGAGTGACCTTCACACGATATTTCTGGCAGCTGGAGCTGGACGAGACGATGCAGCCGACCGGGCGGGACATCGTCGAACCGCCGGGACCGCCATCACCGCGGTAAGGACGCGCGCGCGGATCGCTACGGTCCCCTACGCCACCGAAACCACAGGAGGAAGACAGACCATGGCACGAACCCCACGATCGCTGGCCGGAAGCGTCGTCGCGATCACCGGAGGCGGCCGCGGCATCGGCCGAGCCACCGCAGTCGCACTCATCGCCCAGGGCGCCCGCGTCGCCATCGGCGACATCGACGCCGGGCTCGCCGAGCGCACGGCCGAGGACCTCGGATCGGGAACGCTCGGCCTTCCCCTCGACGTCACCGATCACGGCAGTTTCGCCCGCTTCCTCGAGCAGGTGGAGGAGCGCCTCGGGACGCTCGACATCCTCGTCAACAACGCCGGGATCATGCCCATCGGCCCGTTCCTCGAAGAGTCCGACGCCACGGCGGCCAGGATCATCGACATCAACCTGACCGGCGTCATCCTCGGCTCGAAGCTCGCCCTGGCGCGCTTCACCCGGCGCGGCGCGGGCCATCTCGTGAACATCGCCTCGACCGCCGGCAAGGCCGGGGTCTCGGGCGGCGCCACCTACTGCGCCACCAAGCACGCGGTGGTCGGGCTCAGTGAGGCCATCCGCCAGGAGGTGCGCGGGACGGGGATCGACGTCACCGTGATCATGCCCCACGTCGTCAACACCGAGCTCGGCTCGGGCCTCTCGGCTACGCGCCTGGTCAGGCGGGTCGAGCCCGAGGACGTCGCCGTTGCGATCGTCGAGGCGCTCCAAAGCGGCCGCTATCAGATCGTCATCCCAAGGATGATGGCGCTGCTCCTGTGGTCCAAGGCGCTCGTGCCCACCGTGGTCTCCGAGCTCGTCGCCCGCCTGATCAAGGGCGACGCCGTCCTCGTCGACCCCGACCACGTTGCGCGCGCGGCGTACGAGGCGCGCATGAGGCAGACCGTCGCGCTCGTCGAATCCTCGCAGGAGCCCGAGGCCGCGGCGCCGCAGGCGACGACGCCCGAGCCCGAGCCCGAGGCGCAGGTCGCGTAAACCCGAGCCTGGCCGCCGCGTGGCGCTAACTCAGCAGCCACGCGGTGATCAGCCCTCCGATCTCGGTCCCGGCGTCCTCCTGGAGGAAGTGACTCGCGTCCGCCACGATGTGGTGGACCTCGGTGCCGAGCGCGGCGGCGAAGCGGTGACCGGTGGCGAGGGGCAGGACGGGATCGGAATCGGCCCACAGCACGAGCTTCGGACGCTCGTCCTCACGCAGAGCGTCGAGGACACGCTGGCCCGCGGCCGCGCCCGGCATCTCGGGTGAGGTGGGGAGGATCAGCGGAAAGGCGCGCGCGCCGGCCTTGGAGGCGGCGCTGGGGAACGGGGCGTCGTAGGCGGCGATGACCTCGTCGCCGGGATCGCGCCGGCAGGCGCGGCGGACGAGGAGGCCGACGGGGAGGTCCTCGGTCCGCCGTACGAAGCTCTGGAACGCCAGCCATGCCTCGGTCATGCGCTGCTGCCCAGTGAAGAGCCCGGTGTCGAGGATCACGAGGCGGGCAACGAGCGCGGGGTGCTCGACCGCGAGCCGCAGACCGATCGGGCCGCCCCAGTCGTGGACGACGATGGTGGCCGCGCGGAGGTCGAGGTCCTCGAGGAGCTCGTGCATCGCGGCGACGTGACGGTCGTAGCTGTACCAGTCGAGAGCCAGCGGCTTGTCCGAGCGCCCGAACCCGGGCAGGTCGGGGGCGAGGCAGCGGAACCCGGCGTCGCGCACGGGCGGGATCACGCGGCGCCACAGGAACGACCAAGTCGGCTCCCCGTGAAAGAACACCACCGGCGGTCCCGATCCCTCGTCGATGTGGGCGAGCCGCAGCCCGTCGAAGCTGCGGTAGTGCGGCGCGAAGGGGAAGTCGGGCAGGCCGCAGAACAGCTCCTCCGGCGCCCTCACGGCATCGGTCACGGCGGGGGACGATAACGCCCCCCCGCCCCGCCCCCGCCCCCGCCCCGCCCCCGCCTACGGCCCGTCCACGATCGTCCGCCCCGCACCGGACGCCACCGTGACATCGATCGTCGTCGGTCCCCGCACCCACGCGATCAGGTTGAGCGCCTGCAGGCGGTCGAGCATGTTCTGGAACGCGACCGCCTGCGCCGCGCTCGCGTACCGGCGCTCGATCTCGAACTGGTACCCGGTCGTCGCGAGCGAGTACCCGGCGCCGGCGCTCAGCGCTTGCTCGTAGCCCCGGTCGGTGACCGCCTGGGCCACGACCAGGGGCGCCTTGGACCGGCTCAGGGACCGCACCCGCGCGGCGAGTTCGATCAACAGATCCACCGCCGCCGGCCGCAGGCCCCGGTACAGCGCCGCCCGCTGGCCCAGGCGGTGAGCGAGCGACCCGAGGGTCGGGCTGTAGGCGAGGCCGAGCTTGGCCGCGTCGGAGGGGAGGGGCAGGACCTGGCGCGCCACGTACGCCGCGGCCAGGTCGCCGGGGGTGGCGAACACCTTCGTCTGGCCAGGGGGGTGGAGGACCTCGGCGTTGTCGGCCCGTGCGGTCTGGAGCGTGTTCAGCCCGCGGAGCGCAGCCGGGTTCGAGCGGTAGAGGGACATGATGTTCTCGGCCGCGAGCACGCGCCAGTAGTAGAGCGAGGAGTCGTCGCCGAACCCCTGGAGGAGCGCAAAGGCGCCGGCGTTGTGGCCGGGCGCGGTGTCGAAGAAGAGTTGGGCGTAGGGAACAGGCTGGCCCCCGTTGTAGTCGTGGAGGACGTTCTGGAGGTTGCCGATCCCCATGTGGTAGGAGACGACGGCGAGGTCCTGGCGCCCGAGGTCGCGCTGGGCGATGGCGAGATAGCGCATCGTGGCCGCGAGGGCCTTGCGTGGGTCGAAGCGGTCATCGATCCGCGCTCGCTGGCGCTGGAGGCGGGTGACCCGGCTCGTCTCGCCCAGGGCGTAGGCGGTGGCGATCGTTTTCGTGAGGCGGCGACTTCGAGCCAGATCGATCTTCATGCCGAGCAGGGACTGCCCGGTCTGGGCCAGGATCTGGGTGAGACCGGCGGCGTCGGCGGCGTCGGACCCGGCGAGCGCGTTCTGGTCGCCGGCGCTCTCGAGGAAGACGATCGCCTCGAGCACGCCCGGACTCACGGTCGTGCCCTTGGTGGCCGCGTCGATCAGCGGCCGGTAGACCGCCACGCGGGCGGCGGTGGCGAGCACTCCTCCCGGGCTCTTCTGGAAGAGGACATTGGCCTCGCCCGCGCTCGCGCGCCGCACGAAGCTGGCCGCGCGTCCCGATTGGTAGGCGAACGGGTCCCCGGGCGGCGCCGGTTGTCCCAGCCCGGGTAGGGGCAGGGGCGGCGGTCCGGACCCGTGCAGCGCGGCGAAGGCAATGGCGATCGCCAGAATGGCCGCCGAGCCGGCTACAGCGAGCCGCCAGCGAGCGCTAGCGCGGCGGCGCAGAGGAGGCATGGTGATGAACGCTCAGCCGATGGCGAGCTGCGCCGACGGCGCCAGGCGCCGCGCCGCGATCGCGACCGCACTCTGGCTGTGGTCGACGAGGACGAAGCGGCGACCCTGCGCAGCGCATACCGCGCCGAGTGTCCCAGATCCGGCGAAGAAGTCCATGCACCACCCGCCCGGCCGCGAGGACGCCGCGACGATGCGTCGCACGACCCCCTCGGGCTTCTGGGTTGGGTAGCCGGTCTTCTCGCGGCCGTTGGTGGGGACGATGGTGTGCCACCAGGTGTCGACCGGCATCTTGCCGCGTCGCGCCTTCTCGGGCGTGACCAGGCCGGGGGCCATGTAGGGCTCGCGCTCGACGGCTTCGGCGTCGAAGTGGTGCCGGCCCGCCGCGCGGACATAGACGAGGATCGTGTCGTGCTTGGCCGGCCACCGGCGTTTGGGCTTGCCGCCGTAGTCGTAGGCCCACACGATCTCGTTGAGGAAGCAGTCGCGGCCGAAGATCTCGTCGAGCGCGAGCTTGCAGTAGTGGGCCTCGCGGTAGTCGAGGTGGAGATAGAGGGTTCCGTGCTCCGCGAGCAGGCGGCGCGCGTGCTCGAGCCTGGGGACGATGAAATCCAGGTACTCGCGCCGGTCGTCGTCGAAGCTCAGGTCGGCGAGCAGGCGCGTGCGGTAGCGGCGCCCGCCGAAGCCGAGGCGGTCGCCCGCGTCCTCGTCCTGCTCGGTCGACACCGTGCGCTTGCGCTGGAGGCGTCCGGTGTTGAAGGGCGGATCGATGTAGATGAGGTCGAAGCTCGCGTCGACCAGCTTGGGCAGGACGGTCGCGTTCTCGGCGTGGATGAGGAGATCGTCGGTGAGCTCGATCGTGTCGGAGGCGTCGACCTCGTGGGCGTGCATGACGCGCATTCCCGAGACCGTAGCGGCGCCGCCGGTCAGTCCTCGCTCACGATCAGGGGAACGAAGCGCACGGGCTCGAGCGTCGTCGCCTCGAGTCCTCCGTCGGTGCGCCGGATCAGGGTGAGGCGCTGGCCGTCGACGCCGACGGGCGCCACCAGGCGCCCGCCCGGCGCGAGCTGAGCTTGGAGTGCGTCCGGCACCGATTCGCCCACGGCGGCGGCGATGTTGACGGCGTCGAAGGGGGCATGCTCGGGCAGGCCCGCCGAGCCGTCCCCGACGGCGAAGCTCACGTTCTCGATCCCGAGGTCGCGGATCGTCCGCTCGGCCTCGGCGCTCAGCTCGGGGTGGCGCTCGATCGTCCACACGTGACCGGCGAGGCGAGCGAGGAGAGTGGCGTGGTAACCGGAGCCGGTGCCGACGTCGAGAACACGGTCGCTGTCGCGCAGGTCGAGGAGCTCGAGCATGCGCGCGACCACGAGCGGCTGCGAGATCGTCTGCCCGCAGCCGATCGGAAGCGCGGTGTTCTCGTACGCGTGTTTGCGCTCACCGACGGGAACGAAACGGTCGCGCGGCACCGAGGCGATCGCCGCGAGCACGCGCTCGCTCTTGATTGCCGGGCGCAGGAGATCGGCGAGCGAGGACGCTTCCGTCATCTCGACATTCTCGCGCCGCGCTCGCACGGTGGGCGGAGCGGGATGGAGGGCGCTCGCTCAGCCGTCGTCGACGAGTCCGGTGAGCGGCCCGAGGAGACGACCGCTGCGTTGCGAGACCCCCGGCAGCGCGATCAGGTGGTGGGTCGGCTCGCCGCCCTCGTGTTCGCGGCGCAGTTGCTCGTAGGCGACAGGGATCCAGTGCTCGTCGACCAGGGCCCGCGGTTCGTGCGCGTGCACGTCATCGGAGTCGAGCTCGAGGTGCTCGCTCCAGAGCCGTTCGCGCGTGTCGCGCGCCAGCTCAGGATCATCGGTGGTCACGTTCATCTCGGTGTCGTTCATCAGTGAGTGGGCGTTCAGGTTGGCGCTCCCGACCGTGAGCCAGCGATCGTCGACGATGCCGACTTTGGCGTGGACGTAGAGCGGATCGGTCCGGCTCCCCGTGCGCGAGCGCAGCGTCGCGGCCAGCAGTCGGCCGTTTCCCTCGTCGGCGGTGATGAGCCGCCCGAGCTGGCCCTTGGTGTCGTCCTGGCCGTTGTTCGCTCGGCGAGGGAGGACGACGACCAAGCGGAAGGCGTCGGAGGGAGGGTTACGCAGCTTGTCGGCGAGGACGTCGACGATCTCCGGCGCCCACAGGAACTGGTTCTCCAGATAGATGTACTCACGCGCGCTTCGCAGTGCGCGCATGTAGCTCTCGAGAATGCCGAACTCCCCTCGAGGCACGCTGTCGTACATCGACTCGGCAATCGTGCGAACGACCTGCACCGTGCTTGGCCCCGCCGCCGGCGGCGCCTCGGCCACGGCGAGATGCTCCCCGGTGACCTCTCGCCAGCGCATGGCGAAGTGCGCGGCGACGTCGGCGACGGCTGGGCCGCGAAGGCGCGTGCCGACATCGTGCCATCCGAGGCGACGGCGCGCGGGATGCGTGCTCAGATCGAAGCGGTCCCCGCCGAGGTCGGTCATGTCGATTCCCCCCACGAACGCGACCTCGTCGTCGACGATCACAGTCTTCTCGTGATGGCAGTGGACCGGGTGCTCGCGGGGGTCGGGCACGCACTGGATCCGCGTGTCGCGAACGAGCTTGTGGACCTCGGCGGCGACCTCCTTGCGGGTGGGATGGAAAACCGGCACGGGCGCGCCGGCCCAGACCAGGACCCGCACGTCGACGCGCTCGGCCAGTTCGGCCAGGAGCGCGCCGAGGACGACCGGGCGCTCGCCGCGAACGAGCTCGAAGTGCGCCGCCAGGTGCCAGCCGGTGATGGCGATGTGCGACCGCGCCGTCAATAGGGTCTCAGCGATCGTCGGCATCGCCTGCGCGCCGTCGATGAGAACCTCGAGCTCGTTGCCGGGGCGCGGAGGCGGATTGCATCCGGCCCACATCGCGTCGCCCAACGGCTCGAGAGCGGCGGCGTGCCCGAGGCGCCGCAGCCGCCGGCGATGGTGAAGCTGGACGCTCACCTCGACGGCCCGCCCGACGACGCGATCCAGGCGAGCAATCGGCTCGATCGTCATGTGGTCAGCCTCCCCGCACGAGCCACCGCTCAATCAGGCGCGACGTCCGTGAGCCGTTGCCATGGACGCGCAACCGAGAGCCATGCCACCGCGCCGGCGAAGAGGACGGCGCACAAAGTCCATCCGAGCGCGGTCGTTCCCACCCCCACGTATTTCAGCCCGGAGGCAAAGATGACGAAGGCGATCGCGGGCCGGATGTAGCGATCGGGGACGCTCGAGGAGACCAGGGAACCGACGATGACGGCGGGGACGCTCCCGAGGATGAGCGACCCTGTGACGGAGAACTCGACGTGCCCGAAGGCGAGCGCACCGAGCGCGGCGGCCACGGTCAGGGGCACAGCTTGGGTGAGGTCGGTGCCCACGAGCTGCTTGGCGCCGATCGTCGGATAGAGGAAGAGGAGGAGCACGATCATGAGCGACCCCGAGCCCACCGAGGTTATGCCCACGATGACGCCGCCGATCATCCCGATCACAACCGTCCGCAGCGGGCGCACGGCGATCTCGTGCACCACCCCGGTCCGGCGGTAGCTCGCGCGGCGGTCGAGGACGAAGCGCAGGACCATCGCCGCGGCCCCGACGAGGAGGGCGGAGCCGAGCACCGTCTCGATGTTGTGCTGCGCCGACTTCGCGTGTCCGAGGAGGTGGAGGATGTATGCGCCCAGGAAGGCGCACGGGACCGAGCCGAGCACCATCCAACCCACCAGGCGCAGGTTCACTGTTCGGGCGCGCAGATGGACCGCGGCGCCGAAGGGCCGCATGACCACGGCGGCCACGAGGTCGCTCGAGATCGCCGTCGAGGGCTTGACCCCGAAGAGCAGGATCAGCATCGGAGTCATCAGCGCACCGCCGCCCGCCCCGGTCATGCCCACGAGCAGGCCGATCACGGCACTGCCGAGGACGATGTAGGGATCGATGTGCATGCTCTGAAGCGAAGCTTGGGGACAGCCCGGGGCCCGGGGGGGCCGCTACCGCGCGGCCGCCTGCGCCCAGGCGATGAGCAGGCCCTGCACCGGGAGGCGGGCGATCAGGGCGGGACGCCCGCCGGGAACCTTGTGCTCCCAGCGCTCGGAGTGCAGGGCCATGTGGATGTTGGCCGGGCTCACGGCGACCAGGGTCGCGGTGTTCCACCAACTCGCGAGCCGCCGCGTGCGCGGGTGGAGCGCCCCGAGGCCCCCGAGGATCTCGGCCACCCCGGACACGTACACGAGCGCGCGGTGGGCAGGGAGGTAGTCGGGAACGATCGACTCGTACGCGTCGGGGATCACGAAATGGAGGATCCCGGCCAAGATGAACATCGGTCCGAACAGGCGGCGCATCGGCGCCGGAACTCTATTCGCACGAGGTCGCGAGGCCGCAGCTCGCTCTATTCGCCCTGCTCGCGGGCCTGCAGCTCGCGCCCGAGCACCTTGCCCGTGGCGTTGCGCGGCAGCTCGTCGATGAACTCGACATCGCGGGGGACCTTGTAGCGGGCGAGATTGCTCTTGACGAGGTCCTTGACCTCTTTCTCCGAGAGCCGCGCACCCGGGCGCACGACCACGAGCGCCTTCAGCCGTTGACCGAAATCGGGATCCGCGACCCCGATGACGGCAGCTTCGACCACACTCGGATGCCGGGCGATGGTGTCCTCGATCTCGGCGGGAAATACGTTCTCCCCTCCCGACACGATCATGTCGTCGGAGCGGCCCTCGATGAAGAGGCGCCCGTCCCCGTCGAAGTGGCCGACGTCTCCGGTCGCCATCAGGCCGTCGATCATGTCCTTGGAGCCGCCGCCCGTGTAACCATCGAAGAGCAGTTCGTTGCCAACGAAGATGCGCCCGCGCTCGCCCGGCGCGACCTCGTCGCCGTCGCTGTCATAGAGCTTGACGATCGTCCCCCGCGGCGGCTTGCCCGCTGTTCCGGGCGCGGCTCTCAGGTCCTCCGGTGTTGCGATCGTGGCCCACGCCACCTCGGTCGAGCCGTAGAGGTTGTAGAGGACGTCGCCGAACGTGTCGAGCCCGCGCTCGGCGAGCTCGCCCGGCAGCGCCGAGCCCGACAGCGCCATCACGCGCAGCGAGGACGTGTCGTAGCCGGCGAGCTCGCGAGGGTCGAGATCAAGCATGCGCTGGAGCATCACCGGGACGAGCACCAGCGCATCGGCTCGGTGTCTCGCGACATCGGCGAGCGTGGTGGCCGGGTCGAACCTGCGGCGCAATACGAGGGTTGAGGACATCGCCAGCGCGAGGAGAAAGTTGGCGAAGCCCCAGGCGTGGAACATGGGCGGCCCGTCCACGGTCACCGACCGGGCCCGGTACGGGATCTTCGACAGGAGTGCCCCCACCGGGTCAAGGCCCGACAGCGCGCGGGTCGCGCCCTTCGGCGTGCCCGTGGTGCCCGAGGTGAGGATCGTCGTACGCCCGTGCTGAGCGGGCGCGACCACGTCGGACGGGTCGCCGCCGGCGATGAGCTCGTCGAGCGTGGGCTCGGGCAGGTCCTCCTCGACGTCGCCGC
>JAXDGF010000357.1:0-2860 GCA_034665165.1 Solirubrobacteraceae bacterium | reverse complement strand
TGGGCGGCACGCTCCTGTCCGCGGGCTCCGCGGCGGGGGCGGGGGCGGGCTCCGCGGCGGGGGCGGGGGCGGGCTCCGCGGCGGGGGCGGGGGTGGCCTCCGCGGCGGGGCCGGGGGCGGCCTCTGCGGCGGGGCCGGGGGCGGGGGCCTCGCTCTCAGATCGGATCGTCCAGTTCGGCACGAGCGTGGCGCGCAGCGGCGCCGACACGATCGCGTTCCCCGCCGGGGGTCAGCTCTCCGTGCATCACACCGGCCCGGCGAGCAGCCTCACCCTGACACTGTCGTCTTTCGGCGCGGGCGGTCAGCCCGTGGCCGTCACTCTGCCCGCCGTCCGGCTCGCGAGCGGCGAGACGCTTCAGGTCGCGCCCACGAGCTGGCGCGCGCTCGGCACGGCCAGGATCCGCCTGCGCGCGAGGGTCCACGGCCGGACGAGGACGACGTTCGTGAAGGGACGGATCGTCGCGCAGCGGTTCGCAGCCGTCCACCACGCCACCCTCCACGCGCTCGGACACGGCCGCTACCGCCTCGACCTCGGCCTCCACGTCGGCCGCGCCCCCTCGGGTGCGTGGCTGTCGGTCGCGGCCACGATCCGCCGCGGGCATCGGACCCTCGGCACCGCTGCTCCCGTCCAGCTCATCGGCTCGACGCTGCGCACGAGCGTCACTCACCTCACGCTCGCGAGAACGCTCACACCCGGGCACTACACGCTCGTCGTCCGGCTGCTCGAGGCGAGCGGCACCGGGCCGGTCAAGGGCTCGGTCATCGTCACTCGCACCATCCACGTGGTCGCGTGAGGATGGAGTTCATCGCCGAGTGCCTGTGGCCGGGCGTGCGCGAGAGCGATCTGCGCACCCTCGACGAGCGCGCGTCGAGCTCGGCCACGGCGCTGGCCGCCCACGGTGCGGCCGTGACCTATATCGGCTCGATCCTGATGCGCGAGGACGAGGTCGTGCTCTGCCTCTTCGAGGGTGAGCTCGATGCCGTCCGCGCCGCTTCTGAGACAGCAGAGATCCCGTTCGAGCGCATCCTCGAGACGGCCCGATCCCCCTGGGAAGTGGCCGCGACGCAAGGTGCCCAACACAGAAAGGTTCCATGAAGCCCCTGCGCACACTCCTCCTGACGTTTCCACTGGTTCTGGTCACCGCGCTCCTCGTGCCCGGGGCCGGCTGGGCGGGGAAGGTCACGCTCACGCGGCTCGCGTCCATCAACGGGGCCTCGGAACAGGTCGCGGCGACCGCTCGCACGCCCGACGGCGTGCTGCACGTCATGTACCCGACCGTCGCGCCCGCGACCCACGGTCTGGCGACGATGGCGATCAGCCCCGGAGGCAAGCCCGGTCCCCAGATCCAGGCCCTGTCGGGGTGGGACACCACCCAGCCCGGCCTGGTGACGTTAACGGGCGGGACGCTCGCCGCGTTCTTCGGCGCCATCTCGCCCGGCAACGTCAGCAGCCTGTACGCCATCACCTCGACCGACGGCGGCGCCACCTGGACGGCGCCCATCGACGTCAGGAGCTCCTCGAGCCTCGACGTGTTCGCCTACGCCTCCCCTTTGACCGCCGCCGTGTCGGGGACGACGCCGGTCATCGCCCTTCCCCACGGGGACCTCGTCATCCAGCAGGGACTCGGCGCCGCCGCCCCAGCCTCCGTGCTCAACACCCCCGCCGCCGGGGATGTCGGCGACCTCAGCTCGGCCGTCGATGCCGCCACCGGCGAGGTCGTCGAGAGCTGGTACTCGATCGCCACTTCGCTCGCGAGCTATCTCCAGGGCGCGGCGCCGACCGTCGGCGCGGCGCAGCTCGTTCCGGGCCAGGTCCGCCATCCCGTCGTCATCGCCGGCCGCGACACCGGGCCCGGGGTGTTCGCCCCGTACACGACCGATGGGACCCACGTTCGCCTCCTCCGCTACGGCGCGGGGTCGGTCGCGGTGGGAAAGGTGAGCGGCATCACGGCCAACAACCTGGCCGCGGTAACCAGCCTCGACGGCCGCATATGGGTCATCTGGGGCGCGGCCGGCACTGACTTCGCGGTCACCCGCTCCAACAAGGCGGTAACCAGGTTTGAGCCCATCCAGCACGTCAACGCGAACGCGTTCAGCCTGTGGCGGGTCTTCGGCGACGGGCGCCTCGGCCCGCTCGACCTCTTCACCGATCAGGTCCCCCAGCTGAAGACGCTCGTGCCGCCGGGCCTGTACTACGGCCGCGTCCTCCCCGAGCTCACGGCCGGCGTCTCGGTCAAGAAGGTCAAGAACAGCAAGGGAGTCGTGGTTGCCTTCAAGCTCACGGTCACGGTCACCGACGCGGGAGATGCCGTCTCCGGCGCCACCGTGAGCGTCAAGGGTAAGAGCAAGAAGACAAACGCGAGCGGGGTGGCCAAGCTCACTTTGCCCGGATCGACGAGCGGGCCGGTGACGGTGACGGTCACCGCTCCCAGCTATCAGGTCCTAACCAAGAAGGTTGGGCTGTAGGCGGGCGTTATCGGCCGATCACCCGCCGGCGATGACGGCGGCGCCCACGCGGCCGCCGTCGACGTCGATGACGGTGCCGTGGACGAAGGCGGCTTCGTCGCTGGCCAGGTAAACGGCGGCGTACGCGATCGCGTCCGGGGTCCCGGTCGCGCCCGCGGGGGTGCCGCGCATCATCGCCTCGGCGGGGTGCGCGGCGCCGCCGTTCTCGCCGTAGAGGGCGGGGTTGCGGATGACGCCGGGCGAGACGGCGTTGACGCGCACGCCGGCGGGGCCGAACTCGGCCGCCCACGCCCGGGTCAGGGTCTCGAGCGCGCCCTTGGTCGAGCTGTAGAGCGAGCCGATCGGGATGCCGAGGCGGGCGACCCAGGACCCGAGATTGATGATCGCGCCGCCG
>JAXDGF010000356.1:0-17153 GCA_034665165.1 Solirubrobacteraceae bacterium | reverse complement strand
AGTCGAGGAGAGTCGCGATGTCATTGATCTCGTAACTCACCTCACGCTCGACCTCGGCGGCGGAAAACGCGGAATCGGCGACCAGCCTCGATCCCCACGCCGGCGGCCCATCCACGAAGACCTCATCTCTGAGGTCGACGAGGCGCACCTTCTCATCACCGGCGAGGGGATGCTCGGGCGCGCAGATCAGGGCGAGTGGCTCTCGCGCGAGCGGGTGTAGCGTCAGTCCCTCAGGATCCGCCTCGGGGACGGCCAGCACGGCGACGTCGAGGTCACCGGTGCGCAACTGATCGGCCGCGTCTTGTGAGCCTGAGGCGACCCGGACCACAACCTCGACGGCAGGATGCTCGCTGCGGAATGCCACGAGGGTCTCGGCGAGACTTGGCGTTAGTCGCTGTCCGCGGCGCTCCTGCATCGCCCCGAGACGCACGGTTCCTCGGACCCCGCCGCGGATCTCATCGATGACTTCCATCGCGTTGTCCGCAGCGGCCAGGATGCCGCGGGCTTCGACAAAGAGCGCCTTGCCGGCATCGGTGAGCCCGACCGGTTTGCGCGAGCGGTCCATCAGCTGCACGCCCAGCTCCGATTCCAGGTTCTGAACCGTCGCAGACACAGCAGACTGAGCTACGTACAAGCGATCGGCCGCCCGGCTGAAGCTCTGCTCCTCGGCGACGGCCACGAACACTCGCAGCTGGCGAAGCTCCACGCGGTCGAGCGTATGCGATCGCGGGCGGCGATGCGTCCCATCTCCAAGTTGTATTGCGAGCGCACGGGCGGCGCGCGACGATAGCGGTGATCAGCGAGCCGGACCTCGGCTCGCCATCCGACCAGCACGCCGACTAACGCGAGAGCGCCGGGAGCCATCGATGACCGATCGAGCAGAGATCCGCGGATCTGATCGACGCCGGTCGTTTCGTCGATGCCTGGGAGCGGCGAGAGGGCCGCTGGGCTCTGATACTTCGCCAGCCTCGCGCCCGGGACCCGATCGACCCGTGCTGTCGAGCGTCGAAGAGCTGCCCGCGCTGGCCGAGGAGCAGGCGGCGCTGCGGCGGGTCGCGACGCTCGTGGCGCGCGGGATCGCGCCGGAGGAGGTATTCGCTGCGGTCGCCGAGGAGGTTGGGAGGCTGCTTGCCCTCGATTTTGCGGTCGTGGCGCGCTACGAGCCTGGCAGGTCGTTGACGGTTCTCGCGAGCTCGGGCACGTTGGCGGAGCACTTTCCCGTCGGACGCCGGTGGACTCGAGGATCGCGTGTCGGCGCTGGGTGGACGCCTGGTGCTCGGGAGACGCTTCGCATTACAACTTCACATAAGCACCATTATCGAGCATTGATTTCGCTTGTTGGCCCGGCCCGGCCCGCCCCCGGCGACCGACGTTCTACTCGTGTGATGTCAGTAGATTGTCGTGGATAGCTATCGGTGTTCAGGCACCGACTGGCCAGTGCTCGACTCGTAGTTCGTGCATCGGGAAGTGCTTCGGATTGCCGGTCGCCAGTGGCACGCCGATCGCGACGGCCACGGCCGCGATCATGCAGTCAGCCTGCGCCAGCGTGATGCCGGTCGACGCATGATCGCGGCGCCAGTCGCCGGCCTGGACGCCGTGAAGCCGGCCGATCGGCGCGATGTGGAGCCCGTCGAAGAGGCTGACCGCAGCAGCGCGTTCGGTTCCCCGCAGGCCGCGATGAATCTCCTCGACGTTGATCGGCGTCGTAAACGGTATGTCGCCGTGTCGGCGAAGCGCTCTGAGTCGTTCGACAGTTCCCGGACGGCCCCTCAGCGCATCGATGAGTACTGTCGTGTCGAGTAGGACACTCACATCTAGCCGACTCGGCGGCGATCAGCTGAGCGCTGTTCGCGAACCCAGGCAGCCGGGTCGGCGTCCCAGTCGTGCTCGGAGTCGGTTAGCGCGCCGATCGCGCCTTCAATGTCCTCCCAGCGACGCTCGTCGTCGAGCGCGCGCTGGACCGCTGCCGCGATGAACGTGCTGCGTTGGCGTTGACCGACCCGGCGGTCGAGGGCGCGCACGATCTCGTCATCCAAGCTTATGTGCAAACGCATGGCCACACGTTAGCACACACCGTCATTTGACCGTCGTTAGACAGCAACTGCGGGCGGCAGCTTGGATGTGAGCACTCTGGCCCGGATCTGTTCGCGTTCGTGGTCGGTGAGGTTGACGGGGTGACTCGCGATCAACCTGTGGCACCTATTTCCTGGAACGTTGCGGCACGCGGCTGCACGAGCTCTTGGGGCATGGCATCACACAGTTTGGTGTGAACCGCCGGGTCGCCATTTGGGCATCCCAGTCCAACCAGTCCCGAACCGGACCGTGTGACGGCCGCGCTGTCATTCGAACGTCGCTCTACAGCTGTGGATGCTCATATTGTTGTCAATTGTTTGCTCACGTTTTGTCAGGTGATCCGAGCATGAGACGCCGCTGCTCGGTCCTGCAACCCACGGCTCTCGTCGAGGCAATCAGTGATCGGGCGCGAGGAGGCGGGGGCTGCGTGCGACGACACGGGTGCCGGGAATCCCCGCCGCGAGGGCGTTGATGTCGTCGGGGTCTGTGGTGATCACGACCGCCGCGTCAACGGCCGCGCATACGGCCACGACGTGCGCGTCACCGATCGCGTCACTCGCTCTGCCGCCCCCAGAAGCGAACGGCGGCGCCCACCGCCAAGACCGCCAACACCGCCAGCGTGTCGGCGCTGATCCCGGACAGCCCGCGCCGCGACTGCACGGCAGGCTGCGCGAGGCTCGTCACGGCGGTCAGACTAGCGTCCCTCTAAGACTGACCTACACCCGGGTCGGGCGTACCTCACCCCCACTTAGCCCCGGGCTCTGCGCTCGCGACAGCTCGTGTCCGGCCGCTGGCTCGGAGCAGGTGAATCGTCTTCGCCGCCCGCCCGACGTGCTGCAGCACGCGGGCGGGCGACGCGAGGTGGCGGGTGTGGCTGCGCAGCGCGCGGACGAGCTCGCCGGCGGTCGTGTGGACCTAGACGGCTGCAGGGTCCGCGATCGTGAAGCACCGCGTGTGGACGAACTCGTCGCCGTCGAACAGACCGCTGGACGCGATCAGCACACTCAACGTCGAGCCGTCCTTACACAGCAGGTCGGCCTTGTACTGGTACAGCGACTCGCCCCCGAGTAGGCGGGTCAGGATGTCGCCGATCGTGTCGGCGCTGGCGTGGAACTCCGTGATCTTGTGCCCGACATACTCCTCCTCGGTGTACCCGAGGGGCTCGTAGTCCGCCTTGTTCGCCCAGATGATCGTCGCCTCGCCGTCAACCCAGTGCAGGCCGACGTTGGCGTTGTCCAGGTAGTCGAGCATGAACTCGTGGGTGCGAACATCGGTTTCCGTCGTCGACATGTCGTTTCCCTTCGTTCTTCGGGCCGTTTGATCGTCGTGTTGCAGTCGCAGGCACCGGGCCCTCCGAACCAGTCCTCACGCGCCCAACTCTCCCACTCGAATATTTCGGCCATGTGACGCGGCTATTACGATCGCCCCGCTACAGCGCTCGCCCTCCGCGTTCATCCGTACTGAAGCTGCTCATCCCGTTCGGTCCCGCGGCCCTCGGGCGTCAGATCAAAGAGGTTCCAGACCGGCTCGATCGTGCCCACGTGACGAGGATCCTGTCCCGGCTCGGCAGGCGCGTATAGGAGCTCCGAGCCCCAGAAATGGCGGATCGCGTCGCCGTGGCGATGGAACACGTTGAGCACCTGCTCGAGCAGGCGGTTGCGCGCTGCCCGGTACTCCGGCGACTCTCCTGGAAATGTGAGGCCCATGCTTCTCCTCTTCTCTCGATGCCTCGCCCCGCGTCCGCGGAAACATTCTCCCCCTCACCCGGGCAGCAGTCGACTTCTCCACTACCGGCTTCCCGCCGCGTACTTCAGGATCGATAGATCTGTGAGCCACTCGACCGGGGCCAGGTCGTCGGTGTAGACCGGGCCGCCGCGCAGGCCGGGTCCGAGCCGGGCGGCGACCTGAACCGCCAGCCCGCGCAGGCTCGGCGGAACCCCGCCCGCCGTGCCCGCGCCCGCGGCGGCCAGGCTCAAGCGCCCGCCCGAGAGCGCGCTCGTGCTCGCGACGACGAGAGAGTTGGTCGAGCTCACGCGGTCGCGGACCACGACGGGAAAGACCGCGCGCGCGGTGGCGGTCACGGCCTGCTCGAGCGCGCCCGAGTTGGGGAGGTGACCGACGTTGATGATCAAAGCGCCGCCTGGGTGCAGGTGGGCACGCACCGACGCGAAGAACTCCTTCGTCACCAGGTAGAACGGGATGTAGGGCTGGCGGTACGCGTCGAGGAAGATGGCGTCGTAGCGCGCCGTGCTGGCCGCGAGCCAGGGACGCGCGTCGGCCGTGTAGGTGTGGAGCCGAGGGCCGCTGAGGTGGAAGTAGCGCTTGCCGATCGAGGTGAGCTCGCCGTCGAGCTCGACGGCATCGACGCGCGTGGACGGGTAGTAGTGGCCGTAGGCGCGCGCGACGGTGCCGGCGGCGTCGCCGAGGATCGCGATCCGCCGTGGCGCGCCGAGCGTGTCGGCGAAGGGGAGCACGAGGAAGTCGTCCCAGTACCCGCCGGTGAGGTAGCTCCCGGGCTTGTAGAGCGAGTGGATGGCCACCCCCTCGTTGAGCTGGAGCCAGCGCTCACCGCTGCGGAACTGGACCACGCGCGCGTACTGGTAGGGCGTCTCCGTCTCGAAGATCACGTGGCCGCCCGGGACGTCGGCGCCTATCGCGGGGGGCTGGAGCGCGAACATGGCGGCGATCGCGACGGGCACGACGAGGGACCAGCGCGACGCAAGCCCCGGAACCGCAACCACCGCCAGCGCCAGCGCGAAGACCAGAAACGTCCGGTGGGTGCCGATCGAGGGGATGAACAGCAGCGCGGCGAGGAACGTCCCCACGAGCGAGCCCGCGGTCGAGATCGCATAGAGACGACCCGTCACCGTGCCCGTCTCGGCGACGCTCGAGACGGCGAGCCGGTTGGCGTACGGGGCGACCGTGCCGAGGAGCATCACGGGCACCGCGACGAGCACGAGGACGCCGACGAGTGAGCCGAGGAAGCCACCGACCGAGAGCCCGCCGAGGGCCTTGACCGAGAGCTTCAGAAACGGGTCGGCGAGGAGGGGCACGAGCGCGAGGAGAACCGAGGCGATGAGGACGACCGTGCACAAGCCGCGGAGATCGCGGCGGCGGTCGGCGAGGCGCCCCCCGATCGCGTATCCGGCCGAGAGAGCGACGAGGACGGTCGCGATCGTGTTCGCCCAGATGATGGTCGAGGCGCCGAAGTAGGGCGCGAGCAGGCGCGCCGCGGCGATCTCGGCGCCGAGGCTCGCGGTGCCGACGACGAAGACGATGGCGCGAAGCATCCACGCCGCCGGCGGCGCCCCGGGGTCAGCGCCGGAATACGCGCCCCGGTGCTCACGGTCCTGCACGGGCTTGGGATCGACGGCCACGCGAGCTAGACCGTAGCGGCGCGAGTCCGGCGAGGGAGCGCTACGACGTCCGCGCCACGTCCCCCGCGTCGAAGGTCACCGGTCGCGAGGGGTGCGTGAGCGACAGGCGGCTGCGCGCGTTCTCCATCAGGGTCGAGGACGGCGGTGCCGAGGTGAGGGCGTCGAGCAGCGCGTCGCCGTCGATCTGCTCGCAGCGGCACTCGGTCAGCGCCGTCACCGTCGCGGTGCGGGGTATATGCCCGAGCACGCCGATCTCCCCGAAGTAGGTGGGAGCGGTCATCGTCCGGATCGTTACCTCGGGTCCCCCACCCTCCCCCCGCGCGGTCACCTCGACCTCCCCGTCGACGAGCACGTAGAGCGAGTCGGCTGGGTCCCCCTCGCGCACGATCGCGGTGCCGGGTGCGAAGGCGACCTCGGTCGCTGCGGCGGCGAGCCGGTCGAGCACGGGCCGGCTCGCGGTGGCGAAGATCTGGAGGCGCTCGAGCACGGCGATCCGCGGCGCCAGGGCCTCGGAACGAGCCGCCGTCTCCCGGTCCATCGCGCGCAGAGCGGGAAAGCCGACCAGCGCCAGCGCGAAGGGCGCGAAGGCCATCGTCAACAGCGCCCCGTCCAGGCCCAGGCCACTCACGATGGGCGGCGTGATCACCGTTCCCAGCGCGATCGCGCCGAGGACGAAGGCGAAGAACACGCCGAACACGCGCGCGAGCTGATCGCTCGCGACCGAGCGCTGGAGGGCGGTGACGGCGATGACGTCGACGACCAGCGTCGAGCCGCCGCACACGACCTCGAGGGCGAAGGCCAGCACCGGGCTGGTGATGACCGTGAGCAGTGCCGTCGGCAGGCAGAATCCGGCCGTGCCCGTGAGGATGATGACCGCGAGCCGGCGGGATGCGGCCAGCTTGTCCACCGCGGCGGCCATCAGGACGCCCCCGATCCCCAGGGCCGCCAGCAGAACCCCGAAGCCCCTGGCGCCCAGCCCGAGCCGATGCTCGGAGACGCCGATGAAGAGGATGGTGTCGGTCCCGTAGAGGAAGCTCACGAGCGCGCAGAAAGCGACCAGGACGCGCGCCGCGCGCAGCCCGAGGATGGTGCGCACCCCGAGTGCCATCTGCCTCAGCGGCCCGGCCGACCCCTCCTCGGTGACGTCGACGGGACGGCTGCGGACGCGGATGCGCGAGACGATCGCGGCCGAGATGGCGAAGCTGGCGGCGTTGAGGGCGAAGACGAACGCGGGCGAACCCAGCAGAAGGAGGCCGGCCCCGATCGCCGGCCCCGCGATCACGACCAGGTTCTCGATCGTGCCATTGAGGGCGTTGGCGGCGACCAGATCGTCCTCACCCACGACTGAAGGGATCGTGGCCGCGACGGCGGGGTTGTAGACGACGTTCGTGGCTGCGTTCAGAGCCGTGAATACAAGCGCGAGCACGACCGGCGCCCCGGTCGCCGCCACCGCCGCCAGCGCGGCCTGCCAGACCGCGCACACGACGTCGGCGCCGATCATGAGCCGGATCCGCTCGGTGCGCTCGGCGATCACGCCGCCGTACGCGCTCAAGACCAGGGCCGGGACAAAGCGGGCTAGGCCGGCGGCAGCCACCCATCCCAGCGAATGGGTTCGGTCGAAGACGTAGGCGAGGAGCGCGACGTTGAAGGCCCAGTTGCCGGTGGCCGAGATGACGAGGCCGCCGAGCAGGAGCCGGAGGTCCCGCTGGCTGAGCGCCGAGCGGTAGCCGGCGAACCATCCGGCGAGTCGGCTCCTCACGACGGGGTGCGCAGCAGCGTTTCCAGTGCCTCGAGCAGCGCGGTCGCGGCGTCGCGCCGGGGCGCTTCGGCAGAGTCCAGCGCCCGGGCGATGCTGGCCAGCGTGGCGCCCCCCGGTCCGCCCTCGGCGTGGAGGGCCTGCGCGCGCCGCGTCGCCTCGACGGCGGCCAGGGCCATCGCCGCGTGCGCCGCGAAGCGACCGAGGACGGCCATGTCCGCCAACCCGAGCTGCGCGCTCGCGCCCTGGTCGAGCACGTTGAGGACGCCGAGCGAGCGCTCTTCGTGGAGCAACGGGTAGACCGCGAGCTTCTGGGGGACGTAGCCGGTCTCCTCCGCCACGTCGCGGGCGAAGCGCGGATCCACGCGCACATCGGCGATCGAGATCGGCTCCTCCGAAGCCAGCGACCAGCCCGCGATCCCGGTGCGCGAGGGGATGCGCCGGCCCACCAGGGTGCCGGCGCCCTCGCCGGCTACCGCCTCGAACACGAGCTCGTCGGCGCCTTCGTCGAAGCTCATAATCGAGCACGCCTTGGCCCCGAACACTGAGCGCGCCAGCTCGACGATCGACTGCAGAAGCTCGCGCTGCCCGGCTTCGGTGCCGAGCGGGCCGAGCGAAGCGCCGAAGTCCTCGCCGCTGCTCACGCCGCGCTGCTGACGTTGTTTCCCGCGGCGCGCAGCGCGGCCTTGAGCTCGAAGGGCCGCATGCCGGGGTGCTTTGAGAGGACCAGGGCGGCGATTCCGGCCATGTGAGGCGTCGCGAACGAGTTGCCCGTGGCGCGGATCACCGACCCGTCGAGCCACGCGAGCTCGAGGTCGACGCCGGGGGCGGCGAACTCCACGGGCGGGTGGGGGTTCGCGTAGTACTCGAAGGGATCGAGACCTTCGTGACTTCCGACCGAGACGACACCCGAGAAGCGCCAGGGGTAGGAGTCCACGGGCATGTTGTGAGCCGAGGCAACGAGCACGCTCCCGCGGAAGTAGGCGAGGTCGGCGAGCTCGCGGAGCTGCTGCGCGAGGTTGCTCCTCGTGGTCGAGAGGCTGAGGTTGATGACCTCGAATCCCTGGTCGATCGCCCACCTCAGGCCGAACACAAGCACGGATCCGCCGCCGGTGAGGTCGCCGCCGAGTACCCGGACCGAGTGGATCTCGCAGTCGGGCGCGAGCTTGCGCACGATCCCGGCGCACGCCGTCCCGTGGCCGAAGAGATCCCTCTCCTCATCCTCGATCACGGCCAGATCGCCATCGGAGGATCGTCCGACGGCGACCGCGCCTTGGATCGGGCCGACCAGGGGATGGCGCGCGTCGACTCCGCTGTCGACGATGCACACGCGCACCCCCGCCCCCGTGGATCCGCTCCAGGCCCAGTCACGGGCATCGGCCAGCGGCCACGGCGCCCGAAGGGGCTCGCGGAGGATCTGCTCGCGATCGACCGACCACGCTGGGAGCTCGCCGGCTTGTGTGCCGTTGGCCACACGAGCATCCTATTCGCGGTTCGGAGGGAAGATTTCCCGCGACCGGCCCGTCTACCCGTCATATCGCGCCGCAATCAGCGGCAGTTCACGATCGGAGGAGCTCAAATGGGCGACAAGGACGAGCAGATCACCGAGCAGGAGAACCTCGAGGGCACCGAGGAGACGACCGAGGCGACGCCTGAGGTCGAGGGTCACCTCGGAAGCATGCGCCCGGGACGGCCGCACGACATCGGCCAGAAGCACGGTCCCGAGCAGAAGCACTAGTCGCGTGGGGGCGGCGGCGCGCTCGCACGTGCGCCGCCGCACTGTCACCTAAGGGTTCGCGACGCGGGCCCTAACTCTCCTGCGCCTCGAATTCCCGGCGCAGCGCCGCCAGCGCTCGCGAGATGCGACTGGCGATCGTCCCGGGCGGCAGCTCGAGCGCGGCGCTGATCGTGTGGTAGCTCTCGTCGCGCGCGAAGAAGCGATCGAGGATCTCCTGCTGGTGGTCAGGCAGGCGCGCGAGCGCGGCACGGACGGCGAGGGCGTCGTCGAGGGCGGCGAAGGGCTCGTCGAACGCGCGCTCGTCCACGGCTCCGTCGGCCGGTAGCTCCGGGGCGGCGCTCCGCAGCCGGTCCAGGGCGGCATTGCGCGCGATCTGGGCGATCCACGGGGCCACGGCGTGGGTGTCGCGCAGTGTGCCGAGCCGCAGATACACGCGGGTGAACACTTCCTGGAAGACGTCCTCGGCGTCGTGGCTCTCGAGCCGGAAGACGCCACGCGCGACGCCGTGCACGAGTCCCGCGTGACGCTCAACGAGCGCTCGCCAGGCATCCTCGTCCCCGCTCTGGCAGCGCGCGATGAGCACGGCGTCGTCGGGTGCGTCATGGGCTCTCGGCTCCCAGGCGGGCAAGGTTGGCGCTCCTCCTGCGTTGCGTCCCCGTGGCGGACTCTAGCCGTCAGGCGTGAGGCTGCACAAGGCCCTGCGCGGGCGGCCAGGACCAGCGCACCTCCCCACCGATGTGCTCCTCCGTCGGCGTGAGCGCGAGCGCGCGGGCGACCCGCATCGAGGCGTCGTGCCGCGGATGGATGTTGGCGGCGAGCACGTCTGCTCCCTGGGCGCGAAGCCACCCGGCCATCGCCGTCGCGGCTTCGGTGGCGTATCCCCGCCCTTGATGCGGCGCGGCGATCAACCACGCGAGATCGGCGATGAAGCTCTCGCCCTGGACCGCCACGGTCGCCTGCACGGTGCCGAGCGGCTGTCCGCTCTGGGCTCCGCGCACGATCCAGTTGAGCCAGCGCTGCGTGCCGTCGGGCGAGCGGCCGCGAGCCTGGTCTGCGTAGCGGCGACGCAGCTCGTCGAGCGTGAGCGGCCTCCCACCCGTGAATGCGTAGAGAGCCGGATCGTCCAGGAGCGGCGCCATCTCCTCGGCGTGACCGGGTGTGAGCGGCTCGAGCGAGAGTCGCTCGGTGCTCAGCAGCGGGGCGGCGGGCCACTCCGCCAGGCGCTTCGGTCTAGACGAGGATTCCGCGACTGGCGGATCCTGCTCGGGCGCCACGGCCGCGATGCTACCGGGAACGGTCGGCGAGACGGACCACACACCGCAGCCCCGACCAGGTGGCGTCGATCGCGCACACCTTGTTGTCGACGAGCCCGGTGGCGAGCCCGGCCTGCCGTACCACGCCCTCGTATAGATCGGTGGCCACGCCGGAGGTCTGCTTGGGCCAGGCAATCCAGAGGCCGCCGGCGGGATCGAGCGCTGCCCGCCAGGTGTCGAGCCCGCGGTCGAGCTCAGACCGCGTGCGGACGAAGGCGACGATCACGTCGAGCGGAGCCCGCACCCGGCGTAGGACGGTCACACCGGGTGGAAGCTCGCCGAGCGTGTCTTCCTCGAAGCCCGCGGGCGCCTTCAGGAGCGCGATTCGGTGGCCGGGCTTGATCCCGAGCTTCTTGGGCAGCGGAGTACCCGAGTACCCCGCGGCGGGCGCGCTCACCCTCCGAGCCCCGACCGCGCCGCCACCTCGGCGATCACCGCGGAGAGCTGGCTCCCCTGCCACGCGACCGGCGAGCGCCCTGGCTCGTCGGTGATCAGCTTGGCTCCGGGGATGGCGGCAGCGTACGCCTCCCCCACGTCCTGCGGGTGCTCGGGATCGGCCTCGTCGGCGCTTGCGACGACTGCGGCGGGCACAGCGATCCGCTCGAGCTCGACGAGCGACGCGAACGGGTGCGAGCGCGGGACGGCGGAGAGCGCGTCCGCTACCGCCTCCGGATGCTCGTGGAGCGAGAGCCGCTGGCGGATCACGGTGAGCACGGTATCCCGCCACCCGGCTGGGACCTCTGGCTCGCCGTAGGCGGCTACGAATCCCTCGACGCCACCCGTCCGCAGACCGTTGGCGAGCGCGTCCCAGCGCGCGAGCCGGACCGGGTCCTCGCTCTCCCCCGGCTCGTACGCGGGCGTTATGACAACCGCCCCCCCCACTCTCTCAGGGCGCTCGAGCGCCACGCGCAGCAGCGTGTGAGCGCCCATCGAGGCTCCGGCGAGGATCGCGCGCGGAACCTCGAGCTCGTCGAGCACGGCGATCGCGTCGAGCGCGAGCTCGTCGTAGCCGTACGCCGACGGGTCGAGCGCCGGCGAGGAGGCGCCGTGGCCGCGGGCGTCGTAGGCGATCACGCGGTGCCCTCCGCGCTCGAGCCGGCTCGAACCCATCACCACGTAGCGGTGAGTGGCGGTCAGGCCGTGCAGGAGGAGGACGGGGATGCCCTCCCCCGCGTCCCAGACCGCAAGGTCGACGCCGTCGCGGTTGACGATCTTGGTGCTCACGCCCGAGCGCCGTCCTTGCGAGCGATGAGCACCAGCGTGTGGCCGAAGCGCGCGGCCCGGGGGCGCGAGCCGAGTGCGTCGAGGGGCTGGAGGAACCGTGGCAGCCGCCGCCAGGTGTAGGTGAGGGCATGAAGCTCGGCTCGGAGTCCGGCCGCGCGCGCCTGCGCGATCAGCGCCCGGGGCGACAGGGGAACGTCGTCGGGGGTCCCGTGGATGGCGGTGGCCACCCCGGCGCGGTTGGCGAGGGCGAGCGCGGCACCGACCGGGTGCCACAGGCCCGGCTCGATCGCCACGAGGGCTCCACCGGGGCGGAGCAAGCGCGCGGCCTCCTGAAAGCACGGGGCGAGCGGTCCCTGATAGGCGATGTGGTGGAGGACGAGGCGGTAAAGGACGGCATCGAACGACTCGCCGGGGAAGGCCAGCGCGCCCGCCTCGCCGACGTGGGCGTCGTCGGCTCGGCCCGTTTCGATCACGGCGGCGACCTTGGCCGCGTCGGCGTCGACCCCGACGAGGTGGAAGGCAGGGGCCGGAAACAGGTGCCGCCCGGGGTTCCAGCCGCAGCCGACGGACAGGACATCGCCGCTCGGGAGACGGAGCCTTTTGTTCACGAGCGCGCGCTCCCGGTCCTCGAGCCGCCGGTAGTGCGCGTCGAGGAGCGCGGGGCTCGAGAGCCGGTCGAGGATGTTGCCGGGGTCGTGGGGCTGACTACGTGGCGGAGGGAGGTTCGTGGTCTCGGTCATGCGTGGAAGCGCCTCGCTGGACGGTAGCGGCGCGCCCTCCCGGGAGGCGATGGCCACGTTGTAACCTGAAGGTATGGACGTTTCCGAACAGGATTTTCAGACCGCGGTCATCGAGCGCTCGCGCGAGGTGCCGGTCCTCGTCGACTTCTGGGCCGAGTGGTGTGGCCCGTGCCGCCAGCTCGGGCCCGTGCTCGAGCGCGCCGTCGAAGCGCGCGAAGGCAAGGTCGAGCTCGCCAAGCTCGACGTCGACGCCAACCCGAACATCACGCGCTCCTACGGCGTGCAGGGGATACCGGCGGTCAAGGCCTTCAAGGACGGCGAGCTCGTCGACGAGTTCGTGGGCGTGCTCCCTCCGCCGGCCATCGAGCGCTTCCTCGACAAGCTCGTCCCCTCTGAGGCCGATGAGCTCCTCGAGCACGGCGACGAGGAATCGCTTCGTCGGGCCGTCGAGCTCGAGCCCTCGCGCGCCGATGCCGTCCTCCCGCTCGCGCGAATCCTGCACGACCGAGGCGAGGACGACGAGGCCCTCAAACTCCTCCGGGCTATTCCGGGCAGCTTCGCCGGCCAGGGGCTGGCGTCGCGCATCGTGCTCGAGAGCGCCGGCGAGCCGGACCTGAGCGACGCGTTCTCCGCCCTCGACGCCGAGGATAACGCGCGCGCGCTCGACCTCCTGCTCGAGGCGCTGCCGGCCGCCGACGGCGCCCGCGACGACATCCGCCGCGTGGTAGTTGGCGTGCTCGACAAGCTCGGAGTCGACGATCCGCTGGCGCGAGAGTCGCGGCGACGGCTCGCCGCCGCTTTGTATTAGCCGACCGCCCGATTACAGCGGCAGTGCGCGCGATTACAGCAGCCGGGCGCGCGATTACAGCGGCAGCGCGAGCTGGTCCTCGGCGTGCTCGGGGACGGGCTCGAGGCCGGCGACCCTGACGCCGAGCAGGCGCACGGGCCGGGGCGCCGCGAACCGGCGCAGAAGATCGAGGGCGACGGGACCGACCCGGTCCTCCGATTCGACTGCCTGGGTGAGGGTGCGGCTGCGGGTGTGAGTCGAGAAGTCGTCGAGACGCACCTTGATCCCGATCGTCCGGCCCCGCCGGCGCTGCGCCTCGAGCCCCTGGCAGAGCCGCTCGACGAGGCGCTCGAGCGCGGCCTCGAGCTCGGCCGGATTCGCGATGTCACGGTCGAAGGTCACCTCGCGCGACTCGGAGATGACCTTGCGCTCTTGGGTGACCGGGGCGTCGTCCTCGAAGCGCGCGCGGCGGCGCAATTCCTCGGCCAGGCGCGACCCGAACCGGGCCGAGAGCGTCTCGGCCGGGGCCTGCGCCAGCTTGCCGAGGGTGTCGAGCCCCAGTGCGTTCAGACGTTCGACCGTCTTCGGTCCGATCCCGGGGATCAGCCTCGGGGGTGATCCGGCGAATCGCGCGCACGCCTGCTCGCGCGTCAGGACCACGAAGCCGCCTGGCTTCTCGGCGTCCGAGGCGACCTTGGCCACGAGCTTGCTCGGACCGATCCCGACCGAGCACGTGAGTCCCGTAGCGTCGCGGATCTGGGTCGCGACCCGCCGCATCGAGGCGTGGGGCGCCGGGAGCCCCGTGAGCTCGAGGTAGGCCTCGTCGAGCCCGATGATCTCGACCGCCTCGACATGGGCGCGGACGATGGCCATTACCTCGGCCGACGCCGCCCTGTAATAGGCGAAGTCGGGTTCGAGGAAGACGGCGTGCGGACACTGGCGCCGCGCCCGGGCCGCGGGCATGGCTGACCCGACCCCGAACCGTCGCGCCTCATAGGACGCCGTGGTCACCACCGACCGTGGCCCGCTGCCCGCCACGACGACGGCGCGGCCGCGAAGCTCGGGGCGCCGCCGCACCTCGACGGACACGTAGAACGCGTCCATGTCGAGGTGGGCGACACACCGATCAAGCATCGGTGCACGAGGCTACGCGGCGCGCCAGACGGCGCCCGCCCGCGGCGCGCCAGACGGCGCCCGCCGGCGGTCCGCTAGATCGAGGTCCAGACCGTGTCCACGCCGCCGAAGCCGAGGGCCCCGGCGGTGCTCTGGTTGAGGTCGAAGGTGCGACCGGGCACGAAGGGGCCGCGGTCGTCGACGACGGCGGTCACCGTCCGTCCTTGGTAGGCGAAGGTGACCTTGGTCCCGCACGGAAGGTACGGGCTGGCGACGCCGTAGCCGGCGTGGAAGCCGCACGCCGTGTTGCCCCCGTCGTAATACCAGGAGGCGAGCGCCGGGTGGAGGCTGACGACGGAGCGGCCCCGCGTGCTGACCGCGGTGTTCCCGGCGTCGCCCGCGAAGCTGACGCGGAAGCTCTGCTTACCCGCGCGCCGGACGGCGTGGCGCAAGACGAAGCCGCCGTGCCGGCGCGTGCGCGCGACGGCGACCGTGTGCCAGCGATGGTGCGCGCGGGTCTGCAGGCGGACCACGGCGCCGGGACGCCGCGGCAGCAGCGCGCCGCGGACGGTGAGCGGCTGGCCCGGAAGGGCGACGAGCGCCGAGGGCGCCATCGCGAGCCTGGCGTCGACCGCGACGGGCTGGGCCGGGCTTGCCGCGATCGGCGCCGGGGCCGACGCGGCGCTGAGCAGGTTCGTGCCCGCCACCCCGCCGCGGCGCTGGCTGGGCGCCGGAGGACCGACGGGAACGACGCGCACGGAGCCCGATCGCGTAAGCGGGACGCGCACGCGGAACGCTCCGTTGGCGCGCACCTTCGTGCTCGCGAGCGTGTGCCATGGCCGACCCCGCCGCGAGAACTGGAGCGCGAGCCGGTACCCGCGGTCAGAGCTCGGGGCCAGGCCCCTCACGGTGAGGGCGTGGCCGTAGCGGAGATGATCCGAGGCCGGCGTTATCTGAAGTACGCCCAGGGCATCTGCCTGATTGGCGGTGAGCGCGGCCGCCGAGGCTGGAGCTGCTATCGCAAGTGCGCCCGCGGTTATTCGTACCGTGCGCGGGCAGCGCAAATTCGCTGGCCTCATCCGAGAGGACCTCCTTAGTGGTGTCGACCGGATGCCTACGGGCTCAGCTGACGGGCTCGCGATTGCCGTTCACAGCCCGATGCTCTCGGGCTCTGAACGCCATCGCTACGGTTACCGCCGGATGTGCGCCGGACGGCCGATTCGCCTCTATCTGGGTGGAACTAGACACACCCAGACCAGTGGGTCCCGTTCGTCCCCGCACCGGGCAGGAACGACTCGGCAGGTCGATGAAACGACCTCTGAGGGTACATAAAGAGGACCGGCGTTGTGTGACCTCGGTCACACGAGCCCGGCGGCGACGCATACAGCCGCCCCCACAGGCGACGCGCTCTTGCAAGAATCATGCCGTGGCGAACCCGGACCGGCTCAGCGGCCTCGATTCCTCTTTCTTGCATCTGGAGCACGACTCCGCCCACATGCACGTGGGTGCGTGCACGGTGTTCGAGGGACCGGCGCCGGACCACGAGAAGCTCATCGAAGCGATCGTGGGCCGGCTTCACCTCGTTCCCCGCTACCGGCAGCGGCTCGCGTTCGTCCCCTTCGAGCAGGGCCGCCCGGTCTGGGTCGACGATCCCCACTTCAACCCCCGGTACCACGTGCGCGACACCGCGCTGCCGCGCCCGGGTGGAGAGGAGGAGCTCAAGCGACTGGCGGGGCGCGTGTTCTCGCAGGCGCTGGACCGCAGCAAGCCACTGTGGGAGCTGTGGCTCGTCGAAGGGCTAAAGGACGGCCGCTTCGCGCTCCTCTCGAAGACCCACCACGCGCTCGTCGACGGGATCTCGGGTGTCGACATCGCGACCGTCATGTTCGATGCCGCGCCCGACCCGATGCCGACCGCGCAGCCCGAACAGGAGTGGATTCCGCGACCCGCTCCGAGCGACTCGCAGCTCCTCGCGGACGCGCTCCTCGAGCGCGCCACGGCCCCGGGCGAGATCGTGCGCGGGGTCCGGCACGCACTGCGCGGGCCGCGAACCGTCGCGACCAGGGTCGGCGAGGGGCTGGTCGGAGTCGGGGCCATGGCCTGGGCCGGCCTTAACCCCGCGCCCCAGAGCCCGTTCAATGTCCGCATCGGCCCACATCGGCGCTTCACCTGGGTCGACAGCGAACTCGCGACGTTCAAAGCAGTCAAGGACTCGCTGGGCGGGACGGTCAACGACGTGATCCTGACTGTGGTGGCGGGCGCGCTCGGCCGGTACATGCGCCTGCACGGGCACCCGACCGACGACGTCGTCCTGAAGGCGATGGTCCCCATCTCGGTGCGCGCCGACATCGATCGCGGCGCCCTCGGCAATCAGGTCTCGGCGATGTGGGCGCCGCTCCCGGTCGGGATGACCGATCCGGTCCAGCGACTGCTCAGGATCCGCCGCGAGATGCAGGGCATCAAGGACTCGGGCCAGGCCGTGGGCGCCCAGGTCCTCACCTCCCTCTCCGGCTTCGCGCCGCCCACCATCGTGGCGCAGGCGGCGCGGCTCCAGAGCCGGCAGCGGTTCTTCAACGTCGTGGTGACGAACGTCCCCGGCCCGCAGTTTCCCCTCTACTTGCTCGGGCGCCAGCTCGCCGCCATCTACCCGCTCGTCCCCCTGGCCAAGAACACCGCGCTCGGGATCGCGATCATGAGCTACAACGGCCAGCTCAACTTCGGCCTCACGGCCGACTTCGACGCGCTCGGGGACGTGGAGACGCTGGCCGAGGAGATCGAGTCGTGCATCGAGGAGATCGCCGCCGCGGCAAGCGTGCCGCCCACGGCGCCGGTGAGGTCCACCGCAGGAGCGGTCGGAACCCCCGAGTGAGCCGCTCGAGCGGCCTCAGCAAGTGGCTTGAGCGCTTGGCCATCGTCGTCGTCTCGCTCGCGATCGCCTTCGTGGCCATCGGGCTCCTCACGGGGTATTTCACCTCGCACGACCCGGCCGGGGTAAGCGGCAGCCTGGGCGGCCCCGGGCTTGTCTACCGGGA
>JAXDGF010000355.1:0-28914 GCA_034665165.1 Solirubrobacteraceae bacterium | reverse complement strand
GGTCGAGCAGGCGGATCAGGTTCGAGACAGCTACGCGGCTGCGGCCGACGCGGAGCCCGACCTCCTCGCGGGTGAGACCGAGCTCCTCGACGAGGGCGGCGCATGCGCGTGCCTCTTCGATCGGGCTCAGGTCCTCGCGGGCCATGTTCTCGATCAGGGCGACCTCGAGCGAGGTGGCGTCGTCGTGGTGACGGACGATGGCCGGCAGCGTGGCGAGCTCGGCGAGCTGAGCGGCCCGCCAGCGCCGCTCGCCGGCGATCAGCTCGTACGTGCCGCCGGCGAGGGGACGGACGAGGACGGGCTGGAGCACGCCGCGAAGCTTGATCGACTGGCTGAGCGCGAGGAGCGACTCTTCCTCGAATACCCGCCGGGGCTGATTCGGGCTCGGCGCGATCAGCTCGACCGGCAGCTCGCGCAGCTCCTCGAGGTCGTCCCGGGGCGCGACGGACAGTATCGCCGCGAGGCCGCGGCCCATGCCGCGATGTCGATCAGCCACGTGCGGCCACCTCCTTGGCGAGCTCGAAGTAGGCGTCGGCGCCGGCGCAGTGGGGGTCGTAGTGGATGACAGGCTTACCGTAGCTCGGGGCCTCGCCGATGCGGACGTTGCGGGGGATGACGGTCTCGAACATGAGCTCGGGGAAGTGCTGGCGGACCTCCGCTTCGACATCCTGAGCCAGCCGCGTGCGCGCGTCGTACATGGTCAGCAGCATCCCGGCCACGGTGAGCCTGGGATTCATCTCGCGCTGGACGAGCGCGAGGGTGTCGAGCATCGCGGCCAGACCCTCGAGGGCGTAGTACTCGGCCTGAACGGGGACGATCACGCGATCCGCGGCGACCAGTGCGTTGATCGTGAGCGGCCCGAGCGAAGGTGGGCAATCGATGAGGGTGAACGCGTATCGGTCACGGATCGGAGCGAGCGCCGACCGCAGACGCGTCTCGGAGCCCGGGATCCTGGGAAGCTCGACGGTCGCGCCGGCGAGATCCGGGCCCGAGGGCGCTACGAAAAGGTGTTCGATCTCGGTAGCGATGATCACGTCCTCGAGCGCGGCGGATTCGGTGAGCACGTCGTAGATGGTGAGCTCCGCGTCCTTGCTCAGCCCCAGCCCGACGGTCGCGTTGGCCTGTGGATCGATGTCGATGAGCAGTGATTCGTACCCCGCCTCGGCCACGCACGCCGCGAGATTGACGGTCGTCGTCGTCTTGCCCACGCCACCCTTCTGATTGGTCACGGCGTATACGGTCCCCATGGCCAAGCGGAAGCTAGCGAGCCACGCGGTCAGACGCGGCGCGGTGTCACCATCTACCGCCGCTCCGCGCCCAGCGGACGCTTCAGCGCCATCCCCGCCCGCCTGGGAAACCGCGCTGGCGTCTCCCTCACCTTGGACATCAGATGCAGGTATCGGTGCTCAGCGCCTGGATATGGGGCCACTCGGCGCGGCTCCGCCGGCTCCAAGCCCAGGTCGGCAGCCGCGCGCGCGGCCGCGCGTTCGGCTTCATCGTCGCGCCGGCCCCGCCAAGCGACCACCGCACCGCCGAGCGCCAGCAGGGGCGCGGCGTACTCGGCGACGACCGGCAGGGGGGCCAGGGCCCGGACCACGACCAGATCGTTGGCGCCGAGACCTTCTTCCCATTCCTCGACGCGAGCGTTGACCACCCGCGCACGGGCCGACCCGGTCGCTGCCGCCGCTCGCTCGAGAAACGCGGCACGGCGGGCGTTTGACTCCACGAGCGCGACCCGAGCCTGAGGGAGCGCCACGGCCAGCGGAAGGCCGGGAAAGCCCGCACCCGACCCCACATCGGCGATCACGCGCGCCCGACGCACCTCGGGCAGCTCGAGGGCCACGAGCGAGTCCGCCAGGTGCGCGTCGACCACTGCGCGTGGGTCTCGCACCGAGGTCGGGGCGTGCTCGTCGCGAGCGAGCAGGTCGATGAGCGCGACGAAGGCCTGCTCGGATCCGCTGGGAAGGCTGTAACGCCGGGCCAGCTCCCCGACCGCGGCGTCTACGCGACCAGATGACTTCCGCGCGCTCACGACGGAGCGCGCGCGGCGGTGGCCACCCCCACCGTCAGCCATCCCACCCTCGCCGGGCCCAGGGTCACCCACCACCCCGCGCCCGAACGCGCGCGATGTACCCCGCGTAGCGCTCGCGCATCTGCTCGAACCGCTCCCACGCGTAGCCATCGAGCTCCGCCGTGAGGCCCTCCTCGAGAACGGGCAGCACGTCCTCGACCAGCGCCTGCCCCCGGGCCATCCACTGAAAGTACGAGCGATCCCCGTGGTTGTACGGCCCGTAGAGCCGGGTCCGAGGAAACAGCGCCATCAGGCGCCGGAACAGCGCCTCGTGACGAACGTGCATGCGCAGCGTGATCTGCGGCTGCTTGCCGTCGCCGCCAAACGACCCTTCGCCGACGAGCAGGCCGACCACCAGCCCGCGATCGAAGTCAGCGAGTTCCGACCCCGTAGTGACCTCCCGCTCCGCCACCCTGTTTCACCGGCAAGAAAAACGTGAAACAAACGCCTTGGCCATCACAGCGACAGGCCGCCCGCGCCGGCGGCGCTAGTCGACCACCGGCGCGACGACCAAGTGGCGCGCCGGCTCCTCACCCTCGCTGTAGGTCTCGATGCCCCGACGGTCTCGGAGATACTCGTGCACCACCTTGCGCTCGAGCGCGCTCATCGGCTCGAGCGACACCGCCCGGGACTCGTTCACGGCCATCTCGACAGCTCGATCGGCGTCCGCTTGCAG
This sequence comes from Solirubrobacteraceae bacterium, assembly GCA_034665165.1. GTDB lineage: Bacteria > Actinomycetota > Thermoleophilia > Solirubrobacterales > Solirubrobacteraceae > Palsa-465. The sequence continues at coordinate 26,167 of JAXDGF010000355.1, read as the reverse complement.
GGCCAGCGCGCGCCGCTCGCGATACCCCGAGGCATCGACGACGACGCGCTTGCGCCCATCCTCGCCGCGAAACGCAGCCCGGTAGGACAGATGCTGGATCGCGTCGATCGTCGACCCGTGCCTGCCGATAAGCAGACCCAGGTCGTCGCCAACGTAGGCTGCCGTCAAAGTCTCGCCGTCCTCGTGGATCTCGACGTCCGCCGTCACGCCGGCGGCTTCGGCGATCCGCTCGAGCATCTCGCGCACACGTTCAGCCGGGCGGCCCACGGAGGCCTCCACCGCTACCGCCTCCGTCCGGAGCGCTTCTTCTTCTTGCGCGGTGGGCGCGGGGGCGGGCCGCCCCCCGACGCTCGCGCGCCGCTCGCGCCCGAGGGCTCCGAGGCGGGCTCGAGACGCCGGCGCAGGAGTCCGCCGACCGCAGACTTCGCTCCGACGGGCGTGGCGGCCTCGCCCGACGCCTTGGGGCCGCGAGGCTGGGGCTTCCGCGCGTCCGCCTTGCCACCGTCGCCGCCCGAGGACCCACCACCGCCACCGTTAGACGACTTCCCCGCGCCCGCAGCCGCGGTGGCCGGAACCGGGGGAGGCCCGACGATCCGGCGGACGATCAGCTGCTGCACGATCGTCCACAGGTTGGTGGTGATCCAGTACACGATCACCCCGGCCGGGAAGCTGATGAACAGGAACACGAACACCAGCGGCATCAGCACCATGATCTTCCGCTGCGTCGGATCCATGGCCGAGGTCGACATCATCAGGCTCGAGAACAGCTGCGAGCCGACGTAGAGCACCATCAACACGACGAGCACGGCGCCCGTCGCCTTGTTCGTAAGGTCACCGATGAAGAGGAACTGAGCCCCGTGGTGCACGCCGCAGGCGACCGTCTGCGTCGTGTGGTGAGCCGCCTTGTACACATCCTGGATGTGCGGGCAGATGTATCCGCGCAGATCGCTGCGCAGCAGGTAGTACAGAGAGATGAAGACCGGGAACTGGGCCAGGAGCGGCAAACAAGAGCCGAGCGGGTTGACCTTGTTCTCTTTGTAGAACTTCATGATCTCCTGCTGCTGGCGCTGCTTGTCGTCCTTGTACTTCGCCTGAAGCGCCTTGAGCTCGGGTTGGTGCGCCTGGAGCGCCTGCATCGAGCGGAACTGCTTGACCGTGAGGGGCACGAGCACGGCACGGACCAGGACCGTCAGGAGCACGATCGAGAGGCCCCAGCCGACGCCAAGGTTGTTGTGGAAGAACTTCAGCACCGCCTCGAAGACGCTGATGAGCGGCTGCAGGATGTTCGCGGTGAGAAGCATGATCAGGCGGTCGGGGCCTCTGAGCGCCGGGGGCTGAAGAGCCGCTGGCTCTCGACGGGATCAAATCCTCCGTGGCTCCAGGGATTGCATCGAAGCAGCCGCCAGCCCGCGAGGATCAGGCCTTTGAGTATGCCGTAGTCGCGAATCGCTTGCGCGGCGTACGTAGAGCACGAAGGGTAGTACTTGCAATGCGCGCCCAGCATCGGCGAAATCAGTCGTTGGTAGAGCCGGATCGGGAGGATGGCCAAGGCCCTGAGCGCGCTCACGCCGTACCCCCGGTGCGCGCCTGAGTCCGGTCGATCAGCTCGGCCAGGGCGCGGCGGATTCCCGCCAGTCCCTCGCGCTCGGCGAGCGCCCGCGCGTCGCTTCTCGCGACCACGACCACATCGCTCCCCGCCGGCAGGCGGTCACCATCCAGCGCGAAAGCCTCCCGGAGCAGCCGCTTGACGTGATTTCGCTGTACGGCTCCACCGACCTTGCGTGAGACGGACAGACCGAGGCGTGGCGTCAGCGGCTCGTCGCCGCGCGGGAATACGTAGAGCACGAGCTCGCGTCCGCCGTGTGAGCTCCCCTGCCTGAAGACCCGATCGAAGTCAGCGCTGCGCGATAGCCGGCCTCGCTTTGGCCCGGGCTGATGGCCCGGCCGGCCACGCATCAGACCGTCAGCCGCTCGCGACCCTTCGCGCGCCGGCGCTTGAGCGTCACGCGCCCAGCGCGCGTCTGCATCCGCGCGCGAAAACCGTGCGCACGTGCGCGTTTCCGCTTCTTTGGCTGGTAGGTGCGCTTCATGACTCAAGGGTCCCGTGGGTGCGACAGCCGATTATAGCCACGCGTCGGCACCGTCCGAACGCCTCCACCTCCGAGCCGCCGCGAACAGCGGATAGCGCGTCCCACCTCGCCCCCTCGCTCGTCACTCTCCCTTTTTCCCGCGCTTTGCGCCAAGCCCGGTTTTAACGCCTCCGGAGGCCCTCATCCCGCTGGTATATTCGCCCGCCCGAGCGCCTTTCCGGAGCTCCTGGCCGTCTTAGATCCCTAGGTCCTCCGAGAAGGAGTCGCTTGGCGCTGCCCGCGCAATTCGAGACCCCGCGCGCCTGGCACGAGATCCGTGCCGAGCTTCGGCGATCGGTTTCAGAATCGATCTACGAGCTTTGGTTGGCGCCCATCAAGGCCCAGCAATCAGACGCTGACGTGCTCCTCCTTGCCGTCCCCACAGATACGCACTCGTGGGTCGTCGAGCGCTACGGACGCATCATCGAGGAATGCGCCACCCGCGTCCTCGGCCCGAGCGCGCGCGTGAGGTTCACGAGCCCGGGCGCTCGACCCGCGCCTGAAGACGACAACAGCAGCGGTGGTGGTGAATCCACATTCAACCCGCGCTATAGCTTCCACCAGTTCGTCATCGGCGACGGCAACCGGCTGGCGCACGCGGCCGCCCTGACCGTCGCTGAGTTGCCCGGCCAGGCCTACAACCCACTCTTCCTCCACGCCCCGCCCGGCCTCGGCAAGACCCACCTCCTGCATGCCATCGCGAACTACGTCCTTGCCTTCGGAGGGGGCGCCACGGTCAAGTACGCGACGGTCGAGTCGTTCACGAGCCACTTCATCTCCGCCCTCTCGTCCCGCTCGATCGAGCACTTCAAGCGCGCGTACCGCAACGCCGACATCCTCCTCATCGACGACATCCAGTTCCTCGCCAGCAAAGCGAAGACCGAAGAGGAGTTCTTCCACACCTTCAACGCCCTCTACGAGACGGGACGCCAGCTCGTCATTACGTGCGACCGCCTCCCGCGCGAGCTCGTGACGATCGAAGAGCGCCTCCGAGAACGGTTCGAATCGGGCCTGGTCGCCGACATCAGCCCGCCTGACCTCGCCACGCGCCTGACCATCCTCCGCAAGCGAGCGGCCCTCGATCACATAACGATCGCCGACCCCGAGGTGCTCGCGCTGATCGCGACCCGAATCACCTCGAACATCCGGATGCTCGAGGGAGCCTTGATCCGGATCGTGGCCTACCACTCGCTCACCGGCCGGCCGATCGACCTCGAGCTCTCCGCCGAGGTCCTCGACCGCCTCGCGCCGGCGACCGACCACAGCGCACCGTCGATACCCGTCATCCAGGAGGCCGTGGCCAAGCACTACGGCATTTCGGTCAAAGCCCTCGTCTCACCCAGCCGCGTCACCGCCATCGTATGGCCGCGCCAGGTCGCCATGCACCTCGCGCGCACCCTCACCGACGCCTCGCTCCCTACCATCGGCCAGGCCTTCGGCGGCCGCTCCCACGCCACCGTCGTCCACGCGTGCCGTCGTGTCGCCGACCAGCTCCATGTCGACGAAGCGGCGGCTCAAGCCGTCTTGTCGATCACAACTGCCATGCTCGACGTCAACGACCGACACGACTGACACACTGGCCTGTCGCGCTTCGCAGCAAGGACTCCCTGCACCCACCCGCTCTTTGCCTGCTTCTCGACAGGCCTTCTCAACACTATGACTGCTACATCAGTTCTAAGAGGTACCTAACTTGAAGATCTCAATCGACCGCGACGGATTGCTCGCGCAGCTCCAAACCGTGGCCCGCGTCGCTTCATCGCGCACCGCGATCCAGGCTCTATCCGGAATCCAGATCGCCGCGGCAGCCGACGGATGCGAACTCCGCGCCACCGACACCGACGTCGGCCTACGCGTCCCCATTGAGGCGGAGGTCCTGCGCGAAGGAGTGGTCGTTCTCCCCGGTCGCCTTCTTGTCGATGTCGTCCGAGCCCTGCCCGCGCCAGCGGTATCGCTCGAGCTTCGGCCCTCCGAGCAGGACGTCGAGCTCGTCTCCGGTAACGCCACCTTCCACATCCGCACCTTGCGCGCCGAGGACTTTCCGCCCTTTCCCGAGCCTGATCCCGAGAGCGCCGTGTCCCTTCCGGCCAACGCTTTCGTCACCACGGCGCTCAAGGTCGCGGGCTCGGCCTCGCGCGATGAGACGCGCCCAGTGCTCACCGGCATCCTCGTCTCGGCCTCCGAGCGCGAGCTGCGGATGGTCGCCACCGACTCCTACCGTCTGAGCATCAAGGAGACGGAGCTGGAGGCGCCCCTGTCCAAGAGCTTCGAAGTCAACGTCCCCGCTCGGGCGTTGCAGGAGCTGGCCCGGATCGCCGCCCACGCCGAGGAGGAACCGCTCCGCGTCACCGTCCGTCAGAACCAGATCCTCTTCGAGGTGGGGAAGATCGTTCTCTCTTCCCGCCTCATCGACGGTCAGTTCCCCAACTATCGGCAGCTCGTTCCGGACACCTTCGAACACGAGCTCAAGGTGTCCGCGACGGAGATCGCGGACGTCGTGCGGCGCGTCAGCCTGCTTGCCCAGAAGACGGCCCCGCTTCGGCTCGCCTTCCAGCCCGGCGAGCTGACGGTGTCGTCCCAGACGCCCGACGTCGGCGAGGCCAGGGAGTCGTTGCCGGTCGCCTTCCAGGGCGATCCCATCGAGATCGGCTTCAACCCGGAGTTCCTGCGCGACGGCGTCGAGGCGATCGGCGACGGTGATCTCCTTCTCAAGCTGATCAGTCCGCTGCGCCCGGGGCTCATCGAATCGGCCGACGACAGCGGCTTCCGGTACCTGATCATGCCGATTCGGCTCAACGTCTAGCGAGTTGTCGCCGTGTCCGGTCGATGAGACTTGTCGCGCTCACGATCCGTAACTTCCGCTGTTACCAGGCCGCCGAGGTGGCGATCGGCGATGGCGTCACCGTCATCTGGGGGCCGAACGGCGCCGGCAAGACCAACCTCCTCGAGGCGCTCTACTTCGGCTGCACGGGCCGCTCGTGCCGGACCACGAACGAACGCGAGATCGTGCGCTTCGGCGCCACCACCACGCGCTCCGTCGTCGACGTGCGCACCACGGACGGCAAGCACCAGATCGCCGTGGGCTTCGAACCGGGGCAGCCCAAGCGCATGTCCGTGGACGGCGCGCCCGTCGAACGGCTGCTCGATGTGGCCGAGCGCCCGCTGGTCAGTGTCTTCATGCCCGATCGCCTCGAGCTCGTGAAGGGGCCGCCCGGCGTCCGGCGCGCACACCTCGATCAGGTTGTGGCCGCGCGCTGGCCGACACGGACGGTGGCGCGGCGCTCGTACGCTCACGCCCTCGCCCAACGCAATGCCCTGCTCGCGCGGATCCGCTCCGGCCGCGCGACGCGCGACACCCTCTCGGCCTGGGATTGGCAGCTCGCGGGCTACGGGATCGAGCTGATGAAGGACCGGGCGGAAGCGGTCAGCGCTGCCGTCTCTCCCTTTACTCGCTACGCGGAGGACCTAGGCCTGACCGGCTCGCCCACCATCGAGTACCGCCCCCGGTCAAAGGCGAGCACTCCCGGCGAGCTCGCCCAAGAGCTCGCGGCTCGTGTGGACGGCGACCTCGAGCGGGGGTTCACCGGCCATGGTCCGCACCGCGATGATCTCCACATTGCACGCGTAGGCCGCGACCTGCGCTCGTATGGTTCCCAGGGGCAGCAGCGCCTGGCGCTGCTGGCGCTCTTGCTCGCTGAGCGCGAGGTGATCTCGGCCGCCCGCCCGTGGCCGCCCGTGATGCTGCTCGACGACGTCATGAGCGAGCTCGACCAAGTCCGCCGGCGCGCCCTGATCGATGTGCTCCACGCCGGCGCCGGCCAGGCCGTCATCACCACCACCGACGTGGAGCACGTCCCGGGCGCGCGCAGCGGCGAGGTGTCGCTCGTCGCGGTCTCGGACGGCCGGATCCTGCATGAGGCGGCAGCGGCATGAGGCGGCTTGCTCCGCGTCCCATCGCGCTTGCCCTGGACGGACTGCGCGCGGAGTGGGAGCCCGACACGCTCCTCGCCGCGGTCGAGCGCGTGTGGTTGTCGACCGTCGGTCAGACGATCGCTGAGGCCGCCACGCCGACGGCCGAGCGCGGCGGCGTCCTCACGGTCGCGTGCGACGCGGCCGTATGGGCCCAGGAGCTCGATCTGATGGCCCCAACGATCGTCGAGCGACTCAACGAGGCGCTCCCGAGCGGCGGCATCGAGCGCCTTCGGTGCATCGCGGTGCCGCCCCGTTGAAGGCCGCCTCGCCCCCGACCGGAGGGCGCTCTGCAACAACTTCGGCACACCTCTGAGAACACCCCGTAAAAGGTTCTCTTCGCGACTGCTCTATTTGGGCATTTTGCAGGTAATTCTATGGTCGCTGGAGGCCCGGAAAGGGGCCTCCGTGTGCTATTATTTTGTCTACCAACTTCGGACGCCCCGGCTTTCCGCCAACCGGCCGGATCCGGGGCTTCTCAATGTCATCGGAGGATCTTTGGCGACAGACAATGGCGCCCCGCAGCGCCCTCAAAGCGGTAGCAGTTACGACGCGCAGGACATCACCGTCCTGGAGGGACTGCAAGCGGTACGTAAGCGCCCAGGAATGTACATCGGCTCGACGGGGACCCGCGGCCTACATCACCTCGTCTACGAGGTTGTCGATAACTCTGTCGACGAGGCCCTAGCCGGGTATTGCGACGACGTCTCGGTGACGATCCACCCGGACAGCTCGGTCACCGTCGTCGACAACGGTCGCGGCATCCCGGTCGCGATCATGGAGAAGGAGCAGCGACCGGCGGCCGAGGTCGTGCTCACCGTCCTACACGCCGGCGGCAAGTTCGGCGACGGAGGCGGCTATAAGGTCTCCGGCGGGCTCCACGGCGTCGGCGTTTCGGTCGTCAACGCTCTTTCTGAGCGACTCGACCTCGACATCTCCCGCGACGGGCACCACTGGACGCAGACCTACGCGCGCGGCAAGCCGATGGGAGAGCTCACGCGCGGTGAGCCGACGAGCGAGACCGGGACGACGATCACCTTCCTTCCCGACGACGAGATCTTCGAGGACCTCGACTACGACTTCACGACGCTCGAGCAGCGCATGCGCGAGACCGCCTTCCTGACGGCTGGGCTCCGGATCACCATCGCCGACCTTCGCGGCGAAGGCCGCCGCGCCGAGTTCCGCTACGAGGGCGGGATCGTCGACTTCGTCCGCTACCTGAACGAGAACAAGGAGCCGATCCACAAGAAGGTGATCTCGCTCTCCGGCGAGGGCGACGAAGGCGCCGTCGAAGTCGCCATGCAGTGGAACGGCTCCTACCAGGAGTCCGTGTTCTCGTTCGCAAACAACATCAACACCATCGAAGGCGGCTCGCACCTGTCCGGCTTCCGCTCCGCGCTTACGGGCGTGCTCAACACGTACGCGCGCGACAAGGGCCTGCTCAAGGACAAGGACGAGAACCTCACCGGCGAGGATGTCCGCGAGGGCCTGACGGCCGTTATCTCGGCCAAGCTCGCCGATCCTCAGTTCGAAGGTCAGACCAAGACCAAGCTCGGCAACCCCGGCATGGCCGGCTTCGTGCAGAAGATCGTCAACGCCCGGCTCAGCGAGTTCCTCGAGGAGAACCCGCGCGACGCCCGCGAGGTCATCACCAAGGCCGTGCAAGCGGCCCAGGCACGCTCCGCCGCGCGCAAGGCGCGCGACCTCACGCGGCGCAAATCCGCGCTCGAGAACTCGACCCTGCCCGGCAAGCTCGCCGACTGCTCGGTCAAGGACCCTGCGCTGGCGGAGCTGTTCGTCGTCGAGGGTGACTCGGCCGGCGGATCGGCCGTGAGCGCGCGCGACCGCAACACCCAGGCCATCCTGCCGCTGCGTGGGAAGATCCTCAACGTCGAGAAGAGCCGGATTGACAAGGTCCTCGGCAACGTCGAGATCCAGGCTCTGATCACCGCCATCGGCACCGGCGTGCGCGACGAGTTCGACCTCTCCAAGGCGCGGTACCACAAGGTCGTGCTTCTCACCGACGCCGACGTCGACGGCGCCCACATCCGTACCCTCGCCTTGACCCTCCTCTTCCGCGAGATGCAGCCCCTGATCGAGGCGGGCTATGTCTACATCGCCAAGCCACCGCTCTACGCGCTGCGCCAAGGGCGCAAGCACCGCTACATCGAGCGCGAATCCGAGCTCGAGGAGATCCTCCTGGGCGACAAGCTCGAGAAGCTCGAGGTCTCCGACCGTCACGGCAAGCAGTTCAAACTCACCGACGCCCGCTGGAAGCGATTCTCGCGCCTGCTCAAGCAGTACGACGGCTGGGCCTCGGCCTTGCGCAGCGCCCACGGTCACGGCATCGTTGCCTTCCTCCAGGAGGGCCGGCTCCTCGAGGCGCAGATCACCGATGTCGACGGACTGCTCCGCTATCTCGCGCAGGGCGCACAGAACGGTGAGCCCTACCGGACCGAGCTCCTCTTCGAGGATCCCACCGAGCTCGTGATCCGGACGGTCGAGGCCAAGACCGGCCTCGCAAGCACCCACCGAGTGCGTCGCGCCGCGCTCGAGGCGAAGGAGTACCAGCACCTCGCCGAGGTCCACGCTGACCTCGAGGCACTCGCGGGCTCACCGCCGTTTCGGGTCAAGCTAGGCGATCAGGAGAAAGAGGCGGCCAGCTTCGAGGCACTGCGCGAGAATGTCCTTGCGGTGGCTCAGAAGGGCGTCGACTACGTGCGCTTCAAGGGGCTGGGAGAGATGGACGCCGACGAGCTCCGCGACACAACCATGGATCCCGCCTCCCGCACCCTGGTCCAGGTCACCATGGAAGACGCCGCCTCGGCCGACCACGTGTTCTCCATGCTCATGGGTGACCAGGTAGAGCCGCGCCGCGCCTTCATCGAAGAGAACGCCCGACTCGTGGCTAACCTGGACGTGTAAGCGATGTCTGCGGTAGACACCATCGGCGGCGGAAACATCGAGCCCCGCGGGCTCGAGGAGGAGATGCGCTCGGCGTACCTCGACTACGCCATGTCGGTGATTGTCGGGCGCGCCCTCCCCGACGTCCGCGACGGTCTCAAGCCCGTGCATCGTCGTGTCCTCTACGTGATGAACGAGTTGGGCCTCCAGCCCAACCGTAAGCACGTCAAGAGCGCCCAGATCGTCGGCGAGGTAATGGGCAAGTACCACCCCCACGGCGACGCCTCCATCTACGACACTCTGGTGCGGCTGGCGCAGGACTTCTCCATGCGTTACCCGCTTGTCGATGGGCACGGCAACTTCGGCAACATCGACGGGTACGGCGCTGCGGCCATGAGGTATTGCGTTGTCGGTGACACGCGGGTGGCAACCCCCGCCGGCACCGCCCGCATCGACGCGCTCGCGCACGGGATACAGCCCAACAGCGAGCTGGATCTCGACCTCGAAGTGCTCGACCGCCTGGGCCGGCCGGTGCACGCATCGAAGGTGTTCCACTCGGGCGATCATCCGACGCTTCGCCTCGTGACGCGCGAGGGCTACGAGCTCACCGGCACTCACAACCATCCCGTCCTCTGCCTCGTGGACATGGCCGGAGTGCCGCTCCTGCTGTGGAAGCTCCTCGACGAGATCAGCCCCGGCGACCGAGTGGCGCTTGCGCGTTGCCAGGCTCGGCGCGCAGCCGTGACCGACGCCGACGATCAGCTCGCGCTGCTCCTCGGCGCCTTCGTATCGGAGGGCTTCGTCAGCGAGCGTCGCGCGGGCTTCAACAACGTCGACTTCGCCTACTTCGACCAAGTGCTGAGCGCGTACGACACCGTAGTCGGAGGTCGCCGCTACGTGTCCGAGCGCACCATTGCTTCCGGCAGCCGTCTGCGGGAGCTCGATGTCCACAACCTCGACGCGCTCCGCGCCAGCCCACTCGCCGAGCTCATCGGCCTCCAGAGCCGGGCCAAGGCGATCCCGGAGGCCGTGTGGTCAGGCGACCGCGACTTCAAGCGCTCCTTCCTGCGCTCCCTCTTCACGGGTGACGGCTCCTGCTCGCTCCTTCCCCGGAGCACGATCCAGGTCTCCTACTCCACCTACAGTGAGCGACTCGCCTGCGACGTTCAGCTTCTGCTGCTCGAGTTCGGCGTCATCAGCAGGCTGTGCCGCTACGCGAAGGGTGAGCTGAAGGTCGTCATCACCAACCGCCGCGACGCGCGCCTGTTCGCGAAGCGGATCGGGTTCCTCGGCGCGAAGCAGCAAAAGCTCGAGGCCGCCCTCGCGACGATTCCGCTCACCAGTCGTGCTCTCAGCCACGACCACGTCCCCGGCGTGGCCGAGTACGTGCGCTCCTCCTCGGGCGCTACCGGTGTCGACCGCACGTGGCTCGACCGGCACAACATCGACCGGGTCGAGCGCTGGGAAGCCGGCGGCACCGCGATCATGGAGCGGATCGCCTCCGACGAGGTTCGTGCCGTGATCGAGCCTCTGGTGACGGGCGACTACTACTTCGCCGAGGTCGCGGAGGTTGCCGACGCCGGCGTCCACCCCGTCTACTCGCTGCGGGTGGACACCGACGACCACTCCTTCATCACCAATGGCTTCGTCAGCCACAACACCGAGGCGCGCCTCGACCGCCTCGCGACCGAGATGCTGCGCGACCTCGACGCCGACACCGTCGACTTCGTTCCCACCTACGACGGCTCGCGGCAGGAGCCGGTCGTCCTTCCTGCGCGCTTCCCGAACCTGCTCATCAATGGTTCCTCGGGCATCGCCGTGGGCATGGCCACCAACATTCCGCCCCACAACCTCCGCGAGGTGATCGGCGCCACCATCGCCTACATCGACGATCCGGAAATCGACGTCGATGGCCTCATGCGTTTCATCAAGGGACCCGACTTCCCGACGGCGGGGACCATCCTCGGCCGTGAGGGGATCCGCGACGCCTATGCCACCGGCCGTGGACGCGTGCGCGTCCAGGCCAAGGCCCACATCGAGCCGATCGGCCAGGGCAAGGAGGCGATCATCGTCACCGAGCTTCCCTACCAGGTACGCAAGGGCGGCGACGGCGGCCTCATCCTGAAGATCCGCGATCTCGTCGTCGACAAGAAGGTGCCCGAGATCAGCGATCTGCGCGACGAGTCCGATCGCCACGGCATGCGGCTGGTGATCGAGCTCAAGCGCGATGCGATTCCCAAGGTGGTGCTCAACAAGCTCTACAAGCACACGCCGATGCAGACGACGTTCGGCGTGAACATGGTCGCGCTCGTCGACAACGTGCCGCGCACGCTTTCGCTGCGCGAAATGATCGGCCACTACGTCGATCACCAGCGCGAGGTGGTCATCCGCCGCACGCAGTTCGAGCTGCGTCGCGCCGAGGAGCGCGCGCATGTGCTCGAGGGACTGCTGATCGCGCTCGCGAACCTCGACGAGGTGATCGCCCTGATCCGCGCCTCGCGCGATCCCGAGACGGCGCGCACCGGCCTCGTCGAGCGTTACGACCTCACAGTCGTCCAGGCCCAAGCGATCCTCCAGCTGACCCTGAGCCGGCTCACGGGGCTCGAGGCCGACAAGGTCAAGCAGGAGCATGCCGACCTCGTGGAGCGGATCAGCGAGCTGCGCGAGATCCTCGGCGACGAGAACCGGATCAACACGCTGATCAAGGACGAGCTGAGCGAGATCCGCGATGCCTACGGTGACGAGCGCCGGACGGAGATCACCCACGCCGAGGGCGAGATCGACATCGAGGACCTGATCGCCGACCAGCAGATGGTCATCTCGATCACCCACTCTGGATACATCAAGTCGCTACCGCTCTCGACCTACCGCCAGCAGCGCCGCGGCGGCGTCGGCGTGACCGGCATGGACATGAAGGATGAGGACTACATCGAGCATCTCTTTGTCTCCTCGACCCACGACTACCTGCTCTTTTTCACCAACCGTGGCAAGGTCTACCGGCTCAAGGTCTACGAGCTCCCCGAGGCCTCGCGCACGGCCAAGGGCCGAGCCCTCGTCAATCTCTTGCCGCTGCGCGAAGGCGAGCGCGTTCAGTCGGTCCTCTCGACGCGCGACTTCACCGAAGGCCAGTATCTCGTCTTCGCCACCCGGAACGGGATCGTCAAGAAGACGGCGTTCATGGCCTACAACACGCCGATCAAGGCCGACGGCATCATCGCCATCAACATCCGGGACGACGACGAGCTCATCGCCGTGCGCCGCACTAGTGGCGACGACGACATCATCATGGTCTCCCGCTCAGGTCAGGCCGCGCGCTTCAGCGAGGGTCAGGCCCGTCCGATGGGTCGCGACACGAGCGGCGTGCGCGGGATGAACGTTTCCCAGAAGGGCAACGCCGTGCTGGCCATGGACGTCGCCCGCGATGACCAGGAGCTCCTCGTCGTGACCGAGAACGGCTACGGCAAGCGGACTCCGATCTCCGACTATCCGGTCAAGGGTCGCGGGACGATGGGCGTGCGGACGATCCAGCTCACCGAGAACAAGGGCGCGCTGGCCGGAGCGCTTGTGGTCCGGGAGCACCAGGAGCTCGTGTTCATCTCCCAGGGCGGGATGGTCCAGCGCACCTCGGTCCGCGGCATCAACCGCTACGGCCGCGCCTCTCAGGGCGTCCGGGTCATGAACATCCGTGACGACGACCAGGTCAGCGCCGTCGCCCTCGTGGTCGACTCCGAAGCGACCGCCGCCCCCGTCCTAGGCGACGAGCCCGTCGCGGGACCGGCGGCCAACGGCGACGTTGCCGCGCCCGGGTCCGAGGTCGAGCTCCCGCTCAGCGATGACTTGGCACCGGACGAGGACCTCGAGCTCGGCGAGGAGCCCGAGCTCGGCGAGGAGCCCGACGCCGAGCCACCGCTCGACGAGTAGCACCCGGCCCGCGGACCGACCGCGGCGGATCGCACCCCCAACCACACTCTGGACCGTCGCTTGCGCCGTGGCGCGACACGTCCGCCTCGCCATTCGCTAATCTCCTTTTCACCAGAGAAAGGAGGTGGTCCGCCATTGTCTGACAGTTCTTGCGGGACCCTGGAGGTGTCCGGCCGCTAGCTCGGCAGGCTGACCCCGCTCAGCGGAGTCCAGACCGAGACACCGTCGGGGCAAGGGCCGGGAGTAGTCCCTCCGGTCACTAGTTCAGTTCACTAGCGAACCTCGCCCTCGACCAGAGTCAGCCAGACGTTCGTGAAGGGCGCCGTAGTCGACGGCGCCCTTCGCTTTTAACGAGTTGGGGTGTTGATCGGCGAGCGGGCCCGCAGATGTGGGGCGACCACGCCCCCTCGTCGCGCCCGCGCACCGCGCCCCGCGCGCGAGCAACCACGACCCTCCGGCGTAGCCCTACGCCGCAGCGAGATACTGACGCCAGGCCGCGGGAATCGTCGGGCTCGCGACGTGGATGAACACGTGCGGGCTCGGTGTCCTCGGCTGGCGCTGGAGTCGCATCCCGGCCTGGCGCGGCAGCGCGCTGCCCTTACGCAGGTTGCAGGGTGCGCACGACGCGACGATGTTGTCCCAGCTCGACGCCCCGCCCTTGGAGCGGGGGATGACGTGGTCCACGGTGAGGTTCGAGCGGGCGCCGCAGTACTGGCACGTCCAGTCGTCGCGCGCGAACACGGCTCGCCGGGTGATCTTGCGCCGGTGGGTGTCACGCGGCACGCGGACGTAGCTGACAAGCCGGATCACAACCGGGCGGGTGACGCTCCTCGTGGCCGAGCGCAGCTCCCAGTCGCCGTGCTCGATGACCTCAGCCTTCTCCTTGAGTAGGAGCACGACCGCGCGGCGTACGGTGCAGACGTTGATCGGCTCGAAGGTCGCGTTCAAGACGAGCACCCGACCACCCTCACGCCCGCGCCGCTGGTGCTCTGAGAGCGGCGCGGACCCCACTGGTGCAGGTGGTACTGGGGACGTCACGACGCCCGGAGTGTAGCGGGACGGGCAGCGTTCTTGGCGTGTACGGCGCCGACCGCGACCGGTCCCTAGCCCTCGGGCCAGGCCGGGAACGACCCCAGCACCCGGAGCGACGGGGCGTGCCTTCGCAGGCCCGCCAGCCCCTCGATGACGCGCGGCTCGGTGTCGCGCCCCTCGAGGTCGACGAAGAACATGTAGCGCCCGAGTCCCTGCTGCCGCGGGCGCGACTCGATCCGACTCATGTTGACGCCGCGCGAAGAGAGCTCAGACAGGCAGCTGACGAGCCAGCCGGGGGCCTCGGAGCCGGCGCCCCAGAAGACGATGGCCGTCTTCCACGCCTGGTCATCGGTGGCGGCCTGCCCCGGCGCTCCGGGGGGTGCGCCCGCGCGTGCGAGCCAGACGAAGCGGGTCTCGTTGTCGGCGCCGTCCTCCACGCCGGCGCGCAGAACGACGCAGTCGTAGAGGTCGGCGGCGACCTGGTTGCCGAGGGCGGCCCACGGCCCCTCGTGCTCCGCGAGGATCCTGACCGCGTCCGCCGTCGACGGCGCCGCCATGACCCGAACGCCCGGAAGCTCGGCGCGGATGAAGCGTGCGCACTGACCACTGGCCTGAGGATGGGAGAGGACGACCTCGATCTTCGAGAGCTCGAGCGGCGTGCGGGCGATCAGGCATTGACGGATGCGCTGGACGACCTCGCCCACGATCGCGACCTCCTCGGTCTCGATGACCAGCGAATCGAGGGTCGCATTCACCGAGCCCTCGAGCGAGTTCTCGATCGGGACGAGGGCGCGCTCGACCGTACCGTCGTGGACCGCCATCACCGCGTCGTAGATCGTCGGCAGTGAGATCGCTTCCAGCTCGTCGTCGCCGGTCGTCGCGAGCAGCGCCTCGTGCGAGAACGTGCCCTCGGGCCCCAGATAGCCGACGCGCATCCGCGTTTTCAGTGTGCCGGCGCGCTACGCCGACGCGGCGGCGGCGCCGTCCCCCTCGAGCGCGAGCCGGATCGCCTCCTGCTCCTCGGGGGAGAGCTCGAGCTCGCCGCGCCCGTTACGCACCTGCTTGGCGTAGAGCCGCGACTGGTCACGATGGTGGATCGAGGAGAGCACGACACCCGAGGTGGTGGCGTCGAGCAACGCAATCGATGTCGACTGTCGCCCCGACATCTCGCCGTAGGCGTCGTAGCGGACGAGGGCTCGATAGGCGACCGCTCCGTCGAGCCGGCTCTCGGCGACGTCCATGCGTCCGTGCAGGCGCTCGGCGGCGTCGGACACGTAGACGGCGAGGTCATTGAACTTGCGCTCGAGCGCCGCGGCATGCGCGGGCAGGTCCCGCTGCGTATCGCCCAGGAGCATGCGCTGATCGGCGCGCAGGCGCCGCAACTGGGCGACCAGCGCCAGGCTGATCCCGAGTCCGACCACCGCGACGCCGCCCGCGGCCAGGGCGACGATGCCCGCCGTGCTAGTCAAATCGTGCACCTCCAAAAGCATAGGGGGAAGGCTCCGGGCAGCGCCCGCCCGCCCCTATGCGAAGGTCACCGGGAACTGCAGCGTGTTGTTGGCCACGTTGGTCTCGCCGCCCACCTTCTGGACCGTCACGGTCACCTGCCCTGATCCCGTGGGCGGGGTCTTGGGGAGGGTGACCTGAGCGTCGTAGCTCTGGCCGGCTTGGGTTGTGGCGATGACCTTCTGGGCCGTGATGGTGGAGCCCGTGGAGGTGGTGACCGAGACCTGAACCGTCACGCCGTTCTCGGGGTTCTGGCCCGTGTTGGTGAGGTTGGCGTCGAAGATCGGCGGCGAGCTGATCGGGATCGTGTTGCCGCCTCCGGTCGAGAGGGCGACGCCGCCGACGCTGACCGAGTTCAGCGAGTGACCGCAGCTGGTCCCCGTCGGGCAGGTGCCGCTGGCCGACGAGGAGGAGGTGGACAGCGTGCTCCCGAGCTTGCCGGCGATGTAGGACGGTGTCAGCCACCCGAGGTCGGGCAGGTAGCTCGTGGGCTGGATCGTCTCGCCGTTGGCACCCCCGACGGGGATGCCGGCAGCGTGCAGGGCGGCGGTGATCTCCGTTGCGGTTCGCGTCGTGTAGACGACGTCGGACGCGAGGAACTTCTGCATGTCCACCGCGATCGCATTGATCGCCGTCTGGGCTGTGTTGCGACTCAGCGCGGGCTGGAAGTTGCTGGCGATGTCGGAGATGCCGTCCCGGCGCAGGGAGAGGGCAAGCACGAGGTTCTGCTGGGCGCTCTGAACCTCGCCGGGGGGGCTCAGGCCCTGTGCCTGCTGGAGCTGGGACTGGGCGCTGCTCTTCAGGTTGTCGAGGTCGGTCTGGACGCCCAGGGCGTTGTTCGACTTGGGCCCGGTGAGGTCTTTGAACACCCTGGCGCCGGTGGCGTCCGACTGCTGGATCAGCGATCCGACGGTCGCGTTGTAGCTCTTGAGCGCGCTGTCGCGCGAGCTCACCTGACAGCCGTGAACACCGACGGCGAGGGCAATCACGACGACCACGATGGCGACGCCCGCCACCGCTCGGCGGACCAGGATGGTCCGCTGCTCGTCGGGTGCGCGCCGGCTCGTCCGTGTTGGCCGCCGCGCAGTTCGCGGCGGCGGCGGCTCGTCCGTCTCGTCGAAGAACGACAAGGTTCTATTGCTCCTTAAAGAATTCGGAAAGTCCAGTATGACCGGCAATGCGGGCAAAATTGCAACCACGCAAGCGCTCGTGCAACGGGCGCGCGCGACCGAAAGCGTCCGGTTGCGCGCCTAACTATCGTCGTCGACGACCTCCGGGCACCCGCTGGACGGCTGTCCGTCAGCCGCAGGGACCGAGCCGGTTATGTGGAAAAGCCTTGCGTGACTCGTAGCCGCGCTAGCGTGGATGGGCCTTCCGGCCCGCAGACCGCGCAGACGCTCGCGCCTGCGACCGCAGAGACGCTCGCCCAGCACACGCCCGAGACCCTCTCGAAGCCATCGCGCGCGCTGCCTCGCCGCGGCGAGGCGCCCATCGTGCTCGACCGCTATCGCCTTCAGCGGCAGCTCGGCGCGGGGGGGTTCGGCACGGTGTGGATGGCCCGCGACGAGCGCTTGGAGCGCGAGGTTGCGATCAAGATCGTCCCGCGCGACCGGATCGTCGGTGGCCGTTTCGAGCGCGAGGCGCGCGCCGCGGCGAGGCTCGCCCATCCCGGCATCGTCACCCTCTACGAGGCTGGTGCCGACGACGACGGCGCCTATCTCGTCTCAGAGCTCGTACGGGGGAAGACGCTCGGCGATCTGCTCGACGCCGGGCTCCTGTCGGACCGTGAGATCGTCGGCATCGGCATCGCCCTGTGCGACGCGCTCTCCCACGCTCATGCCGCCGACGTCGTCCACCGCGACGTGAAGCCCTCCAACGTCCTCGTTCCCGACCGCCCGTCCAATCCCGCCTCGGTGGCCAAGCTCACCGACTTCGGCGTGGCGCGCATCGTCGGTGGCGACACCCTGACCAGGACCGGTGACGTCGTCGGCACCGCCGCCTACATGGCGCCCGAACAGGCCGAGGGTCGGGACGCCGGGCCGCCGGCGGACCTCTACTCCCTCGCCCTCGTCCTCTACGAGGGCCTCACGGGCGTCAATCCGGTTCGTACCAACACTGCCGCCCAGCGCGCGCGACGGCTCGGCGCGCATCTGCCGCCGCTGCGACGCCAGCGCCGCGATCTCCCGCGCGAGCTCGGTCAGGCCCTCGACCTGGCGCTGCGGCCGCGAGCGCGGGAGCGGGGCACGCTGCAGGAGCTTCGCCACGGGCTCGCGTCCGTGATCGACCAGGTTTCCGACACGCCCGGCGTGGTCGCGCCGGCGTGGCAGCCGCGTCCATCCGTCGCCCCCGATCGCTGGGGCGGCCGAGCCCCCGCCGGCCCCCCCGAACCCGCACCCGGAGAACCGGACCCCCAAGCGCACGCGGACCGCCAAGCGCACGAGGACCCCCAAGCGCACGAGGACCCCGAAGCGCGCGCCGCCGCCCCTCCCCGCTGGCCCGACCGCGCCCTAGCGGCCGTCGCGACCGCCGGCCTCGTCGCCTGGCTCATCGCGCACCTCCTGCCAAACCCAGCCTCGGCCGCACCCGTCGTAGGTGCACTCCTATCCGCAACCCTCGTCGCGGCCCTCCCCCGCCTCGGGTGGCTGACCTCGGTCGCAGCCCTCGCCGCGTGGCTCGCCCTCGCGGGTCAGACCGGCGCGGCGCTGCTGATCGCCCTCGGTGGCCTCGTCTCGCCCCTGCTGGCCCCGTGGCGAGCCACCACCTGGGCCCTACCCGTGGGGGCGCCCGCCCTCGGCGCCCTCGGTCTCGCCGGCGCCTGGCCGGCGCTCGCGGCCCGAGCCCGCGGCCCCCTCACCCGGGCGGCGCTCGGCGCGGGCGGGTGGGTGTGGACCATGCTCGGCACGACAATCTCGGGCACCAACCTGTACCTGCAAGCGCCCCCGGGTTCGCTCCCCATCGACCGCGCGAGCCGGTCGGTCACGCTGACCTTCAATCACGTCCTCGAGCCCCTCGTGACCTCAGGTGCCCTCGCCCCCGCGGTGGTGTGGGCGGGGGCGGCCGTGATCCTGCCCTGGGCTGTCCGCGGTCGCTCGGCCGCGGTCGATTTCGTCCTCGCGAGCGCGTGGGCGGCGGCGCTCGTCGCCGCGACCTACGCTGCATTGCGGACGGTCCACGGATCGCTCGCGGGCGCCACTCTGCGCCACGCCGTGGTCGGCGGCGTGGTCGCCTTCACGATCGTGCTTGCGCCGAGCATCCTGCGAACCTTCCGCTCGCGGCGTGTTTTCGCGCGAGTTCCGTAGCATCCGGGTTGCCCGCAGGGGCTTCCGATGAGCGTCCTTAGAAGTCTCGAGAGCAAGATCGCCGGCCTCGTAGAAGGCACGTTCAACCGTGCTTTCCGCACCGAGGTTCGCCCGGTCGAGATCGCGCGCCGGCTCGCGCGCGAGATGGAGGAGCACAAGTCCTATTCGGTCTCGCGGACGTACGTTCCGAACGAATATGTCGTGTATCTCTCGCCTCGCGACCGCGACCGCTTCGCCGACTATGAGCAGGCGCTCGCGGATGAGCTGGCCGGGTACCTGCTCGAGTTCGCCCGCGGGGAGAAGCTCGCGATGCTGTCGCGCCCGGTAATCGAATTTGAGACCGATTCGCGGCTGGGGCTGGGGGAATTCGGGATCCAGACCGGGGTCGTTCAACCGGCCGAGGAAGAGCCGCCCGAGCCGGCCGCACCTGGAGACGAGTATGAGGACGCCTACGAAGGCGGGAGGACGATGGTCCAGAGCGTCTCCGAACGTGTGTCTGACCCGCTCGAGGAACGCGCTCGCGCGTACCACAGCAAGGCGCTCCTCCTCGTCGACGGAAAGCGGATGGTCGTCGGACCGGCGGGAGCGACGATCGGCCGAAGCCGCCAGTGCGACATCGTCTTGACCGACCCCAACGTGTCGCGCCGGCACGCCGAGCTGCGCCCGCGCGGTGGCTCGTGGGTGCTGGGCGATCTCGGCGCGACCAATGGCGTCGTCCTCAACGGTCGCAGGATCGATGCTCCCGAGGTAGTAAAGCCAGGTGACCGGATCGAGCTCGGCACGTGCATGCTCACCTTCGAGCTCGAATGATCGGCTCGGTCCAGCTCGAGCCCGTCTCGGTCGCGCTCAAATTCGGCTTCCTGGCTGTCCTCTACCTCTTTCTCATGTGGGTCGCGGTGAGCTCGTTGCTCGACATGCGCAAAGGCCCCGGACGCGTGGTGGACGGAGCCGTGCGTCGTCCGCCTGATGCGACCGGCATGTATCCGGCGGCCGCCGGGCTCGCGGATCTCGACGGGGATTTCGAGCCCCGGCTCCTGGTTGAACGGGCCCCTGGACACGAGTCCGGAGTCGCGTACGACGTGCGTGCGGGCGCTACTCTCGGGCGAGGCGACGTCGAGATCAGGCTGGAGGATCCGTTCGCATCCTCGCGTCACGCTCGGATCTCCTGCCAAGGGCGCGTCGTCGTGATCGAGGACCTCGGCTCCACGAATGGCACTTACCTGAACGATCAACCGCTCACGGGCCCGCAACCGCTGCACGAGGGTGACGTCATCCGGATCGGCGACAGCGAGTTCTCTTACCTGCAGTGATCACATGCTTCGAGCCGCCGACTGGATACCACTCACGCATACCGGGCTTCAGCGCCGCGAGAACGAGGATTCGGTCCTGGCCTCGCCGCCGCTGTTCGTCGTTGCCGACGGGATGGGCGGAGCGCAGGCGGGCGAGGTTGCGTCGCAGATCGCCGTCGACGCCTTCGCGGAGGGGCTCCCCGACGAGGGCAGCCCCGAGGAGCGCCTGGCGTCGGTGGCGCACACCGCCAACCAGCGGATCTACGAGCGCTCGCGGACGGAGAGCGAACGGGCGGGGATGGGGACGACGCTGACCGCGGCGTACCTGGGCGAGAATGACCTCTCCATCGCCCACGTCGGCGACAGCCGGGCGTACCTCTTCCGCGACGGCGAGCTCACCCGCCTGACCCAGGACCACTCGCTCATGGCCGAGCTCATCCGGCGCGGGAAGCTCACCGAGGAGGAGGCTGCCGACCACCCCCAGCGTTCGATCATCACCCGCGCCCTCGGACCCGAACCCGACGTGGCCGTCGATACCTGGACCTACCCGGTCAAGGCGGGCGACGTCATCCTCCTGTGCAGCGACGGTCTGACCTCGATGATCTCCGAGGCTCAGGTGGCGGAGATCCTGCGCACGTCGCCCGGCCTCGACCGGGCCGCCCAGGCACTGATCGACGAGGCCAACCGCGCGGGCGGGCGGGACAACATCACGGTCATCCTCTTCCGCCTCGAGGAGGTGGAGAGCGCGCTCGGTACCGATCAGCCCACGGTGGTGGCGGCGCCCTCGCTTCCGCCCTCGGGGCCCACGGCGCAGAGTCCGACCGGGGTTGCCGTGGCCGCCCCGCCTGCCCCGCCCCGCCCCGCCCGCCCGGCCCCTTTGGCTCGAACCCAGGCGCGGCCCCCCGCGGACGGCGGCGCGCCCCCGCGCGAACGCCGCGGGCTGCGCTACAGCAAGCCGGCCGCCGCCCTGCTCGCCATCCTCATCATCCTCTTCGTCTTCGGCGGCGCGGGCTGGATCGCGAGCCGGCAGCTCTACTTCCTCGGGACCGACTCGCAGGGATTCATCACCGTGTACCGCGGGTTCCCCTACGACCTCGTCGACGGCGTCAAGCTCTACGAGACCTACTACGAGTCCGGCGTGCCGGCGTCGACGCTGCCATCTACCGAGCGCAACCGGTTGCTCAACCACTCGCTGCGCTCGCAGGGCGATGCGCAGAAGCTGGTGAACGACCTCGAGCTCGGGAAGGTGCAGCCGTGACCGCGCGCAACCGCGAGCTGCTCGGACTGATCCCGGCCTCACTGCTCGTCACCGCCGGCTTCGCGGGGGTGTTCATCCAGCGCTCGAACGCGCTCTCGAACGTCTCGCTGACCTACGGGGCCATCTTCCTCGGCCTGTGTCTGGCCGGTCACCTGGTGATCCGGGCGACGCTTCCCTACGCCGACCCGTACATGTTCCCTCTCGCCGCCCTGCTCGCGAGCTTCGGGATCGTGATGATCTATCGGATCGATACGACGCTCGCGCGCCAGCAGGCGCAGTGGTTCGTACTCGGGTTGATCCTCTTCTCGGCGACGATCGTCGGCTTCCGGGACTACCGAAAGCTCGAGCGCTATCGCTACACGATCGCGGTGGTGTCGCTCGTGCTTCTGGTGCTGCCGCGCTTCCCGGGCATCGGCTATCAGGCCAACGGCGCCTATCTCGGCATCCACATCCCCGGCGTCTTCGTCTTCCAGCCCACCGAGTTCGCGAAGATCGGCTTCGTCATCTTCCTCGCGAGCTACCTGCGTGACACGCGCCAGGTGCTCGTACAGGGGGCGCGCCGCATCCTCGGCGTGACGATTCCGCCGATCAAGCACTTCGGGCCGGTGATCGTGATCTGGGGCCTCGCGATGGGGATCCTCATCCTCCTGCACGACGTCGGTTCGTCGCTGATGTTCTACGGCGCCCTCCTCTCGACCCTCTACGTGGCCACGAGCCGCTTCTCCTTCGTCGTCGTCGGCCTCATCGCCTTCGGCGTGGGAGCGTGGTACATCGGCTCGCACGTCCCGCACATCAACGCGCGCGTCCAGGAGTGGCTGCATCCGCTGAGCCCGGCCCTCTATCACGGAACCCAAGGGGGAACCAGCAGCTATCAACAGGCCAACGCGCTCTTCGCCCAGGCCGCGGGCGGGATGTTCGGTCAGGGGTTCGGTGAGGCCACTCTCACCATTCCAGGTACCAAGGACTACCTGATCCCGGCTCCGAGCACCGACATGATCTACGCCGTGATCACCGACGAGCTCGGCCTGTTCGGAGCCGCTGCCGTCCTCATCACCTACCTGATGCTCATCGCTCGGGGCTTCAAGACCGCGGTCCTGGCGCGTGACTCGTTCTCGACCCTGCTCGCGACTGGCCTCAGCTCCGTCCTCGCGTTGCAGGTCTTCGTCATCGTCGGTGGTGTCACTCGCGTGATCCCGCTCACCGGCGTCACGCTCCCCTTCATCTCCTACGGCGGCTCGTCGATCATCGCCAACCTTGTTCTCCTCGCTCTGCTTCTGCTCGTCTCCGACCGCGCGAGGCGGCCGGCATGAACGTCCCCATCTCGCGCGTCTTCGGCCTCTTCATCGTGCTCTTCGCGCTCCTCATCGCCTGGACTTCGCGCTGGACCGTGTTCGATGCCAAGGCCCTGCGGGACAACCCGCTCAACGCGCGCACGATCATCGACCAGGAGAAGATCGACCGTGGACAGATCCTCGCCGCCGACGGCACCGTGCTCGCCAAATCGGTCAACGGACCCGATCACACCTTCGGCCGCACCTACCCGACCGGTTCGCTGTTCTCGCAGTCGATCGGGTACGCGTACATCAAGACCGGGCAGGCGGCCGGCCTCGAGCTCTCCGACGGGGATTACCTGCGCGGCGTGAACACGGGGATCAGCGCCATTATCGGCCAGCTCGGCGGCGGGACTCAGGTCGGGGACAACGTCTACACCACCCTTGACCCCAAGGCCCAGCGCCTCGCGCTCCAGCTCCTCGCCGGCCGCCCCGGCTCGGTCGTTGCGCTCGACCCGCGCACGGGAGCGATCAAGGCCATGGTCTCGCTTCCGAGCTACAACGACAACCATCTCAAGGGTTGCTTCCCGCCTAGCTGCAGCCAGCTCAACGCCGCCACCCAGGCCCATGATGTCGCGGGTTCGACCTTCAAGCTCGTGACCACGGTCGCGGCCCTCGACAGCGGCAAGTTCACCCCGAGCTCGGTCGTGGACGGGAAGTCGCCGATCCTCGTGTCAGGCGTCCCCCTCCAGAACGACGGCAATCAGAGCTGGGGTCCGCAGAACCTGACGACTGCGCTGACCTACTCGATCAACACCATCTTCGCCCAGGTCGCCCAGCAGGTTGGGCGCCCGACCATGACCCAGTACATGAAGCGCTTCGGCTTCTACGCCAAGCCGCCCATCGACCTTCCGCCCGACGAGCTCTTCGCGAGCCGTCCCTACTCGCTCACCTCGGGCAAGCCCTATCCCCCCGCCAGCCCGAACGAGGACATCGGCCGCATCGGCATCGGTCAGGGCGGCCTGCTCGTCACTCCTATGCAGATGGCAATGGTCGCGGCGGCCGTGGCCAACGGCGGCAAGCTCATGGCGCCGCATCTGACCGATCGCGTCGTCAATCCCGACGGCCAGACCGTGCTCCAGATCAAGCCGACCGTCTTCAGCCAGGTGATGTCGCCGACGACGGCCCAGGTGGTCGCGCAGATGATGCGCAAGGTTGTCGAGGAGGGCACCGGGCAGCCCGCTAACCTCGGCGGCATCAGCGTCGCGGGGAAGACCGGGACCGCCTCGATCGGCGCGAACGGATCGAATATCACCGAACCTTGGTTCGTCGGCTTCGCACCCGCCCAGAGCCCACAGATCGTCGTCGCCGTAACCATCGACAGGACGCAGGGTCAGTTCGGAGGGACCGTTGCCGCCCCGATCGCTGCTGCCATCATGAAACTCCTCCTCTCCGAACATGGCTGAGCTCGAACCCGGAACCATCGTCGACGGCCGCTACCGCGTGATCTCGCGCCTGGGGTCGGGCGGGATGGCCGACGTCTTCTGCGCCGAGGATCAGCAGCTCGGACGCAAGGTCGCGCTCAAGCTCCTCCACCGCCGTTTCGCCGAGGACCCAGGGTTCGTCGAGCGCTTCCGGCGCGAGGCTCAAGCGGCCGCCGGGTTGCAGCACCCCAACGTCGTCAGCGTCTACGACCGAGGCTCGTACGACGGCACCTACTACATCGTCATGGAGTACCTGCCTGGCCGCACGCTCAAGCAGCTCATCCGCGACGAGGCTCCCCTCGACCCCGTCCGGGCCATCGACATCACGATCCAGATCCTCAAGGCGGCGCGCTTCGCCCACCGCCGCGGCGTCATCCACCGCGACCTCAAGCCGCACAACGTGATGGTCGAAGATGACTCCGACCACATCAAGGTCACCGATTTCGGGATCGCGCGCGCCGGGGCCTCGGACATGACGGAGACGGGATCGATCATGGGCACGGCCCAATACCTGTCGCCCGAGCAGGCCCAAGGCCACGCGGTCAACGCGACCTCCGACCTCTACTCAGTCGGGGTCGTGCTCTACGAGCTGCTTACGGGGCAGGTTCCCTTCGACGCCGAGTCGGCGGTCACGATCGCGCTCAAGCACGTTTCCGAGGCGCCGGTCCCCCCGAGCAAGCTGAACCCCAACGTCCCCCCGGAGCTCGAGCAGGTCGTGCTGTGGACGCTGAACAAGGACCCGGTGCACCGTCCGGCTGACGACGATCAGCTCATCACCGCACTCGAGCAGGCCAAGGAAGCGATCATCTCCGGAAGCCGCGGCCAGCGGACGGCGTCGTTCGCGGCCGTCGGCGGTGCCGCGGCCGTGCCTCTCACCGCGCCTACGCGTGCCGCGGACCCCCCGATCGTCCCCGCCGTCGTGGCCGAAGTACCGCCACCGCTCGGTCCCGATCCCCGCCCGCCGCGGGAACGACGCGGCAACCCCTGGCCCTGGATCCTCCTTGTCGCCCTCCTGATCGGCGCCGGGGTCGCCGCCTACCTGCTGACGCGACCCAAGCAAGTACGGGTTCCGCTCGTCGTCAACCTCACGCAGAGCGTGGCCATCGCCAAGATCGACAGCGCTGGACTGACCCCGAGCCCGATCAGCGAGCCCAATACTGCCCCGAACCTGACCGTCGTCTCTCAGTTTCCGCTCGGGGAACAGAAGGTCGACGAGGGCTCGACGGTCAGGCTCGTCGTCTCGAGCGGGCCCGGCAACGTCAACGTGCCTACCACCGTGGGCAGGAGCAAGGCAGCAGCTCGGGCGGCGATCGCGAAGGTCGGCCTCACGATCGGGAGCACGGAGACCAAGTACTCCCCGACTGTTCCCGTCGGCGACGCCATCGGCACCGATCCGCCCTCAGGCCAGTCGCTTCCGGTCGGTACGGCCGTGACCCTCTTCATCTCCCGCGGTCCCGCCCCGGTCAAGGTCCCCAACGTCACGGGCGAGACGGAGTCGTCGGCCAGGGGCCAGCTCGGGCAGCTTGGATTCCAGGTCACCACGACCCCACAGGTGTCGAGCACCCAGACGGCCGGCACCGTCATCAGCCAGAGCCCGACGACTGGGACGGCACCGGCGGGCTCGACCGTCAACCTCGTGGTGGCCCAGGCCGCGCCTATGGTCAAGGTCCCGGACGTGACTGGGCAGACGCCGGCGGCCGCCAACAAGACGCTGAAAAAGGCCGGCTTCACCGTGACCCAGAAGACCCAGACGGTGACAGATCCGACTCAGGACAAGCTCGTCCTCTCCGAGGACCCGACGCCTGGCACCCAGGCCAAGCAGGGCTCCGCCGTGACCATCGTCGTCGGCAAGTACCAGGCTCAGACCACGACGACGACGACGCCGACTACCCCCACCACCCCCACCACGCCCACCACGCCCGGATGACGCCCCTGCGCCTCGCGGTCCGCGGCGGCGGCCGCTCGTCCGCGCACGAGCTCACGCTCGCCTCGGCGGCCTCGGTGCGCGCCGGCCTCGAGCGCGCCGGCCACGCTGCCATCCTGATCGAGATCGGGCGCGACGGCGTGTGGCGCGAGGACGGGCACGAGATTGCGCTCGAGCCGGGGGG
>JAXDGF010000354.1:0-13829 GCA_034665165.1 Solirubrobacteraceae bacterium | reverse complement strand
GCCGCGACGACCGCCACCGCGGCCCTGCGGTGAAGCGGGCCTGACACCCGTCGCGGGCTGGCCGGTGAGAGCGGGCGCCGGATCCCTCCCGGACCCTTTGAGCCTCCACCCGGGGGGTTCGCTCGTTTGGTCTCGCGAGCGTGGGCGGCGGCGCGCTTGCCGGCTGCGGTGGCAGCTGATCTCGCGGTCATTGGATACCGGGCTCCAGCTTGCGCGCGGCGCGCAGGTGGGCCGACTTCGACCTCGGGTTGGCGGCCACCTCACCCGGCGTAGGCGCCACCGCGCGCCGGGTCAGGAGCTCGGCTTCGGGCTCGTGACCGCACACGCAGATCGGTAGGTCGGGAGGGCAGATGCAGCCTCGTGCGCGGGCAACGAGGAAGCGCTTGACGCGCCGGTCCTCGAGTGAGTGGAAGGAGATGGCCGCGAGGCGGCCCCCGGGCCGCAACACATCCCACGCTAAGGGCAGGGCGGCGTCGAGCTGTGCGAGCTCGTCATTGACGGCGATTCTCAGGGCCTGGAAGGTGCGGCGGGCGGGGTGCCCGCCCGCGAACTGGGCCGGGATGGGCACGGCGGACTTCACGAGCTCGACGAGCGCCTGCGTCGTGTCGAGCTCGCCGCGGCGGCGCTCGCGGGCGATCGCTCGTGCGATCTGGCCGGCGTAGCGCTCCTCGCCGTACTCGCGCAGGAGGCGGGCGAGCCTACGCTCCTCCCACGTGTTGACGATGTCGTGGGCGTTCAGCTCCTGGCTCGGGTCCATGCGCATGTCGAGCGGCGCGTCGTAGGCGTAGGAGAAGCCGCGCTCCCACGTGTCGACCTGCATCGAGGACATCCCGAGGTCGAGGTAGACGAGATCGGCGGGCGCCCCCTCCTCGGCGAGGCGCTCGAGCCCGGCGACGAAGTCGGCGCGGATGAACCTCGTCTGGCACGAGACCTCCTCGGCCAGCTCGGCGAAGCGCTCCTCGGCCACGGGGTCGCGGTCGATGCCGATCAGCATCCCGCTGGGTCCGATCCGCTCGGCGATGAGGCGGGCGTGACCGCCACCGCCGACGGTGCAGTCGACGGCGATGTCCCCATCCTGCGGGTCGAGCAGATCGATGAGCTCGCCCGCGAGAACCGGGATGTGGACCTGGGTCATGTCAAGTAGTGTCGCCAAGGCTCGCTGCGATGTCGGGAATACGGGCCAGAACGTCGTCCTGATAGCGCGAATGCGCCGTGCGGTCCCACACCTCGAGGCACTCGCCCGAGCCGGTGACGACGACGTCCTTCGCCAGTCCTGCGTAGCTCATGAGGAAGGGCGGGATCATCACGCGACCGGCGGAGTCGAGTTCGGTGTCATGGGAGTGGTTGTAGAAGAAGCGCTTGAGCTCGCGAGCCTTCGGTGAGAGCGGATTGAGTCCGCTCAGCGTCGAGGCCGTGTAGGCGTCGTACGCCTCGGCCGTCCACACCGCCAGCGAGCGCGGTTCGCCCGCCGTGATCTCGGGCGAGCCCGCCAGGACCACCCCGTCCGACAGCGCTGCGCGGAACTTGGCCGGCACCGTGAGCCGGTTCTTCGCGTCGAGCGCGTGGTCGAAGGTTCCGCGGAAGGCCAAGGGTTATCACGTGACTGACCGAACTTGAAACCCGGGTGGCTGGGTGGGAGGAGCCCTGCCACCCGGGTTCCGCACTGCATCGACGGCCCACGATATCCCACGATCTCCCACAATGCAACTCATTTCTCACACCAAGCCTTCGTGGGCGGTTTCGGGACGCGCCTCGGTGGCCAAAACCCCCGCGGATATTGGGGATTAGGTGGTGGGAGGAGGTGGGACGACATCCGTCCAGACGCTGCATCGACGCGTGCAATCGGCGCGTTTGGGTGGCGCCTTGCAGGGTTGGCGTTGTTCCGTCCGGGGGGTGTGCTGCGCTCCCGCTCGGGCAGGCGCGCCCGCCTGAGGTTCAGCCCTTACGGAGCGGGAGCGAGAGGGCGAGGCGGGAGCCGCCGTCGCTCGAGGCCGCTAGGTGTCCGCCGTGGCGGCTCGCGACGTCGGCCGCGATCGCGAGTCCGCGGCCGCGGGAGCCGCGGCCTTTGCGCGTGCGTGCTGTGAACTGGGTGAGCGGGGCCGGGAGGCCGGGGCCGTCGTCGGTGACTTCGATCTCGAGGTGGTCCGGGTCGGCTCCCGCCTGGAGCTCGACCTTTCCGCGGCCGTGCTCGATCGCGTTGGCGACGAGGTTTCCGGTGGCTTGGGCGAGGCGGATCCGATCGGCGTGAACGGTGGCCGGACCGCCGCGCCAGCGGAGGCCGAGATCGACCCCCCGTGCTTGGGCGAGGGGGCGGAAGGCCTTGTGCAAGTCGCTGAGGAGGGCGGAAATGTCGACGGTCTCGAGCGTGGTGGGGCCTAGCCGGCCGGCGAGGGCGGAGCCAAGGTCGTCGAGCGCGACGCCGGCGCTGGCGAGCTCGAGGTCGATCGCGGTTAGTGCCTCCGCGCGCGGCTCCCGGTCTCGGTTCACGAGCTCGATCCCCAGCCGGGCGACAGTGAGCGGCCGGCGGAGCTCGTGACAGGCCCGTGCGACGAGCTCCATGCGCGAGCCGAGGACGAAGCGGAGCCTGAGCAGCCACACCCCGACCGCGAGCGCGACGGCCCATCCGGCCACGGTCAGCATGCTGTGTCCCAGTCCTCAGCGCTGCCGTCCACCAGCCGGTAGCCGATGCCCCAGACGTTCACCACGTACCGACCTCCGCTCTCCCCCAGCTTGCGGCGCAACCGGTACGCGTGGGAGTCGAGCGTGCGCGTGCGCCCGACGGTCGAATAGCCCCACACGCCGCGCAGGAGCTCGTCGCGGGTGAAGACGCGGGTGGGGTCCGCGGCGAGCGCTCGGAGGAGCGCGAACTCCTTCTTGGAGAGCTCGAGCGACGTGCCGTGCAGCCACGCCTGGCGGGCGAGCGGGTCGATCTGGAGCGGCCCGACGCGGAGCAGCCCGCGGCTCTCCTTACGTTCGGTGCGCTTGAGCAGGGCCTCGATCCGCGCTCGCAGCTCGGGATACGAGAAGGGTTTGACCACATAGTCATCGCACCCGCGGGCAAATCCGCGCAGCCGGTCGAGCTCGCCCGCCCGGCCGGAGACAACGATCAGCGGGAGGTGGCGATCGACGTGCCCCTCGCCGCCGTCGCCTTCGCGAACGTCGCGCAGGAGCTCCAGGCCGTCGCGGTCCGGGAGGCCGAGGTCGACGAGGGCGAGATCGGGGAACTTGGTGCTCAGCAGGCGCCAGGCGTCCCTGGCGCAGTCGGCGACGAGGATCTCGTATCCGTCAGCCGTCAGGTTGTCGGCGAGGAACGTGCACGTGGTGCGGTGATCCTCGACCAAGAGGATCGTCGGGCGGTCTCGGTTCATGGCCACTCAGAGCCCGCGCCCGGCGGTGAATCACCCCCGGTCGCCGCGAGGCGCGCGATCCTTGCAACATCGCCTGCACCCCCTGCGGCGGGGGAGGAATCCCTCATATGATCTCGACGCCGCCATGTACCGCCGCGCCAACTACGACTCAGGGGAGGACTTCGTGCTCGAGTACGGCGAGCTCAGGTTCACCTTCAACGAGCACGACTTCCGCGAGCGCTGCGAGCAGGCCGCGCGACGCCTCGGGTTCCTGTGCGGCCGGATCGAGGACCACGAGGCCGAGGATCTGATCAACCTCGTCGTCAACGGCGAGGTCACGGATCCGGCCTCGGGACTGGGCGAGCACGTGAACGACTGCTGGCCCGAGCTGGTGGGGCCGTCCGAGCGCTCGCTCGTGCACTGGCTGCGACGCTTGATCTTCCGCAGCGCGTGGCTCGATCAGCGCGTCAAGGAAGGCGAGCTCGACATCTCCTTCGACGACGCCGCGAACGGCTTCGTCTACATCCAGCCCGATCGAGGTGGCGAGCCGATCGAGCTCGCGCCCGAGCCGAGCTGGAACCGCGTCGCGTACGTGCCGCGGTAAGCGGCTCGTGCGTGACGCCCCAGGGGTTCGACGCGGGCCCTAGTGCACCGTTCCTTAAGTCCCTTGCGGAACGCCGCACTAGGCTGCGCCCACTGAGGGCGAGGCCACGATGTCCTGATCGTGGGGCGCCGGGTCGTCGAGCAGGAGCCGGGGTACGGTGACGAGCCGGTACCCGCGGGCCTGTAGACCCCGGATGATCCTGGGCAGCGCGTCGACCGTCTCCTGGCGATCGCCGCCGGCGTCGTGCATGAGGACGATCGCTCCCGGGCGGGCGCCCGCGAGCACGGTCCGGACGATGTTCGCCACCCCGGGCCTGCGGTAATCCTGGCTGTCGACCGTCCACATCACCATGAGCATCCCGTACTTGTGCAGGAGGGCGACGGTCTTGGCGTCGTAGGCGCCGTAGGGAGGCCGGAACAGGCGCGGGAACGGGGCGCCGTACTGGCTGATGACGGCAGCCTGGTCCAGGAGCTGGTTGCGCTGATCGTTCGTCGAGAGGGAGGACATCGCCCGGTGCAGATCGGTGTGATCGCCGATCGGATCGCCGCGCGCGACGACGGCGCTCGTCGAGGCGTGGAACCAGCGGAGCATGAACCCGACTTCGAAGAAGGTCGCCGGGGCATGACTGCGCTCGAGGGCGGCCAGGATGGCGGGGGTGTACGGCCCGGGCCCATCGTCGAAGGTGAGGGCGATCTCGCGCTTCTGTGACCCGGCGATGCGCACGAGCGGCGTGTAGGCGAGCGTGCGGTTGATGGCCGCGTTCTCAGCCGCCAGCTGACGCGCCTCGAATGACTCGCTGCCGTCCCCGGCCAGGGCGTGGATGCGGACGAAGAAGCCGGCCGGGGCCTGATACACAGCCGTCTGGGCGTTGACGCCAGTCCCGTGGCCCGAGCCCACCGCGATGCCGGCGACGAGCGACATGACGGCCACGAGCGCGCCGGCGGCGATGGCAGCCGCCCGGCGGCGGCGCTGGCGGAACACGGAGGCAGGGTGACCGCGATTCTCGTCACCTTGCGCCCACCCCCCTGTCATTGAAGTGCGTTCGTCGTGCATGCCCGACTGCCTTCAGGCGCATGATGGCGCGCCGGACGGATGGGCGCGCTGCGGTCAACTACGCTCCCCGACGATGTCAGCTCGCGTATGGGTCGTCATGCCGACATACAACGAGGCCGAGAACCTGCAACGGATCGTGCACGCCGCCGACTCGGAGCTCGAGCAGGTCTCGCCCGGCGACCATCGGATCCTCATCGTCGATGACAACTCGCCCGATGGGACCGGAGCCGTCGCTG
This sequence comes from Solirubrobacteraceae bacterium, assembly GCA_034665165.1. Lineage (GTDB taxonomy): Bacteria > Actinomycetota > Thermoleophilia > Solirubrobacterales > Solirubrobacteraceae > Palsa-465. Next base: position 8,589 of record JAXDGF010000354.1, on the reverse strand, counting down.
ATGCGCTGGCGGCGGAGCTCGGCTCGGTCGAGGTCCTTCATCGCACCGGCAAGCGGGGCCTCGGGCACGCCTACCTCGATGGGTTCGCCCGGGCACTCGGCGGCGACGCCGAGCTCGTGATCGAGATGGACGCCGACTTCTCGCACGAGCCTCGTTATCTCCCGTCACTCGTCGACGCGGCGTCGGAGGCTGACCTGGTCCTCGGCTCGCGTTATGTGCCAGGCGGCGGCGTGCGCGATTGGGGCCTACTGAGACGGCTGATCAGCCGCGGCGGGGGGTTCTATGCGCGCACGATCCTCGGGATCGACGTCCGCGACCTCACGGGCGGCTTCAAGTGCTTTCGCCGCGAGGTACTGGAATCGATCGAGCTCGCGAGCGTGCGCTCAGAGGGATACGTGTTCCAGATCGAGCTCACCTATCGTTCCCTGCTCGCGGGCTTCACCGTGCGCGAGATCCCGATCGTGTTTGCCGATCGCGCCGCCGGGAGCAGCAAGATGTCGGCGCAGATCGCGCTCGAGGCGATCTGGCTCGTCCCGCGCCTGCGCCGCAGCGCCGCCGCGGCCATCGGCCGGAGCCGCAGGACCTTAACGAAATCGCAACCTCGCGATACTCGGATTTGACGCCCGTCTGGGCATCCTTGATGCCGATGAGCGCGCGCGGTCGTCCACTCGAGGTCGTGCCGAAGACCGGCGCCCTCGAGCTCCCGACCGTTCAGGTCCGGGTCACCACGACTCTGCCCGCCGCGCGCGCCGGGCTCGCCGGCGTGGCGCTGACTGGGGCGGTGCTGGCACTCTCGGCCGCGAAGACAAACGACCTCATCCCCCAATCGGTGCGCCCCATGCCCGCGTGGCTGGCGGGCGTGTTCGCCCACGCCGGCGTGACGCTCGGCTCCGGAGGGTTGATTGCGCTCTTCGCGCTGATGTTCGCCTCCTACGTGCTCGTCGTGCGCGGGGCGACCCAGCTCTCGCCGCGTCTGGTGCTCATGAGCATCGCGCTCCTGAGCGCCCTCTTCCTCTTCGCTCCCGTGCTCTTCTCGACCGACGTCTTCAGCTACCAGGCCTACGGTCGCATGGGCACGGTCTACGGGACCAACCCGTATCTGCACGGCCCGAGCACGATCAGGCTCGACCCGCTGTATCCGTTCATCGGATCGAAATGGGTGTCGACGCCGTCCGCGTACGGCCCCGTCTTCACGGCGCTCAGCTACGCGTTCGCCCACCTGGACATCTCAGCGAGCGTGGTCGCGTACAAATCGATCGCCGCCATCGCCTTCCTCGCCACCGTCGCCCTCGTGTGGAACGGCGCACGCATCAGGGGACTCGACCCCGTGCGCGCCGCCGCGATCGTGGGCCTCAATCCGCTCACCGTGGTCTGGGGCCTTGGTGGCGGGCACAACGACCTGCTCATGCTCGCGGCGCTGACGGCCGGCCTTTACGTCCTGCTCCAGGATCGCCGGATCACCGGTGGCGCCATGGTCGCCGTCGCGGCGGCCGTCAAGCTCACGGCAGCCGTCGCCCTGCCCTTCGCGCTCGCGCGACCACAGCCGGGCCGCCGGCGGGTGCTCGTCGGCGCGGGTGTCGTCAGCGCGCTCATTGCGGCGCTCGGGTTTGTCCTGTTCGGCACGGGGCAGCTCCATCTCCTCGGGACGCTGCGGCAGAACCAGGCGGCGGGTGCCTGGCAGAGCATTCCCGGCTTCATCTCCAACGAGCTCGGGCTGGGAGCGGTCGGCCGCCTGGTCGGCGTCCTCCTCGGTGTTGTCTTCCTGGGCGTGACCGGCTGGCTCGTCTTCCAGGTGCACCGGGGCCACCTCGATTGGATCGCCGGCGCCGGCTGGGCGACGGTGGCAATGCTCGTCACGGCGAGCTCGCTCTTGCCGTGGTACATCGCGTGGTTGACACCCTTCGCTGCGCTGAGCTCAGATCAACGCCTGCGGCGCTGGACGCTGGCCATCACGGGCGTAATGCTTACGATCAACACGCTCGGATGGGTGCCCCACGGCTCTACTATGATCGGCGCGTAGCCCGTCATGCTCGCGGCCCGTATCGAGGTCCTCCGTAACATGAGCCCATGACCTGGCAGCCCGGTACCGATCGCCGCGAGTCACGATCGCTGGGACTGCTCAGCGTCGTCGCGCCCGTCTGCAACGAGGAGGCGACGATCCAGGAGTTCTACGCGCGGACTCGCAGCGCGCTCGAGGGCGTCAACTTCGAGCTCGTGCTCGTGGACGACGGCTCGACCGATGGCTCGCCCGCGGCACTCGAAGTGCTCGCGGCCGAAGACCCGCGCGTCCGCGTGGTCTACCTGTCGCGGAACTTCGGTCACCAGACGGCGCTCACGGCGGGGCTCGACCACGCGCGCGGCGACGCCGTCGTCATGCTCGACGCCGACCTCCAGGATCCACCCGAGCTCATCCCCCGCATGCTCGACCACTGGCTCGACGGCACCGACGTCGTCTACGCGGTGCGAGAGGAGCGCGAGGGTGAGTCCAGATTCAAGCTCGCAACCGCGCGCTGGTTCTACCGGCTCTTCGACACCCTCGCCCAGGTCGAGCTCCACCACAACTCCGGTGACTACCGCCTCCTCGACCGCCGCCCGCTCGACGCGCTGCTGTCGATGCGAGAACGCAACCGCTTCCTGCGCGGTATGACGGTGTGGGTCGGTTACACGCAGGCCGCCGTCCCCTACCGGCGCGACCCGCGCTACGCGGGTGAGACCAAGTACACGCTGACCCGAATGGTGCGCTTCTCACTCGACGCCATAGTGTCGTTCTCCGACCGGCCGCTGCAGCTCGCCACCCTGCTCGGCTTCATCATCTCGACCCTCGCCTTCGTGGCCATCCCGGTGGTCATCGTCCTGCGCGTTGCCGGCTCTTACCTTCCCGGCTTCAGCTCGATCACGATCGCCGTACTCCTGCTCGGGGGAATCCAGCTCATCGCGATCGGGATCATCGGCGAGTACGTGGGCCGCATCTACGACGAGGTCAAGGGCCGCCCGCTCTATCTCGTCCGGGCCAGGCGGAACATCCCGGGCGAGGACGCGGCACCCCTGCCCGCGGGGCGCGAGCAGGTCGAGAACTGACGCTCACGTGGCTCGCGTCAACGCGGGCCCTTAGCCGCCGGCCGGATTCGGTCCCCGCAGGGGACGGAACGGCCGCACCTCGCCGGGAGGACGGAACTCCCCGTTGGCGGGGTTCTCGACGAGCGCCCGCTCGACGGCGGCAATCCGGTTCGAGAGGCCGTTGATGGCGTCCGCGATCGGGTCGGGGAGGTGGACCCAGTCGGTGTCGGGACCTTCGGGGCGGCGACCCTCGACACGGACGGGATGACCCGGGTTCCCCACCACCGTCGAGTTGGGCGGCACGTCGTGGATGACGACGCTGTTGGCACCGATCTTCGACCCGTGGCCGACGGTGATCGGCCCGAGCAGCTTCGCTCCCGAGCCAATGGTGACGTTGTCCTCGACCGTCGGGTGGCGCTTGCCGGTGGCAAATCCAGTGCCGCCCAGCGTGACCCCCTGGTAGAGCGTGACGTTGCTCCCGATCCGCGCCGTCTCGCCGATCACGACCCCCATCCCGTGGTCGATGAAGAGCCCGTCGCCGATCTCAGCGGCGGGATGGATCTCGATTCCCGTCGTCGCCCGGGAGAACGCGGCGATCGCCCTCGGGGCGAGGGGGACACCAGCGCCGTAAAGGGTGTGGGCGACGCGGTGGGCGAGGAGTGCGTGCACTCCGGGCCAGGCGGCCAGGATCTCCACCGATCGGACGCCGCGCGCGGCCGGATCGCGACTCTTGGCGGCGGCGACGTCGCGGCGGATCTCGGCCGCCGTGCGGACGAGGAGCCCTAGCATGCCGTAAGCGTAGCTCGCGGGGGGCGTGGGCTTCGGCGCTACGGCGCGAAGAAGGGTGTTGAGACGTAGCGTTCGCCGGAGTCGGGGAGGATCGTGACGATCCTGGCTCCTTTCGACTCGGGTCTTTTGGCGATCTGGAGGGCGGCCCAGGCGGCGGCGCCTCCGGAGATGCCGGCGAGTACTCCTTCGGTGCGGGCCAGCCGGCGGGCGGTTTCGATCGCGTCCTCGTCGGCAACGGGGATGACCTCGTCGATGACGTCGCGGTTGAGGATGGCGGGAATGAACCCGGCGCCGATGCCCTGGATCTTGTGGGCGCCGGCCCGGCCGCCGGACAGAACGGCGGAGGAGCTGGGTTCGACGGCGACGACGCGCGAGTCTGGGTTGCGCGCCTTGAGCACCTCCCCCACGCCGGTGATCGTGCCTCCGGTGCCGACCCCGGCGACGAAGACATCGACCCGGCCGTCAAGGGCATCGAGGATCTCGACGGCGGTCGTGCGGCGGTGGATCTCGGGGTTGGCCGGATTGGAGAACTGGTCGGGCAGGTAGACGTCTGCGTTCGCGGCCAGCGCGCGAGCCGCGTCGACGGCCTCGGTCATTCCCCCCAGCGACTCGGTTACGTGCACGCGCGCGCCATACAGTCGCAGGAGGCCCTCACGCTCGCGGCTCATGCCCTGGGGCAGCGTGAGCACGAGCTCGTAGCCCTTGGCGGCGCACACGAAGGCGAGCGCGATCCCTGTGTTGCCGCTCGTGGCTTCGACGATCGTGGTCCGCCCCGGTTCGATCCGGCCCTCGCGTTCGGCCGCCTCGATCATGGAGACGCCGATCCTGTCCTTCACGCTGCCGCCGGGGTTGAACCACTCGAGCTTGGCGAAGAGCTCGACCTCGTTTCCGGGCAGCATCCGCGCGAGCTGAACCATCGGCGTGCGACCGACATGCTCCGCGATGTTGGTGGGTACCCGTGACATGGCGCGAACAACCCTATTGAGAAACGAGGGCTGCCCCGGCCCAGAGCGCCACTTGGGGTCCGCGACTTCGGGGGGCCCCTAGCTGACGGGCGGTGGCTTCCCCTCGGCGCTGGCCGACAGGTCGGGATCCCAGTCGCACACCAGGCACGCATGCTGGAACGCCGAGCGGGCGAACGCGACCCCCGTACCGTGGGGGTCGGGGCTGGCACAGACGTCGTCCCAGTCGAGGATGTACTCGCCCAGTGCCCCGTCCCACCGCGCCTCAGCGGGAGACAGCGTCGCCCCCGCGAACCCCTCCGGGGCGGGGTGCGCGTAGGCGTAGAGGGCGGCCCGGCCGTAGCGCGCATCGCCGGGCCACCAACCGACCTCGACCTGCTCGGCATCCCCCGCGTTACGCATGATGAAATCGTCAGACGGCGGCTCGACCTGACGCCCGGAGAACAGACTCACGGCGAGGTCGAACGAGCCCCACCACGCGTTGACCGGCGTCGAGCGTCCGCGGTACGGCGCCCGGTAGGCGGCGAGGATGAGCGCAGCACGGGTGGCGGCGTCGAAGTACGCGGCGACCCGGTCAGGGTCATAACGAGCGTGCTCGGTGTCCTCGTCGAGTGGCACCGTCCACGGCACCTCCTGGGGCGTCGGGTTGATCTTGACCTCGCCGGCGAGGTCTCCGATGGCGGCGAGGAGCTCCCTCGTCACTTCGCCAACCGCTCGGTCGGGGGCTAGCGCTATGTATCGCTCCCCCCCGCCGCTGTGCTCGACGACCGCCTCGTGGGCTCGCAGATCGAGGACAGCGCCGAAAGTTCCCGAGCCGTCGGGCGCCGGCAGTGGGTTGGTCTCCCACCCACGTGCGGTCAAGCGCAGCGCAGCGTGCTGGAGCTCGGGCTCCGGCGGGGCGAGCGCCACCGCGAGCTTGCCGAGGACCTGTGTGAGGGCGTGGAGCGTGTCGCACGTCCCGCTCCACTCCTCATAGGCAGGCAGACCCACGGCCACGCCCTACAACCTACCGACCCCGGGATCAGATGTGGTACATGGCCGCGCCGGCATCGCGCGCCTCACGCTCGGCCACGTCGGCGATCGTGGACGCGGCGAGCACCGAGCGGGCGGCATTGGCCGCGTCGGCGAAAACACCGGTAGCGCCCGGGCCGATCGGTCCGTCGAGGAGCTCGACGATCTCGAGTACCGAGACCTCGGTCGGGCTGCGAGCAAAGCTGTACCCGCCCTTCACCCCCCGCTGCGACCTCAGCACTCCCGCCCGACGCAAAGTGGCAAACAGCTGCTCGAGGAACTGAACCGGGATATCGCGCCGCCGCGCCAGCTCCGCGATCGGAACGGGAACCGCATCACCATGCCGATGGAGCTCCACCAGAGCGTTGAGGGCGTACGGCGACTTGGTGGTGATGGAGATCATGGGACGCGTGACATTGTCCCCGGACTCCGCGCCGAGTGCATCCCGCACGCCGTTGGGCGTGCTTGCTCAGATCCAGCCGCGCTCGGTCGCCATCAGCACCGCCTGGGCCCTGTCCATCGCCCCGAGCTTGCCGTACACGTTGTGCAGGTGCGTGCGCACGGTGCTCGTCGACAGGTTGAGCTCGGCGGCGATCTGCTTGTAGACCATCCCGCGCGCCAGACGGCGGAGGACCTCGACTTCGCGCGAGGACAGCGGGCATGGGTCGATCTGGCGCGGCCGGCCGCCACTGCTCGGCAGAGGCAGGTCGTACATGACGGCGCGAAGCTGCTGGGGGCGGATGCCGACGAGTCGGGCCACGCCCAGGAGCTCCGCCGGCGAGATCGCGCCGCTGAGCGCGTAGTGGGCGAGCATGTCGGCGAGGCGGACCAGGGCGAACTCGCCCTGGGCGTCCTCGGCGTGGTGGCGCTCGATCACGCTCGCGACCGACTTCGGCAGACCCCAGCGGCGCGCGAGGACGCCGCCGACGAGGGCGTGGTCGACGCCGAGCTCGCGACGCTCGCGCTGAAGGCGCTCCTCCGGCGTGCGGGCGTCGCCGTGGATCTGGCGCGGATAGCCAGGGTAGGCGTGGATGAGGACGAGCTTGCCGATGTCGTGCAGAAGCGAGGTGACCATGAGGCGGTTGCGCTCCTCGTAGCCGAGCTCGCGCGCGAGGCGGTCGGCGGCCTGCTGGGTGGCAACCGCGTGGAGGCGGAAGCGCTCGGGCACGCCCTGCCACACGGCCGTCCGCTCGAAGAAATCAAAGGTGCGCGCGTGGCTGGCGATCGAGAGGACGGTGCGCGGCGAGAGCACCTCGACCGCCTTCACCGCGGTCTCAACGTGCCCGCGGGTCCGACCATCAACGCTGTTGGCCAACCGCAGCACGGCAACCGCGAGCGCAACGTCGCCCTCGACGGCGGCGACGACTTCAGAGCTCGCGGGCTCGCCGGCCTCGAACAGGCGGAGCACCCGGTTGCGTGACTCGACGAGGACGGGAAAGCCCTCGAGGGCCTCGAAGGCCGCGGTGAGACGACGGCCGTGGCCTTCGTTGTGGTGTCTTTGACGCACCGCGGTGGGCTCGTCGTTGATGGGCTCGGCAGCGGCGACGTGCGGCATCTCTGGTTCGCCACTCCCTGGCGAGGATTCGGTCAAGCGCAAGGGTTTGGCGTCCTGGATTTCCCCGGTCTATATCGGCACGTTGGTCGAGGTGGTTTAGCGCTCGTCTCGCGCCGCTCGTGCGAGGGCGCGATCAATCCGGGCGATCGTTTCCTCGCGGCCGAGCAGGGCGACACTCTCGAAGATACCCGGTGAAGCGGTGGTTCCGGAGATTGCCACCCTTACCGGCTGAAAAACCTTGCCCGGTTTCAGCCCCCGGCTCTCGACCACGCCACGTAGCGCGGCCTCCACCGACTCCTGATCGAAGGGCTCCGCCGCGCTCAGCCCGGCCCGCGCGGCCTCGAGAATCTCGGCCCCCCCGTCGGCCTCGATCGTGCGCTCGAAGGCGACGGGATCGTCGACCGGCCCGTCGAAGAAGAAGCCCGACAGGGGCCAGAAATCGGCGAGGGTCTGGATCTTCTCGGCCGAGATCACCACCGCTCCGCGCAGCCCGCGGCGACCGGTGTATTCCTCGAGCCGGCGCGTGAGCTCCTCGATGCCGAGCTCACGCAGGTAGCGGCCGTTCATGTGCCGGAGCTTCTGCACGTCGAACACCGCCGGGTTCTTGGAGACGCGGTCCAGGCGAAACCGTTGGGCCAGCTCCTCCAGGGTGAAGTACTCCTCGTCCGACGCGAAGCCGGCGCCCAAAAGCGCGATGTAGTTGTCGACCGCCTCCGGCAGATAGCCGGCGTCACGGAGTTCCTGGACCGAAGCGGCGCCGTGCCGCTTTGAGAGCTTGCGCCCGTCCGGGCCGAGGAGCAGGGGCAGGTGGGCGTACTGCGGCGGCGTCTCGCCGAGGGCCTCGTAGACCCAGAGCTGCTTGGGCGTATTGGAGAGGTGGTCGGAGCCTCGGACGACATGGGTGATGGCGGCGTCGAGGTCGTCGACGGCGACGGCGAGGTTGTAGACCGGAGTGCCGTCGGCGCGGGCGATCACCGGGTCGTCGATGCTCGCGTTGGGAAAACGCGTCTCGCCGAGGATCAGGTCGTCCACGACCGTCTCCTGGCGATCCGGGACCCGCAGGCGGACGGCGCCCTCATCCTCGGGCTCGCCACGAAAGCCGCGGTCCTGGCCGTGGCGCTCCTTGTAGGCCTTGACGTCCTCGGTGGTGGCCGTCGTACGGTAGGCGCGGCCGCCGGCGAGCAGCTCGTTCACGACCTCCGCGTGGCGCTCGGC
>JAXDGF010000353.1:0-15486 GCA_034665165.1 Solirubrobacteraceae bacterium | reverse complement strand
GCCTGGTGCTGAGCGATCGGCTTGCCGAACGCCTTGCGCTCTTGGGAGTAGCGGAGCGCGAGCTCGAGCGCGCGCTGGGCGATCCCGACGCCGCGGGCGGCGACGTTCACGCGACCCACCTCGAGGGCGTCCATCATCTGCACGAAGCCCTGGCCGAGGCCGGCCTCCTCGCCGCCGAGGATGTTCTCCGCGGGGCAGTGGTAGCCGTCGAAGACGAGCTCGGTGGACTCGACGCCCTTGTAGCCGAGCTTCTTGATCTTCGGGGGCACGGTGAAGCCGGCGTACTTGCCCGTGTTCTCGCTCACCCCGGGCTCCTTCTCGGCGATGAAGCAGGTCATCCCCTTGTACTTGGGGTCGGCACTCGGGTCAGTCTTGACGAGGACGAAGACCAGGCCGGAGAGGAGGCCGTTGGTGACCCACATCTTCTGGCCGTTGATCTCGTAGTCGCCGTCCTCGAGCCTCTTGGCCGTCGACTTGATCGCCTGAACGTCGGACCCGGCCTCCGGCTCTGAGAGCGAGAACGCGGCGCGCAGCTCGCCCGTGGCCATCTGGGGCAGCCAGCGCTGCTTCTGCTCCTCGGTCCCGAACTTCATGAGCAGGTAGGAGCCGATGAAATGCGTGTTCACGATCCCCGAGATCGAGATCCACCCCCGCGAGAGCTCCTCGACGATCATCGCGTAGGTCGTCAGGTCGAGCCCCATCCCGCCGTACTCCTCGGGGATCGTCACGCCGAAGAGGCCGAGCTCGCGCATCTGGGCGACGATCGGCTCGGGGAACTCGTCCTCGTGGTCGTAGTGCTCGGCGTTGGGGAGGATCTGCTCGTCCGCGAACTGGTGGACCATCTCGCAGATCGCCTTCTGCTCGTCGGTCTTCTCGGTGTAGGGGTCGGCTACGGCCATGCGATCGTTAGTACTCCGGTTTCGAGGAACTTGTGGATGAGGATAGCGGCGCGTCGGGGTCGCAGGGACTGGCGGGCCGGACCTGCTCGGGGCTTCCGCTAGCAGGCGGGTGTCGAACGTGCCCGTCCGGAAAACACCAGCCTCCTAGCCGCGCGTCAGGCTCGGGGGCGCCGCGTTCTGCGGGCTCCAGGGCGATTCGGGCCGCTCCTGCGGGACGCCGTCGAGCTCGATGTCGACGCGCTCGTCGTAGAACGCGAGCAGGTCCGCGATCGGGGCCGCCTCGGGGCGCGGATCGGTGTAGGTCCAGACGACGTCCTCGATGACTCGGCCGTCCACGACGACCGAGAAGTAGCTCGCTCTGCCCTTGTAAGGGCATCCCGTGTGGCTGTCGCTGGGCTCGAGCTCGGCGACGACGTCCTCGCGCGGCAGGTACCAGCGCGGCAGCAGGCCGGTTTCGAAGAGCACCATGGCGCGAGCCGACTCCGCCAGCAGCGTCCCCTTGCGCAATACGCGCACGCGGCGCGAGCTGGGGAGGATGTCGATCCGGTGGTAGGGATCACGAGGGTGGAAGAAGACCTCCTCTTCCTCCTCGAGCCAGCGGTCGACGCGCTCCCAGTAGAAGGCGATCAGCCCGGCGATCGGCGGCGCGCCGGGAATCGGCTCGGGATAGAACCAAGCCCCGTCGGTCACAACGAGCTCGCCGACCCGGATCGAGTAGTAGGAGGCGTCGCCCTTCTTCGGGCAGTGGGTGCTCGTGTCACTCGCCTCGAGCAGATCGTGGCGGACGTCCTCGGGCGGGAAGTAGTACACGGGCTGGCTCCCGCTCTCGTGGAGCATCATCACGCCGTAGCTGTCGGCGACGACCTCATCCTCGACCACGACACGGACGCGCTTGCGCGTCGGCTCGAGGTAGAGGGCGCGGCCCGGCGGGATTGGCTCGAAGTTGAACCTGCCCGCGGGGTGGAGGCCGAGGGGACCCGTTCCGGTCATCAGACCCATGCGGTTGAGGCTACCAAGGGGTGGGCGTGGCTCAGCCCGTGTGCGGCGGGATGTCACGGGCTTGTAAGGGATCTGCCACGTCGGCGTGAAATTTCGGGCGGCTTCGTCGGCTGTGGGCGGCGGGCGCCTCAAGCTCCAGGGCTCGGCCCGCCGCGCACCGGCGGGCGCACCGTAAACCGGGGCCCGTGGTCGAAAGTGTCAAATAGTTCGCTAAAAGTGACCCCGGGCCGCGTTTCGCAGGGCCGCCCGGCCCGAGAAACGGTCGACCGCGCGATCGCGGCGATCGCGGACCGGCAGCAAGGGATGGTGCGTCGCGAGCAGCTTCTGGCCCTTGGGCTCACGGCGGGCGAGATCCAATATCGCGTAAGGATCGGCCGTCTGCACCCGATCCACAGCGGTGTGTACGCCGTGGGCCACCTGCCAACCTCCCCTCACTCGTATGCGTATGCCGCGGTACTCGCGTGCGGGCCCGGCGCTGCGCTCAGCCACGGCTCCGCCGCCAAGTTGTGGGGGATGGCTCACGATTGGGAGTGGCCGCTCGAAGTAACCGCGCGCTCGAAGCACACCCACCGCCGCCTCCGCGTCCACCGGTCACGGACCCTGAGCGAAGCCGACGTGACCGAGCACTTCGGCATCCGGGTCACGAGCCCGGCGCGCACCGTGTTCGATAATGCCCGGCGCCTGAGCGACACCCTCCTCACACGCGCCGTCAACGATCTCCGGGGGGCGCACTATCTGTCGCTCGCGGACCTGGCGGAGCTCCTCGACCGTCATCCCCCAACTCGCGCTACCAAGCGACTCCGCGTGCACGTCGCCCACCCCGAACAGGCCCCCACCCGGTCCGAGCTAGAGGACGCCTTCGTGCGTTTTGCCCAGCGGTACAGCCTGCCGCAACATCAGATCAACACTGGCGTACGCGGGCACGAAGCCGACATCTTCTTCCCCGATCACAGGCTCGTGGTCGAGGTAGACAGCTGGGAGTACCACCGAGATCGTGATCAATTCGAAAGCGACCGCGACCGCGACGCGAGCCGATTGGCCGCCGAGATCGCCACCGTGCGCGTCACCTGGGAGCGAATGAACCTCGCCCCCCAGCGGGAAGCCGATCGCCTGCTCGCGATCCTGGCGCAGCGGTCGCGCGCCGCGTAGCGGGCGGTCGCGCGGCGCGCCGGCCTAAGCCGCCCCCCCCACCCCCGCCACCTCCAGCACCACCTCGGCGATCTCGCACGCCGCCTTCGGCCTCGCCAGCGCCGCCGACGCGTGCGCCATGGCCCGGAGCCGCCCCCGATCGGCGAGCAGCCCGCCGACCTCCTGTGCCAGTCGCGCCGGCGTGAGCTCCCCGTCGGGGATCACGACCGCGGCTCCCGCCCGCTCCATGTAGCGCGCGTTCGAGGTCTGGTGGTCGGCGGTCGCGTAGGGGTAAGGGATGAGGACGGCAGGGCGGCCGGCGGCGGCGATCTCGAAGATGGAGCCGCCCGCGCGGGCGACGACGATGTCCGAGGCGAGCAGCGCCTCGCCGAAGTTATCGATGTAGCCGCGCAGGTCGTAGCGGTCGTCGGGGGCGTGGAGGTCGGGCAGGTCCCGCTCCCCGGCGGCGTGCAGGACCCGGAAGCGCGCGCCCGCGAACGCTTCGATGGCGGCGTGATTGATCGATCTGGCACCAAGCGAGCCGCCGAACACAAGCACGCACGTCTCGTCGTCGTGGATCCCGAAGCGGGCGCGAGCGGCCCGGCGATCGGTCGCCGGAGGGGGCACGGGGCGGCCCGTGACGAGGTAGCGGCCGTTGCCCGAGCCGTTCTCGGATGCGCCGTCCGACCGGCCCGGGATGGGGAAGGCGAGGCATACGCGGTCGGCGAAGCGCGCGAGGAGGCGGTTGGCGATCCCGAGATGGCTGTCGGCCTCGACGAGCACGAGCGGAACCCGAGCGAGGGCCGCTGCGAGTCCCACGGGCCCGGATACGTAGCCGCCCGCGCCCATCACGGCCGCGGGGTGAAGGTCGCGGACGAGCCGGCGGGCGGAACGAAGGGCAAGGGCGTCGACGGCGGTGGCGCGGGCCGCCTTGACCGGGGCTCGGCGGTGCAGGGGCTCGACCGAGATCGTGTGGAGCTCGTATCCGGCGGCCGGAACGAGGTCGGCCTCGGCCCGCTTACCCCCGACGAAGACGACGCGGGCGCGCTTGGCCTGGAGGGCGTCGGCGACGGCCAGGGCCGGCACCACGTGCCCGGCCGTTCCCCCCGCGGCGATCACGATCACCGGCGGCGTCACGAGGCGCCTCGCAGATTGATGTGATTTCGAGCGTCGTCTAGCAAGCCAACAGCGGTTGGGGCCGGGCCAGAGCTTGGCACACCGATCCGCCGCCTAGGCTGCCAGAACGTTCAGGGCGCGTTACGGCCGCGCGGGCGGCGGCGGCGGCGACGCTCGCGATCGGCCGCGCTGCGCGCCGGCGCGGCGCCGACCACCTTCAGCCGCCGCCCGCGCGGCGAGGAGATGTTGAGCAGCAGGCCCACGGACGCCAGCACGATGCACAGGTTCGTGGGCGCGTAGGAGATGAAGGGCAGCGGCACGCCCGTGAGCGGCGCGAGCCCAAGCACGACGAAGATGTTCAGCGTTGCCTGGGACAGGATCAGGGTGGTCAGACCGGCAGCGAGGAGCTTGGCGTAGCGGTCGGTGGCGCGGCGCGCGATCCGCAGCCCCGACCACGCGATCATCGCGTACAGGCACACAAGCCCGAAGATCCCGAGCACGCCGAGCTCCTCCCCGATGACGGCGAGGATGAAGTCGGTCTGGGCCTCGGGCAGGTAGAAGGCCTTCTGCACCCCCTGGCCGATCCCGACCCCGAAGAGCCCGCCCGAGCCGATGGCAATCTGACCCTGGACCGATTGGTAGCCCGCGGCCGACGCCCATGGATGCAGGAAGGCGGTGAGCCGAAGCTGCTGGTAGGGCTGCGCGAGCACGAGTGCGAGGACGCAGATGAGAGCGATCCCGGCCAGGATGGCCAGGTTGCGCGCCGGCACTCCGGCCGCCAGGAGCAGGCCCCCGACGGCGAACGCGACGACGAGCGTCGTCCCCAGGTCGGGCTCGACGACGATGAGCAGGCAGGCCGGCCCGGCCACGAGCATGACCGGGACGATGGCCTGGCGGAAGCTCGCGATGCGCTTGGGGTGATCGGCGAGGAAGCGTGCGACGTAGAGCACGATCGCGAGCTTCATCACCTCGGAAGGCTGAAACTGGATCGGACCGGCGGCGAACCAGCGGCGGGCGTTGAGGATCTTCACGCCGATTCCCGGGACGAGCACGAGCAGGAGCAGGCCGAACGAGGTCAGCAGGAGCAAGGTCGCCATCCGGCGGTCGAGCAGGGCCATACCGCGCCGCGCGAGCACCCGCATCGCGACGAGCCCGACGAGGCCGTACGCCAGGTACCGGATGAGATAGCTCATGCCCCCCTGCCCCGCCACGAGATCGCGGGGCGTCGAGGCGCTGTAGACCATCACGGCACCGAAGGCGAGCAGGCACAGGGTCGCGGTCAGCAGCATTCGGTGCTCGAGCGGGGGCGCGGCCACCCGCGCCGTCGCCCGCGCCCGCTGAAAGCCGGTCGCCGAAACGCGATCGCGGGCGCCCCGGGAGCGCGCGGCACCAGCCGCCGCGCCCGCCATCACGCCACCTCCACGAGGGCGCGGAAGTGGTCTCCGCGCGCCTCGAAATCTGAGTACTGGTCGTAGCTGGCGCACGCGGGCGAGAGGAGGACGGTGTCGCCGGGACGCGCGGCCTCGCGCGCGGCCGCGACCGCGTGCGGGAGATCCCCGGTGCAAGCCACAGGCACGCCCGTTCCCGCGAGGGCCGCCTCGATCTCGGCCGCCGCCTCCCCGATCAGATACACGGCGCGACAGCGCTCGGACACAAGCGGCGCGAGCTCGCCGAAGTCCTGCGACTTCCCGCGACCACCGGCGATCAGATGGACGCCGCCGGTGAAGGAGGCGAGGGCGACGAGCGTGCTCGCGACATTGGTGGCCTTCGAGTCGTTGACGAAGTCGACACCGCCGTGGCGGGCGACGGTCTCGAGCCGGTGCGCCACCCCGGCGAAGGTCCGCAGCCCGGCCCGGACGGCGTCGGGCGCGACCCCGCGGGCGAGTGAGACGGCGGCGGCGGCCATGGCGTTCTCGCGGTTGTGGGCACCGGGGAGGCCGATCTCATCGACGGGCAGGAGCGGCTCCTCGTCCCACCACAGGTAGCCGGCGCGATAGCTCAGCTCGGCGCCCGGACCGGCGCCGAAGGTGACGCGACGGGCGCATCCGCCCAGGTCCTCGACGGCGAGGTCCCGCGGCGCGACGGCGATGTCGTCATTGCCCTGGCGCGCGAAGACGCGCAGCTTCGCCGCCACGTAGTCCTCGTAGCTCGGATGGCGGTCGAGATGGTCGGGAGAAAGATTGAGTAGCACCGCGGCCTCAGGGGCGAAGGCATCGGTGTCCTCGAGCTGGAACGACGAGGCTTCGCAGACAACCGTGGCCTCGCCCGCGACCGAGCCCACGAGCGAGGACATCGCCGTGCCCACGTTGCCGGCGACCGCTACCGGCAGGTTCGCCTCGCGGTGGATATGCCCGATCCACTCTGTGGTGGTCGTCTTCCCATTGGTGCCGGTCACCGCGATGAACTCGTTGTCAAGGAGCCGCCACGCGAGCTCGAGCTCGCCGAGAACGGCCAGGCCGCGACCACGCGCCGCGACGACGGCGGGCGCGTTCTGGGGTACGCCGGGGCTCTTGATGAGCGTCCGGGCACGGGCGGCGAGGTGCTCACCTGACGCATCCAGGTGAACTTCGACGCCGGCGTCCCGAAGCCTTCCCACCTCGGGAGCGCCCGCATCGAGACCGATCACCTCCTCCCCGCGGGCGCGCAGGGCGAGCGCCGCGGCCACCCCGGAGCGGGCGAGACCGACGACGAGAAAGGGCCCCGGGGGAAGCGGCGGCCGTGGCTTCATGCGGCCCGGCGGACGCTACCTGACGCTCAGGTGGTACACGGTGAAACCAATCGCCGCGAAGGCCGAGGCGACGATCCAGAAGCGCAGGATGATCTTCGTCTCCGACCACGCCAGCAGCTCGAAGTGGTGGTGGATCGGTGCCATCAGGAACACGCGCTTGCGGAACATCTGGAACGACATGACCTGAACGACGACCGAGAGCACCTCGAGGACGAAGATGCCGCCGAGCAGGATCAGGAGCACCTCGGTGTCGGTCATGACCGCGAAGCCGGCGATCGCGCCGCCGAGGCCGAGCGCGCCCGTGTCGCCCATGAAGATGCTGGCCGGGAAGCTGTTGAACCAGAGGAAGCCAATGCAGCCGCCGACCAGGCACCCGGCGAGGAGCGCGAGGTCGCCCGATCCCGCCAGGAAGGTGATACCGATGTAAGCGAGGAGCACGATCGCGGCGCAGCCGGCGGCGAGGCCGTCGAGGCCGTCGGTGAAGTTGACCGCGGTCGTCGTCCCCGCGACGACCAGGTAGATGAACACCGGGAAGAAGGGGCCGAGGTCGACCGATACGTCCGCGAAGCGGAGCTGCACGCTCGAGGACACGCCCGCCTTCTTGGTCGCGATCCACCACAGGCCGATGGAGATCGCCACCGTGACGACGAGCTTCGTCCGCGCCCGTAGCCCGAGCGAGCGGCGCCTGACGATCTTCGTGTAATCGTCGGCGAAGCCGAGCAGCGCGCACAGGATCGCCACGCCGAACACCCCCACCGCCGCCCAGCCGCGCTTGGAGAGGATGAGAAAGGGAATGGCGATGGCGGCGAAGATGATGATCCCCCCCATCGTCGGCGTGCCCGCCTTGGAATGGTGGCCCTGTGGCCCGTCCTCGCGGATGTTCTGCCCGAACTCGCGGTTGCGCAGGAAGGCGATGAACCTCGGGCTCATGAACACGCACATGAGCAAGGAGGCTGTGCCCGCGATGAGCACCCGACCGGTCAGCGCGCTCGCGCTCACGGACGACATCACCGCCGCCGGGCCCGTCACGCAAGCACCGCCGCACGCAGACCCCGGCACACGGCCTCGAGGCCGACCCCGCGCGAGCCCTTGACGAGGACGACGTCGCCCTCCCGCAGCAGGGTGGGTATGAGCGCGGCGGCGCCGCGAGCGTCGGGGACGGCGTGGACCTCGCCGGTGAAGGCGGTCGCCATCGCCTCGGCCAGCGGCCCGACGGTCACCAGCACATGGACGCCGAGCCGACCGGCGTGGCGAGCCACCTCGAGATGGAACTCACGTGCCTCGGGGCCGAGCTCGAGCATGTCGCCGAGGACCGCGACCGACCGCCGGTCCAGGGCCGCCTCGGCGAGGTCGTCGAGGGCGGCGCGCATCGAGATCGGATTCGCGTTGTAGCAGTCATCGATGAGCGTGACGCCCCCGGCCAGCTGGTGTCGCTCCCCGCGCCCAGCCGAGATCACGGCCTCGATCCTACCCCGAGGAACGACCCCGACGGCGCGCGCCGCAGCGACGGCGGCGAGGAGGTTGAGGCGCATGTGGGGCTGGGTGAGGGCCAGCTCGAGCGCTATGCGCTCGCCGCCGAGGTCGATCTCGACATGCTCCTCGTCGAACCCGCAGAGACGCACGTCGCCGCCGGGCCCGAACGTCACCGTGGTCACGTCCTCGCGCAGATGCGCGGCGAGGAGGGGCTCGTTCGCGGGGACGACGGCGGTGCCGCCCGGCGGGAGGGCGGCGATGAGCTCGGCCTTGGCGGCGGCGATGGCGTCGAGGCTGCCGAGGAGCTCGAGGTGCGCGGGCCCGACGTTGACGATGACGGCCACGTCGGGTTCGGCGATCGCCGCGAGCTCGCCGATCTGGCCGGCGCCCCGCATCGCCATCTCGAGCACTAGCACTTCGGTGCCGGCGGGGGCGGCGAGGATCTCGAGCGGTAGGCCGATCTCGGTGTTGCGGTTCGCACGCGAGGCGACGGTTCGCCGGCGGGGCGAGAGGAGGGCGAGCAGGAGGTCCTTGGTCGAGGTCTTGCCTGCGGACCCGGGGACGCCGATGACCGGGGCACCGAGCTCGCGCCGCCAGGCGCGGGCGAGGCGCTGCAGGGCGAGGAGCGGGTCTTCGGCAACGAGCACGACGCCGGGCGCGAGCGCCGAGAGCTCAGCACCCGCATGCGCGGGCGCCACCAACACCCCCCACGCCCCGCCGGTCAGCGCCTCGGCGGCGAACGTCCCGCCGTCGACGTGCGCCCCCGGTAGGCCGACGAAGAGCGCCCCCGGACCCGCTTCGCGTGAGTCGATCACGACGCGGTCAGGGCCGTGCCGTCGGGGCTCGCCGTCGGGCGGCGAGACCATCAGCCGAGCGGCCTCCGCGGCCTCGGCCACGCGCGCGGGGGTCCAGTCCTTCATGTCGTGCTCAGGGCACGCGCGCGGAGGACCTCGCGCGCGACGGTGACATCGTCGAACGGCACCTTGTGGCCTCCGGCGAGCTCCTGGCCCTGCTCGTGTCCCTTGCCGGCGATGACCACGACGTCGCCGTCGTCAGCCTCGGCAATCGCCTCGGCGATCGCGGCCCGCCGGTCTGCGAGCCAGGGGACCTCGTCGCCGGCGCCGGCGAGGATCTCCTGGATGATCTCGACCGGGTCCTCGGACCGGGGGTTGTCCGAGGTCACGATCACGCGGTCGGCCAGGCGAGCGGCGATCTGGCCCATGAGCGGACGCTTGCCTCGATCGCGGTCCCCGCCACAGCCGAAGACGACGTGCACGCGCCCGGCGCCCAGCTCCCGGGCGGCGCCGAGAACGTTCTCGAGCGAATCGGGCGTATGGGCGTAGTCGACCAGGACCTCGAAGCCCTGGCCCTCCTGAACGGGCTCGAGGCGGCCGGGAACCTGCCCCGCCGAGGCGAGCGCCTCGACCGCGACCGCCAGCTCGACGCCGACGGCTCGAGCGGATGCGAGCGCCGCGAGGACGTTGGCGACGTTGAAGCGCCCCCGGAGCGGCGAGCGGATCGCCACCGGCCCCTCGGGCGTGGTCACCGTGAAGCGCGATCCGCGCAGGCCGGTCCGGATGTCGGTCGCCGAGTACGTCGCGTCGCCCTCGAGCGAGAAGGTGATCGGATCCCCGAGCTCGGCGGCGAGGCGCCGGCCGTAAGGATCGTCGACGTTCACGACCGCGGTGGCGGGCGCCATCGTGAACAGCCGGCGCTTGGCGAGGAAGTAGTCCTCCATGGTCGGGTGGAAGTCGAGGTGGTCCTGGGTCAGGTTGGTGAAGATCGCCGCGGCAAAATGGATCCCCTCGGCGCGGTGGAGCTCGAGTGCATGCGAGGAGACCTCCATCGCGCACGCGACGTCGCCCGCCGCCACCATGGCCCGAAAATCGCGTTGCAGCTCGATCGCCTCGGGCGTCGTCCGCACGACCTCGTGCTCGACGCCGCCGATCACGCTCTTGACGGTACCGAGGAGTCCGCACGGACGTCCCTGCGCCTCGAGCAGCGCGCGCACGAGGAAGGCCGTCGTCGTCTTCCCGTTCGTGCCGGTGATGCCGATCACGCTCAGCTCCGCGGTCGGATCGCCATAGAAACGCGAGGCCGCGACCGCCATCGCGTGGCGGACGTCCGGGACCACGATCTGGGGGATCTCGAGCTCGAGGCGCCGCTGCACGACGAGCGCGACCGCACCTGAGGCGACGGCTTCGTCCGCGAAGTCGTGGCCGTCACGCGTGAACCCGGGAACGCAGAAGAAGAGCGTTCCGGGGCCGACGCGACGGGTGTCGTAGGCGAGGCTCGTGACCTCGCTCCCGGGCGCTTTCGGCGGCGCGCCGGGGAAAACATCCTCCAGGAGCATCGGTGCGGGAGGTTACCTCCGGCGTCGGCTGGTCGGCCCCCGGCACGGCCCCGGCACCGCCCCGGCACCGCCCCGGCACCGCCCCGGCACCGCCCCGGCTACGACGCCGCGACGAGGTCCCGAGCGGGATCGATCGACCAGCGCTGGGCGATTTCGTGGAGCCCGTCGTCCATGGGCCAGCGGTCGGGGCGCTCCTCGCCCTCATGGTCGGGGTTGGCGCCTTTGAGGGCCATGCAGCCCGTGTTGTCGCCCAGGGCGCGGATCGCCTCGACGTCGGAAGGCGTGAGCCGAAGCTCGGCGGGAAGGGCGGCGAGCTCGGCGCGCTTGGCTTCGACGGGGCGCGCGCGCGGGCCCGCCTCCTGGATCAGCGTCGGGACCACGCACCGGACGGGCTCGTGGGCGAGGTTCCACTGGGACGCGAGCTGGATCAGGGTCAAGCCCTCGCGCTCGGCGAACGGGCGCATGCCCTCGATCCGCTCGCGCCCGGCCTCGATCCAGCCTGCGGGGCGGAAGCCGCGGTGATCGTGCGCGACCATCTCCTGACCGGGGAGGATGTCGTCGAAGAACAGCCCGCCGTAGTCGACGACGCGCGTGATCACCTTTACGTCCGCTGTGGCGGCGGCCGCCAGGCAGAGCTCGCCGGGCCATGGCTCGAGCGGGTTGAGGATGATCATGGCCCAGTCGATCACGTCGCCAAAGCGCTCGAGGCAGCCGATCACGTCGAGGGTGAAGCCGTTCGCGGGCCCGGGCGCGACGCCGAGCATGCGCGTCAGCCCCCGCTCCCGGAGCGCGGCCATCCCCTGCCACACGTCCTCGCTCGTATAGCCGATCCGGTCGGGGTTGTGGAGGAGAAGGAGATCGAAGGCGTCGATCCCGCAGCGCTCGAGGCTGCGCTCGGCGGCCATGGCCAGGTAGTCGCCGTACTCAGAGGGGCCGCGGAGCCGCGGGTCGGTGAAGCGCGGGAAGCCCTTGGCCCCGTCGCGCTCGCCCGTGTAGAAGTCGTGGCCGACGGCGCCGACCACGCACATGCGCTCGCGCGGAAGGCCGGCGATCGCGGCACCGAGCATCCGATCGGCCTCGCCGTTGCCGTAGACGTCGGCGGTTATCACGGTCGAGATCGCATCGTCCGGCCGCACGAGGCGGGCAAAGCGCTCGTCGTCGACGGCCTCGCCGAAGCGCATGAAGCGCCCGCCGCTCCAGGTTCCCACCGCCGTGCGTCCGAGATCGGGCATCGCGGTGAGTTTAGAGGCGGCGGAGGGGGTCCTAAACTTGGCCGAACCCGCGCGCTCCCCGCCCGAGCTCGCGGCGCTCGATGACCCGGTCCACAAGCCCGTATGCGAGCGCCTCCTCCCCCGTGAAGTAGCGGTCACGTTCCATGTCGGCGTGCACGCGCTCGATCGACTGGTCGGTGTGCTTGGCGTAGAGCTCGTCGACCCGCACGCGTAGAGCGAGGACCTCGCGAGCGTGGATCTCGATGTCGCTCGACTGGCCCTCGAATCCTCCCGAGGGCTGGTGGATCAGGATGCGGCTGTTGGGGAGCGCCATCCGCTTGCCGGGCGCGCCCCCCGCGAGCAGGAGCGACCCCATCGACATTGCGATCCCGTAGCAGATCGTCTGTACGTCGGGGCGGATGAACTGCATAGTGTCGTAGATGGCGAGACCGGCGTAGATCGAGCCGCCGGGGGAATTGATGTAGAGGTGGATGTCCTTGTCGGGGTCGTCGGATTCGAGGTGGACGAGCTGCGCGACGATGAGGTTGGCGCTCTCCTCATCCACCTGCCCGCGTTCTGGTGGGCGAGCGACGATGACGAGCCGGCCACCCGCGTCGAGCTCACGCTCGAGCCCGCCCCGGGCGGAACTCGACTGCGCGTAGTCGAGACGCGGCCGCTCGAGCTCGTGGATGCCGTCGGAACTCCCCTGTTCGGCTCCGGCAGCGCCTCCCACGGTCCCGAGCTCGTCGCCACCCGCTAAGTGGACGCCACCGATCACGCGGGCGCCGTCTTCGGCGCCCTCTCCGACCCCACGCGACGACGGCTGCTGGCGACGATCTCCGATCACCCCGAGGCGACCGCGACGGAACTGGCGGCGGAGCTCCCGATCTCCCGGCAGGCGGTAATCAAGCACCTGGCCGCGCTCGCCGACGCCGGCCTCCTGGACCGCGAGCGCAGCGGGCGTGAGGTCCGCTACCGCGTCACCCCCGCGCCGCTCTCGGACGCGGTCTCGTGGATGGCCGAGGTGGGAGGCCAGTGGGACAAGCGGCTGCAAGCCCTGGGGCGAGAGCTCGGCGGGCCTCGGGAGCTTTAGGGGCCCGTGGGCTGCCCGAACGACTCGGCGACGGTCGAGCACGGCGCCGGACACGGGTTGATGCCCAGATACGGGACGGCCCAGCCGACGATCTGCGCGAATGCCGGCGCCGCCACCGCGCCGCCGTAGATCGAACCCTGGGAGGGCTCGTCGACCATGACCATGACCTCGAGCTTGGGGGCGCTCGCGGGGACGAAGCCGACGAACGAGGCGATGAACTGGCTCTTGGAGTACTGCCCGTTGACGACGACGTTCGCCGTACCCGTCTTCCCGGCGAGGTCGAAGCCGGGGATCGCGGCTCCGGAAGCGGTCCCGCCGTCGGCGTACACGCCTCGGAGCAGCTCCCGCATCTGCGAGGCGACCGCCGGCGAGATGATCCGGTGCGCGGGCGGGAGGGCGACGGGCTTGCCGGCGATCGACGAGACGATGTGGGGCGTACGGAGCATGCCGCCGTTCGCGATCGCCGCGTACGCGTTCGCGATCTGGATGGGCGTGACCTCGAGGCCCTGGCCGAACGGGAGCGTGGCGATCGTCGTGCCCGACCAGTGCGAGAAGGCCGGTACGACGCCCGGCGCCTCGCCCGGGAGGTCGACCCCGGTGGTGGCGCCGAATCCGAACCGGTGCATCCAGTAGTTGAAGCGCGAAGAACCGAGCTTGTTCATGGCGATCTCGTCGGCGCCGATGTTGCTCGAGACCTTGAGGATCTGGGCGACGCTCAGGGTTTCATAGCCGTGGGTCTCGGCGTCGTGGATCTGCTGGTTATAGACCTGGAGGTATGGCGGGATGTCGAACTTGGTGCTCGGAGTGATGGTGCCGTTCTGGAGGGCCCCAGCCACCGTGATCGCCTTGAACGTCGACCCCGGCTCATAGTTGAAGGTGACGGCACGGTTCTGGAGATCGTGGAGCTGAGCGTCGGTGATGTTGGCGGCGTTCCCGCCGCTCACGGTGTTGGGGTCCACGCTCGGCCAGTTCGCGAGGGCGAGGATGCCCCCGGTGTTCGGGTTCATGACGATCGCCGTGGCCCCCTTGGGCGCGTACGTCGAGCCCACCCCGGCGAGAACCTGCTCGACCTCGGCCTGGAGCGCCGAGTCGAGCGTGAGCGTGATCGGCTTGCCGGCCGCGGCCGAGCGAACGTCGTCGATCGAGATCGGCTGGCCGAGCGCGTCGAAGACGACGCGGCGCACGCCGGCGCTGCCGCCGAGAATGGTGTTGTAGCGATACTCGATGCCGCTGTAGCCCTGATCGGCCTGGCCGACGGTGCCGATCACCTGCGACGCCACCGAGCTCTGAGGGTAGGAGCGGGTCACCTCGGGCACGAGGCTGAGGCCCGGGATACCCAGCCGCATGATCGCCTTCGCCTGAGCCGTGGGAAGAGCATGGGCGAGGACGACGTAGCCCCGGTGCTCGGACACCTCGGCCAGGACCTTGGGCTGCGGGCGCCCGAGCAGCGGTGCGAGTCGCTCCGCCGCGCTCAGCTTCCGCGAGCGCTTGATCAGGAAGGGGTCGGCGACGACATCGTCAGCCGTCTGCGAGACCGCGAGCTCGGTGCCGGTCGCGTCGGAGATGGCGCCCCTGATGGCGGGCACCGGAACAGTGGTGACCTGCTGGGTCGCGGCGTCGGCGCGCAGTGTGCCGGCCTTGATCGTCCCCAGATAGGCGGCTCGCGAGAGCGCAAGCGCGAGCAGGGCCACCAACGCAACGAAGATGACCCCGATGCGGCGATCGATCACGCCCACGGCGCGCGCTCAACCTCCGGCGCCGGCGGAGGAGGCTCCACCGGAGGACTGCTGAGCGGGAGTGGCAGCTCCCGTGACGGCGCCCGCGGCGGGCTGGGTCGCGGCGGCGCCGGTGGGGGTAGCGCCGGTGGGGCTGGCGCCGGCTGGGGCGGTTCCCCCGGTCGCGGGGTAGGTGCCGGCGGCGGGCGTCGAGGCGGTCGGCGGAGTCGAGACCGGAGAGCCTGTGGTGGGTGGAGCCGAGGTGCCCGAGGTGCTGGTCGCGCTGGTCGTCGTTGCAGCCGTGCTCGCCGCGCCGGTGGTGGCCGTGGCGGCGGTCGAGGCTGCGGCCTGCGCCACGCCCAGCGCGGCCGAGGTCGGCGCCGTCATGTTCGCGATGGCCCTAGCCCGGGCCCCGCCAGCCCCGGGCGAGAGGAAGCTGATCTGGGCCGGCGTGGCCATCGCCATGCCCATGGCGGACGCGATCCGCTCGATGCGCGCCACGGAGCCGAGGGAGGCCACCTGGGCCCGGAGCTCGCCGTTCTTCGTCTGCAACGTCGTGGACTGCTCGATGGCGCGCCCCATGCTCGCGTTCAGCCGCAGGATCGACACCTGCAGAGCCACGATCCCGACCAGGAGGACGCCGAGCACGGGTATCCACGCGCGGCCCCGGACGAGCCTGTCGGTGAGCGAGTGGTCGGGAAGGCGGCGTACGAAGGCGAGCGCGCGGGCGCCGATCGTGCCGCTGGTGCCGCGGGCCGGCGCGGCGGGGCG